>CAMDWQ010000004.1 GCA_945877765.1 Candidatus Omnitrophota bacterium | reverse complement strand
TGTCCACACACGACACATCGCCCCTGTGGGCCTGGTGGAAGTGGGAAGCCGGCGATGAGGATGAGCGTCAAAAATTTTGGCAATGGATCGGCCTTGCGGAACCATTCGAAGCGGAGCCTTCGGTCAAATTTGCGGAAGCCTGCTTGACGGCTATCAGCAGCACCAAGTCAGTTTTTAGTATTCAACTCCTCCAGGACTGGCTAGGTTTGGCGGGTATACCCCAAGACAAGGATGCTAGCTATCGAATTAATGTGCCGGGAATCGTCAATGAAACTAATTGGAGGCAGCGGGCACCGTTTTCTCTTGAAGAAATGCAAAAACTACCCGCGAATAAAAAAATTCTTTCCATTAACAAACTATCAGGAAGAATCGATTGACACTCCTTTGACTCATTTGTTAACATACACCAATTAAATTTATGAAAACCTATCTGCGTTTTTTCATGGTTTCTTTTTTAGCTCTTGCGCTTACCGGCTGCTCCGGTGAAAGCCATAAGCAAAAAAATTTGAATTCGAAGAGCATCACGGTGTGGCATTGGATGTCCGACCGTGAGGATGCCTTGAATGAACTAGTCAATCGTTTTGAAAATGAGACTCAAGTGAAGGTGAAGCTTGAGCTTTTCGCTCCCTCCGAAGCTTATGCCCAAAGGGTGAAGGCTTCCGCGCAGACCGGCACGCTTCCTGATATTTATGGAATTCTCGGAGAAAAAAGAGATTTTGCCAGCTTTATCCGCTCCGGCTATGTCAAAAATTTAAACGAGGAGCTTAGCGCCAAGCTCGGAAACGAGACTGATGTATGGAAAAATTCTTTTTTTGCAAAGGCTTTGGCGGTTAACGAATTTGCTCAGGGTAATGAATTTGGTATTGAGCCGGGTATTTATGGAATCCCGCTGGATGCCAGCACGATTCAGATGGTTTACAATAAAAAACTTTATGCGAAAGCGGGATTGGATCCCAACAATCCTCCTCGTACCTGGGATGAGTTTATCGAGCATAATCGCGCGCTCAAAAAAAGCGGTCTTCCTGGTTTTGTTTCGGGTTTCGGCGAAATCTGGATGATTGATGCGCTTGCTTCTAACTGGGCGATGAACATCATGGGTGAGAAAAAAGTTTTTGCTACCTACGAAGGCAAGGTTTCCTATAACGATCCGGATTGGATTAAGGTATTGTCCTTATTTAAGCAGATGGCTGATGAGAAGATTTTGGTAGAAGGCGCAGTCACCATGGTTAACAAAACGGCCGAGCAGACGTTTGCCAATGAGCGCGCGACTTATGCGTTCAACGGTTCCTGGTGCGTGAATGTTTACAAAGGGATGAATCCTGGTTTGGAATATGCGCCGATTCCGCCGCCAGCCGTTTCAAGCGCTTACCCTATCAGAGTGTGGGGCGGAGCAGGCGGCTCATTGGTGGTGAACAACGGATCTCCGCGACGCGACGGGGCAGTCACATTTTTACGCTGGCTTACCGCTGAAAAACAGCAGTCCTATTTGTCTCAAGCGACGGAAAATCTACCCTCCGTCAAAGCTAGCTTGCAGCATATATCGCCGATTTTGTCCGGGTTTGCCGACGACATGGATAATGCAACACATCCCAATGTGTATCCTGTGCACGAGTATCCGGAAGTCACCGAGGCCTTTAATAAAGGTATTCAGTCCATCCTGATCGGGGAAAAGACTCCCGATGAAGTGGCTCAGAACGTTCAAAAGACCAAAGAAAAAGAACTGGCTAAAAACGCTAAATAAGCTTTAAGACCCAAAACAAAAGGGTGCGCCATTAGGACTTTTTCATGAATTTTCAAAAAATTCGAACGCTCCTGGGCGGCTATCTATTTATCCTTCCCGCGTTTCTTTTTTTTATTATTTTTTCAGCGTATCCTTTTTTCAAGGTTTTTCAGCTTTCGACCACTTCGTGGGATGGTATCTCCCCGGTAGCGCCTTTTGTTGGGTTGGACAACTTTAAAGATCTCTTGATGGACAACCCTGTTTTTTGGCATTCAATGAAAAATGCGTTTTATGTGACTTTCTTGGCATTGGTGGTTCAAAATTCCTTGGCACTGCTTCTGGCTTTTTTGTGTGACCGTGATATACGGGGAGGAAATGTTTACCGTGTCATTTTTTATCTACCCCCAGTGCTTTCGGGAATTGTAGTGGGTCTTATATGGAACTGGATTTACGACGGAAATTACGGCCTGTTAAATCATTTTCTGACTTTTATTGGGCTTGGCAATCTCACGCGCGCCTGGCTTTCTGACCCCCAGACAGCACTTATTTCTGTGTCCGTAATCCATATGTGGAAAGGTTTTGGCTGGGGATTTGTAATTCTTCTGGCGGGGCTTCAGAGTATTCCGCGTGAACTTTATGAGGCGGCGCGTGTGGACGGTGCCAACTCGTGGATTGTTTTCAAGCGAATCACAGCGCCGCTCATGATCCCCGTGTTTATTCTTGTTTCTATTTTGACCATTCTCGGGACGATGCAAATTTTCGATATTATCATTTCAACGACGGGAGGCGGTCCCGGTTATCACACGGAGGTTCCTATCACGCGCATCGTCGCCATGATGATCGGATCGTCCAAATTTGGTTATGCGTGCGCGATGGGTGTGGTTTTTGGCTTGATTCTACTGGCTATTTCCATGATTCAGATTCGTGTTTCTAAAATGATGAGGCAGGTCTGATGAGGGCAGGAATGATGGAAGTCAATTATGAAAAAGTAAAAAAAGGCACCATTAGTTTTTTTATCCACTGCTTCCTTGCGATTGTATCCCTTAGCTGTCTTTTTCCTCTTTGGTGGGCGTTTGCCTCCAGCCTCAAAACCCAACAAACTGTTTTCAACGATTTAAGCTTATTTCCTAAAAACCCTCAGTGGGAAAATTACTATTACGCTTGGGCAAAAGCGGATTTTAGCATTTATTTTTTAAACAGCCTTTTTTATACCGTGGTGGTTGTGGTAGGAGTGCTCTTCGTTGCCTCCATGGCGGCCTATGCTTTTTCAAGACTTCAATTTTATGGAAAAAATGTTTTATTCTTGATTCTTATTTCGACGATGATGATTCCGATTCCCGGATCGTTTATCGCGCTCTACGTTCTGCTAAATAAATTGCACTTAGTCGACCACCAGTTGGGCTATATTTTGCCCCAAATAAACGGCGGCCTGGCGTTAGGCATTTTTTTATTAAAAACTTTTTTTGATGATCTTCCAAAAGAACTTGAGGATTCCGCTGCGATTGATGGGTGCGGCCGCTTTCGTATTTACTGGCACATTGCTCTTCCCCTGGCACGACCGGCGCTGGCAGTGCTAGCCATTTTTAATATTTTGGCGGTGTGGAATGAATACCTCCTTGCGATGTTAGTCCTTTCATCCAAACAACTTATGCCGCTTCAAAGAGGCCTTATGGTATTTCAAGGGGCTCATATCACACAGTATCCGCTGCTCATGGCCGGGATTGTGATTACCGTGCTTCCCGTTTTAGTTGTTTACCTTTTGCTACAAAAGCATATAATTAAGGGTATCACCGCTGGAGCAGTCAAAGGTTAAATCCATGATTCGCATCAAATTTGGAACGTTTGTGCTGGCTTTATTTATTCTTTTACAAGTCCCTGCTTTTGCCTCCGAAGTCTCAAAAAAACCATCCGTTGTAGCCGCTGAATCCGGCACCCAAGTGATGAATTCTCACGGCGAGCAAATGGAAGTAGAGTTTAAACTTTTTGATCCCGGCAGTGAAACTTTTATTGATTATGAAAAATACGGAACTTTTGAAGGCCTGGGTACGGATAAGTACGCTTACAAGATGACGCAACGTAAAAGTCTTGCGGCGGCGGTGGGAGAAGGTGTTTACCCTAATGTCTCCGTTTTCAAAGATCCGGTTTTTCGCCTACTGGTTACTCGGGGCAAGTTAAGGGGAAGCGCCTGGGATTATGTCAATCGGGATGACCAGCAGCTGGCATTTTATAAATGGGCAACGACCAGCGACACACCAGCGGTACAGCAATTTTATACAGCACTCTCGCTTGAGAAGTTGGGACAGACAGCGCAGGCCATCAAGGCCTATCACGCGATTCTTGTGCATTTTCCCCGCCAGGTGGGATGGAGTTTTTGGCATACACCGCTTTACATGTCACGGTTGGCGCATGACCGTGTTGATTATTTGACACGCAAACATCCGGAGCTTGGCATCCAACTGAGCGGCGCGGAAATCAGGATTGAAAATGGCTTCAATTTTGATACCAACGATGACCTCTATTTTGTCAATCCCGGCAAGCTCGTCAAGGTCAATCCCTCTGAGCTAAAGTCAAAACGCGTGGACATTACAAAGCTTAAAATTATCAAAACCGTAGGCACAGGACGTGCCCAGTTGGTCAAATTTGAAAATCAACACTGGCAGCTGCGTGTCGACGGCAAGCCGTTTATGGTCAAGGCGATTGCGTATGCCCCGTCACCGATCGGCCGCTCTCCCAACGAGGGTAATTTTGATCCCAACAACGATTGGATGAGCGCGGATCTTAACAAAAACGGAAAAGCTGACGGACCCTACGACGCTTGGGTCGATAAAAATAAAAATAACCAACAGGATGCCGATGAGCCGGTGGTGGGTGATTTCCAGCTGATGAAAGAAATGGGTGTCAACACGATCCGCCTTTATCATCACGCCGGAAACAAAGAGCTCATGAGAGAACTCTACAAAGACTATGGAATCAACGTCATCATGGGCGATATGTTAGGGATGTATGCGGCGGGAAGCGGCGCCGGTTGGTATGAAGGTACGGATTATACAAATCCAAAACATAAAGAAAACATGATTAACAGCGTCAAAAAAATGATAGAAGAATACAAAGACGAGCCTTATGTCCTGATGTGGATGCTCGGCAACGAGTCCAATTATGGGGAGGTGGGAGATCCGGATCCTAAGTCCAATAAAGCCGGTTTGGGAAGCAATGCCAAAAAACAGCCCCAAGCGCATTATGAGTTTGTCAATCAAGTTGCCGGCATGATAAAATCGCTGGACCCTACGAGGCCGGTGGGTTTCTCCAACGGAGAAGTCGTAACCATCGATATTTTGAGCCAAAACAGCAGTAATATCGATATTTTTGGCTCCAATGTTTATCGCGGGTCTTTTGGATTTGGGCGCTCGTTTTGGTCTGATGTGCGTCACTGGATGGACAAGCCGGCCCTTTTTACCGAATTTGGCTGTCCTGCGTATGTTAGCGGCAAGGATCAGGACTACGCTGAAGAAAAGCAGATGGAGTATCATCGCGGCAATTGGGAGGATATGGTTTACAATTCCGCCGGTTCTGGCCTAGGCAATGCGATTGGCGGCGTTCTTTTTGAATATGTCGATGAATGGTGGAAATCAGGCCTTCCGCCAAAGTTTAGTCCTTCGGATCATGAAACCATCGGTGATTTTGCCGCCGCTTTTCCGGATGGATGGATGCACGAAGAGTGGCTTGGCGTGGCTAGCCAAGGGGACGGCAGTCAATCTCCGTACTTAAGACAGCTGCGAAAGTCATATCATTATTTTAAGAAAGTTTGGAACGAGAAATAAAGTAATTTAGGGAACGGTTGAATAAATCTAGAAATCAGGTTGCTACTGAGGTCTGGTTTATTTTAGGATTACAATCACGAATAAGGAGGAAATATGAAAGCAAAGTTGCTCGTGCTAGTGTTAGCGGCGTTTGTCAGCTTTGGCGCGGTTGCTTATGCAGCGGAAGGTGTTTTTAAAACTTTCCCTGTATATACGGATGCCAAATCTCCAGACAATCATTACATTCCCTCGGGCTGGATGGGGGATTATGGTGATATCAAGATGAACGATAAGTATCTGACCAATCCACACGGCGGCAGTACGTCGGTGCAGTTTATCTATACCAATAAGGCGACTCAAGGTGCGCGTTGGGCGGGTATCTATTGGCAGAATCCCCCAAACAATTGGGGAACCAGGCCCGGCGGTTATGATCTTACCGGCGCTACGAAGCTGACTTTTTGGGTTCGCGGTGAAAAGGGCGGTGAGAGGATTGAGGAGTTCAAGATTGGCGGCATCACCGGCGAGTACGCCGATTCGGATGTGGCCGGCATTGGACCCGTGGTCCTGACGACCGAATGGCAGCAGTTCACCATTGATTTGAGCGGAAAAGATCTTTCCTCAATCAGCGGCGGATTTTGCTGGGCGACCAATCTGGATGTGAATCCGGAAGGCGCTACGTTTTACATTGACGATATTAAGTTCGAATAATTGAATCATAAGACAGCGATAGCAAATTAAAGAGATTTTTCTTTGTTTTGCTATCGCTGTCTTTTTTACTTAAGGGATTTTTTTTGAAAAAAACAACCTCGATTTTAGTTTTGACGATAGCGGTTTGCGCCGCCCTTTTTATTTTCTATTACGGTAGTCAATATTTCCGATCCAAACAAGTTCCGGATATCAAGATCCAGCGAAGCCCGGCGGACGGCGATAAACTTTTAGTGAATGGCAAACCGTTTATGATTCGCGGTGTTTGTTATTCCCCTGTGCCCATTGGCAAAGATTACGAGTACAATTTTTGGGGAGATCCAGCCAAGCCCTGGCTTACCGATGGAAAGTTGATGAAAGAAATGGGCGTGAATACGGTTCGTTTTTACCGCTTGGGTAAAAATCCGCGTGAAGTCAAAGAGGTTTTTGATGACCTTCACTACCGGCATGGGATCTATTTTTTAGTGGGGCATTATCTTGGTTTTTGGAATTGGCCCGCCCCTAATTATACGGATGAGGAATTTCGACAAAAGATTCGTGACGAGGTATTGGAAATGGTGCGTGTCTACAAGGATCATCCGGGCGTGTTGATGTGGGTTTTGGGGAATGAAAATAACTACAGCTTTGATTTAAACGTTCAGCGCTGGACCAGCGACGAGATTGATAAAATTGAGGACCCCCAAGAACAGCGGCGTCAAAAAGCAAAAATCTATTATTCTTTTGTGAATGATCTGGCCAAGGAGATCAAAAAAATTGACCCAAAACATCCGGTGTCCATGGGTGTGGGCGAAGTGTCCAGTCTGGATCTGGCAAAGCCGGTTTGCCCGGATATCGACGTCCTGGCGATGATTGCTTACCGGGGGTCTGGTTTTGGCAACCTTTTTCGTCAGATCAAGCAAAAATTTGATATTCCCGTGATGATGACGGAGTGGGGCGCGGATAGCTTCAACGCCTCTACCCAAGAACCCGATGAAGCCAGTCAGGCGGATTTTTTGAAGTATCAGTGGCAGGACATCGAAAGAAACACCAGCGGCAAAAAAGGGGTGGGCAACTGCTTGGGAGGGGTGATTTTTGAATGGATGGACGAATGGTGGAAAGGGAATGAAAATCTTCCTCATACATGGTCTGTTCACGACACCGCGGGCCACTGGCACAACGCTTCGTATTATTCCGACGCCAAGGGTGTCGACTCCATGAATATGAATGAGGAGTGGTGGGGCGTGGTAGGCCAAGGTCCAAAAAATAAAAAAAGCGGCATCAATGAGCGAATTCCCAAAGAAGCTTATTGGGTTCTGAAAGATCTCTGGACGCGCAAGCAGGAGCCAGCGCCGTCTAAGAAAAGGGAGCCTAGAAAATAGGGCGGTTGAAACCAATGATGGAAAAACGAAAATACGTCCGCATGGAGACCGTTTTTCCCGTTGAGTTCATGGTGTTGAATGAACTGGGAGAAAATGCGTCCAGATATCTTTTGCAGGGTTTTACCCGGGATGTCAGTCTTGGAGGTATTTGCATTGAACTTAAAAGCTTCGGAAAAGAAACGGAGAGAGACCTTACTCGTCCTAATGCGAAACTAGAGCTATCCATCAATCCGCCGTTTACGCGAAAACCGATTCAGGCGGAGGCGTCGGTTACCTGGCTGAGAAAAGAAGACAAGCTCTCACCCCCCCGTTATTACATTGGCGTTCACTACACCAAGATTAATGAATCCGCACGCCGGCGCATTGTCCGTTATGCCCAGAGGTTAATTTGGATTCCCCGTGCAGCGGTTGTGCTGGGGATTTTTTTATTCCTCCTAACCGCTAATTTTTATCTTGGTGAACAAAGACTTCTCCAACAAAACAAAAAGCTTGTCCAGCAATTAATCCAAAACGCCGAAAAAAAATCAGACGTCTCCTCCAAGTTGGTTGAAATACAAAACGCAAAGCTTAAGTTGTCGGGAGATTTGAAACAGGCTCACGGTAAAATCAAAGGCCTCGAATCGAAGTTGGATGCCCTGCAAAATGAGAGCGCGTCGGTGCAAGAGGCTTACCGTCAAGAACTGGCCGTCAATCTCGAAAAACAGAGAGATATTTCTGAGCGCCTAAAAAGCATTGAGTCCGGGCAGGCGGCACTCAACACAACCTATCAGGATATTCAAAAGTCGGAAAGGCTTACCGCAACGGCAGCGCTTCATCAGATGGTTGAGTGGCTACAGTCGCATCGCAATCTAAAGACCGGCCTTGTGGCTAGTTTTGAAGGAGATTCGTCGCTAGAAAATGTTGCTTTTACTTATGATCTTTCGCTAGTTTGTCAGACGTTTCTTTTGTTTGGTGATGTTGAGGAAGCGGCAGCGATTCTTTCGTTTTTTGACCATAGCGCGCAGAAACAGGACGGCGCTTTTCTAAATGCCTACGACACACTGGGTGGGCAGCCTATCGAAAGCCTAGTGCATGTGGGTCCCAACGTCTGGATTGGGATTGCGGCGTTGCAGTATGAGCACCGGATCAAAGACGGGAAATTCGTTGATCTTGCAAAAAGTATTGGGGATTGGCTTATTTCTGGGCAAGATGCGGAGGGTGGCCTCAAAGGCGGGCCGCAATTTAGCTGGTACAGCACCGAGCACAATCTTGACGCCTATGCTTTTTTTGGCATGCTCTATGAAATAACCAAGGATCCAAAATATAAAGAGGCGCAGGAGAAGGTTTTTAACTGGATTCGGAAATACGCCTACAGCATGACAGAGAGGCGGATGAACCGTGGAAAAGGGGATGCCACGATTGCCACCGACACATTTAGCTGGGCGGTTGCTGCTCTGGGCCCTGAAAAACTTAGCGCTTCTGATTTTGACCCGGAGGCGATCATGGAATTTGCGGAAGAGCACTGCAAGGTCACCGTTTCGTACCAGCAGCCCGGAGGAAAAGTAGCAAAAGCCACTGGTTTTGATTTTGCCAAGGCGCAGAATGTCGGTAGAGGGGGAATCATCTCTAGCGAGTGGACAGCGCAAGTGGTCGTGTCTTATCAGATACTAAGCCGTTATTTTGAATCCATGGGAAATTCGGAGAAAGCGGGGTTTTACCGGGATAAGGCCAATTATTATCTTTCAGAGCTTCAAAAGCTAATTATTACCAGCCCTTCTAAGATTGGAAAGGGCCGCGGTTGTCTTCCTTATGCATCGGCGGACAATGCTGAGACTGGGCATGGATGGCGGACTCCTAAGGGGTTGAGGACAGGTTCTGTTTCAGGCACCGCTTACGGAATCTTTGCTTGGACCGGATTCAATCCGTTTGATCTTAAGAGTCGTGTGGAAGTTGAAAGCAAGCAAGGTTCTTAAAGCGTACTAATTTGTTGAAAGCGACTCACCCGGTATGGAATAATACCCCAATGAAACCAAAGGGATTTTTTTTATACTTAATTTACAGCACCCTTTTTATATTTCTTTTTATACCTTTTTCTTTTGCTGAAACCGCTTCTAGTTCCCCAGCCGCCCAAGGAGATTTTTCGGCCAAAAAAGTTGTAGGGCCCACCACTGATTTCAAAGATTTTCCGGAATATTCAGAGGATGAGATTGAAGCCTTTAACCAGTACGTTCAAAAAATAATTGAAAGTTCAAAAGTGCCGGCTATGGAATCCCGCAACGAAGGGGCTCCCGAAGCTCCCCTGAATCAAAAAACGTTGGTTGTAAAACCCTTAAGTGAAACCGGGGAAGAATATAGTTCTGAGCCTGAGTCAGCTCCCAAGGATCCCGCTAAAGAGAAAAAAGGCGCCTCGATGGGAATGGTTCGAACGTGGGGGCGGTATCGCCTGGCCGCCGGAAGCAATGGAGAAGATTTTATTTTCAATGACGCCAACTCTGCGTTGGCTATCCAGACTCTGCAAGGCCCGCAATCCGACTATATTTTTGGAGAGAGGCGCGAAAATACGTATGACCCGGGGATCTATAACCAGTATCAACTAAACGTCGAATTTTCCCCCGAAAAAAAATGGGATTTTTATACGCAAATCGTCATTGACCCCTGGTCCTGGGTGGGTACGACCGGCGATCAGACGACACGTAACAACCAAAATCCAAGTACCACACTCGATTACAATTTGAAATACTTTGGCGCTTTCAACTCAACCATTCGGGAGGTGTATCGCAATTCAACTGCGGATCGCGTTGCGTTCCCCTACATTAAAGCACATCAGGGTCATTTGACTAGCGGGACGGTGGTGCAGGGTTTGGATGATAATGACGGAATCCCCGGTAACGACGCAGGTTTGTCGTACAACATTCCCGAACACAACATCGATACTGAACTCAGGCCTTTTCGTAAAATGTGGATCGACTACAAGGAAGATAATTGGCATGCGCGTGTCTTTGCGTTAGCCGATGAAAATCAGGCATTGACGACAGATGATCCTCTAAGATTATCAAATAATAAGGATTATTGGCAGGCAAGCCCTTGGTTGTACCAATACCGGCCCGTCCAGTATTTTGCAGACCACTCAATTAAGCGCGGCTATTACTCTGACGCGCTCTCTTACTATGCGCGCGACAGCGAGGGTAATCGCTTGGTGCTTCTTCGCGGGGCATCGATGGAAGCCGCCACCGATGATAACTACTTTGTCGCAACTGTCGCCGCGCCTTATACACCCTGGGATGAAAAGTTTGATGCCGCTGACAATGTTGTAGGGGCTATCCGTTTCAAGAACCGCGCCAACGAAAAGATGACCAACGCCGCTACATTTACTTTTCGTGAAGGTCTTGTGGATAACAGTGTTGCCGACTCAGACCATGTATTAGGCATTGATACGAAGTATGCGGTGACGGAGAATGTGAATTTTTTAGGAGAAGTTGCTGTATCCCATCGTGAACTGGACTTACTCACGACCCAGGGAACGCGAACCAGTCGGGATGGATTTGCTTATAAGGCAGAATTGGTGGGGGATTATGACCACAAGGATAATGACGGCCACAGCCAGTGGCTTTTAAGTTATGCGCAGATGGACGCCACTTTTGACCCGCTGAACTCCTCCTATCTGAGTACGCGCGATGACCGTTTTTGGGGGACCCATATCCGTTTTGACAATCGTCCGGATTTGGAGTCATTCAAACTCGGCGACGGCTTGGATGTGAACCGCATGGTGGTTCGTTTTCATTGGAAAGAAAAATTATTCAAAGATCGTTTTTACAATGAATTTGACGTGCGCAATGTGCATAAAGCGATTAATACCGCTTACGTGGAAACAGTGACTCGTGATGAGATTACTCTAAAAATTAATCCGAGCGTCACCGCCAAGGGACTATTCCGCTGGCGTGCTTTACCCAGGACCACCGCTGATGTTGATCCTGTATTTACAGGATTTTATTTTCCCAAAGACGATATTGATCTGACTGATTTTGTCGTTCGGAACACCGCTGTCAGAGCCGATCAGAACGCCGATCAATTTACGTTAAGCGGTGCTTTGCAGTACGTGGTCAACTCGCGGTTAACGGTTGAGGGGATCTACGAGCGGACAAATGCCATCCCTGATTTTCCGCGCGGCCTCCTCAATGATTTCTTTCGGGATCCCGTGGAGCGCGTCGATGGTATTCTGATTGATCGCATGCAAAATTTTATGTATTTTCAAGGGGGTGTTTTGGGCGGGTCGGTACCTTATCAATATTACAACATTTTTAAGGAGAGACTAATTTTTAAGCCGGAAAGCCGGATTACTTGCACACTGCATGCCGCTCAAAACGGCTATCGCGCGGCTGGCGGCATTGATGACAATGTCAACCATGTGGGGCTGGGTATGGAATTTGTGCAGACCAAAAAATTAAGCTGGTTTTGTGATTTTACCTATTCTCGTCAGATTGATATTCCCCGCTACGCAGCTTCTAACGAGACGGAGGTCAGTTATGATGGGCATGAAAATTTCTATGCGAGCCTTGATTACAAGCTCAACGCCACTTCTGTTTTGAGGGGAGAATATGGTGTTTTTGGTTTCTCACCCTATCTTGCGGGAAACCCTTATAATGCAGGTGTTTTTTCACTGCCCACCATTGACACTGAGCATCTTTTCCGTGTATCCTTGACTGGTGAGTTCTAACACTCAAAGAATGGAGATTTCGGTGAAGTTATTTAGCAGAGATTTCTTTGTGCGGGTCATTCTTGTGGGGTTGTTTTTAGGGGTTCCCTGCGAGGCGCACGCGGTATTTCTATTAAATGCAACACCGACGAGAGAAACTCACGGTATCCGTTTTGATGATGTCAAGCCCGGCTCTTATGCAAGAAATGAAGAAGTCACGATTACGATGACGAGTACGGTCACCACCCAATACACCATTTATCAAGAGATGAATCAACCTCTGACCAATGAAACGGGTGCTATGATTCCTCAGAGGTCTTTGATTGTTTTTTCCCCCTCCTCTTCGTTGGGTACGCTCAAAACTCAGCAGGAGACCCCTGTTCTGATGGGCCGGACACCCATTTACACCTCCAATGGTGCTGGAGATACAGACACGTTTGTTTTGGTGTTTAACATCATGATTCCTGAAGGTCAACCGGGAGGCTTGTACCGGACGATGTTGAAATTGATCGCTCAACCAGTCAGCTCACAGCCGGGAGTTTCGCAAAGTACCGTTATTTTAAATGTGGTGGTCAATGTCCGCCCCACATTCAGTTTGAATATCCAAAACTCCAGAGGCCTTCGTCAAATAGATTTGGGTCGTATTTCCAGGGATCGCCTGGTGGCTGACGACACATTGTCCGTTGTTGTAGAAAGTAATAGCGCCGCCTATACAATTTTTCAGGAGATGGCAGAACCCCTGACTTCTCAAGACGGTCAAATCATCAATGAAGCTGATTTAAAATTAGTCGCTTTGGGAGGCGATAAGGGTGTTTTGACGGCGAAGAATTCTCCCGTTTCCGTACCGAGCAATTCAGAACGAGTTTATGTTAGTGATTCAGGTCTTAGCGATAGTTTCGCTTTAAAATATATAGCCTCACCGGACTCCACTCAAAAAGCCGGTATTTATAGCGGAACCGTTAAGTTAAAAGTTGACTCCGCCGCACAAAACACACCCTTACAGCCCGTGATTATTCCGATCCAGCTAGAAGTGGAGCCTATTTTTTATTTGGATATAGAGCTGCCAGAAGTGACTAAGGTGAGTTTTGGCGTCTTCAAGAACGCCAACGAAGTGCGTGAAAAGACGGTGACTGTGAAGGTGCACAGCAACTTGAATGAACCTTACCAGGTGGTTCAGATCGTTTCTAATAAGATCACAAGTCCCCAAGGACATGCTCTTCCGCCGCAAAATTTTACTTATTTCGGGTCCGAGGCCCAGACGGGGACATTAGCCAACTTATCCCCAGTAGCCGTGAGGGAGGGCTCGGAGGTTGTATATACCTCTAATCCGCGAGGCGCTCCGGAAAAATTTATTTTGACCTATGCTTTAAAAACTTCTGAATCACCTAAAGCGGGGCCATTTAGTACGATCGTTAAATATTCCCTTACGACTGTATAGATTTTATTTGGATAAAAACAGATGGTGCGAGGCGTCAATGATAAACAATTTCTGCGGACGGATTCGTTTACTTAAGACAAACATTAGTTTTATTTTTCTTCTGTTTGTTTGTGCGCCCTCCGCTTTATGCACGGAAGGCGGCGGTGGAGGAGGAGTATTTGAAGGTAATTTTGACCCCACTTTAGGGATCACGATTGTTTTGCATAAAAACAGCTCTACGGGATCCATCATATCCTCGATGGATTTTGGAGTGCTTGTGCCTTTTACCAACCCCAATACGGGAGGCATCACCCTTCGTTCATCCACGTCAGGCAGTACGGGTACCGGCAGTGTTGTCGCCATGATTTATCCGCAACCCACAGGGAAGCCTTATTATATTAATTGTTATAGTAACGCCTTGACAGAAGTATCTGGAAAAACGATTCCCAGCGGTGCTTGCGTGGTGGTTCCAGTCTACTCTGCCTTTGATAATGATTTTGGAGATGGCCCGCAGCCTCTGGTCGGAACTCTCGGTGAGAAGGGCAGCTGGGTTGGAGCGTCTCCGGGGAGGCAGATTTATCAGAGTAATTCAATCGGAGACTATCGTGCGATTCAAACGCATTTTTCAATTACTGACGATCCTGCGACGGGAGCCTCGAGTTATGTGCCTATCGATCAAATGAGGGGCACTTATAACGCGACGGTGACATTTACGATTACCGAATAGTTCAATCACACCTTTTTTAATTACTTTAAATAAATAATTTTATATCTGTAACTCATTTATTTTAATAGAGTTACATATAATTTTAAATCACTCATATACTTGACAACTCGATAAAGTTGATGTACACTCGTAACACGAGTAAGGGAAAAGTTAATAAATGGTTGTTCTTTGTTTTAGACTTTTTTAGAAAAACGCAAACCGCTCGCAAGGGCGGGACGCAAAGCCACGGATCCGCCGAGCTTGATTGGCGGAAAGCCGAGTTACCTAATAGAGATAGTCATTAGGTAGCTCGGCTTTTTTTGATGAAAAAGACCGCTCCTACCCAAAGGAAAAAAATTAAAACAGAGTTAAGCAAAAAAAATAAAACAACAGAGGAGAAGACCATGAAAAAAATAATCTCAGCTTTAGCGTTGTTTGGATTTATGCTGTCGATGGCTGGTAATAGCCAAGCGGCTTCCACAAGCGCATCAGCCCCAGTTAGCGCGACGGTTGTCGCGTCATTTTCTTTAGGGATGGTGATTAAGGAAGAAACGGGCCAAAATCCTATTACTTTGGGTCCCGCGTTAACGGAGATGAATCACGGCACGCTGACCAATGTGGACGCTAGCGGTAATCCTACGACTAACGCTCTTAGAGGAAAGGCTTTTCATCTTTTCCCTGAGATTAGATACAATGGAGGAGCTCGGTTTACTCTGATGGCTAAAATGGATGTATTGAAAGCCGCCGATGGCACTGCTCTTCCTCGCTCGGTTGGTGAATTTGCTGTGGTTAAAACACAAGGCGGAGCAATGAAGGGAACCTTTGCTTCAACTGCCGGGCGCGATGCGGTTAGCACTGCAAACCGTCTCCTCTACACGAGCAATGCCGCAGGACAAGGGGAAGATGACGCGCACTCCATAGAAATCGTGTATGGTTACAGTGGTGGAAATGCCAATGGATCTGCTCCATTCACCGGTTGGCAACCAACCCCGCCCGATCAGAAAGCAAATGTTTATACCAGCACCTATACTCTCACGCTAACAGCGTAATTAAGTTTTGCAAGCTCCCCAAAAAAACCTACACGGTTTTTTTGGGGAGTTTTTTTCTCTAATCACGCCCACCCCGGGTTCTGTTTATCCTAAATAGGAAGTTGTCAATTGACACATCTATTTTCGTCTGCTACGATGATTTTGTTTATTTTATTTTCTTTATTGGTTTCCTTAAGGAGCTGCGACTTGATTAAGAGATTGATGGTGACAGGTTTTGTTGCCCTACTGGTTTTGTTTTCCTTCACGGTAGATTCGCAGGCTGCTACTATCAGAATCAGTGCCCCCAAGGTGGAGGTAGAGGTTGCTCCGGGTGAGACTTATACAGGCGAGATTACAGCAGAAAACCCAACAGAAGAAAGCATCAAGGTAAGAGTGTATTTGGAAGATTGGGTCTATGCCCCAGGCGGTACGGGAGAAAAAATATTTTCACCGATCGCATCCACGCCTTTTTCGGCTGGGAAATGGATCACTTTTTCACCCGCTGAAGAAACCATTGGTCCTTTTGGTAAGACAGTAGTCCGCTATACCATCGCAGTCCCCAGTGATGCAAAGGGCGGTCATTATGCTGTCCTTTTCTTTGAAACCATTCTTGGTACTGCCCAAGATGAGGAGGGGGTCAACGTCCTAGTCGCGGGGCGCATTGGCAGTTTGTTTTACGTCGAAACCAAGGGATTTTCTGAAAAAAATGGGCAAATCAAGTTAGTTGAAATCAAGCCCTCCGAAGGCAATCAACCGCTTCAGATATCGTCCACTTTTTTCAATAGCGGCAATGTAGATGTCACACTCGGCGGAAATTTTTTGATTATGGATAAGGATGGTAGGGTTCGCGCTCGCGGAGATTTAAATAAGATATACACTTTCCCAGGACAGACCGAAACCGGAAAAACAGAATGGGTTGGGCGTCTAGCTCCGGGAGATTATCAGGCAATCTTAACTTATGATTTGGGTAAAGGTAAAACCATTGTTGAAGAAAAGAGTCTTACTGCTTTGTAAGGCCGGATCCAAAAAAGCGACCTTTTTTTTTCTTATTTTTTTATGTTCTAGCGGATCCCTGGCCTACCCAGCCGACACTTCTTTTTATACCCTAAGTCCAAAATGGGAAAAAGCAAATTCTTCTGGTATTAAAAAGAAAGATGCTCTTGACCAAGGTTTTTCTTCGGCACTCCTGAGAAGCGTGCCGCCGCGAGTGGAAAGCGGTCCTCCCAGCGCACCCACCATTAACCGCACATTGGAAGTTTTGGCTACCACCGAAAAAACGATTAGGCTTGAACTGAATCAATCTCTTATTGTCCGCTTGAAAGAACCTGTCGTTAAATTTGTGGCCACTGAAGATAATAGGGTAACGATTGAAACGCTAGCTCCCGAGGCGTTGGGAATATCGGGTGTAGGCATCGGAGAGACTTTCTTACATATCTGGACCGCTTCAGGGCGGAGCACTTTTCAGATTCTGGTAATCCCCCAAAAATATTTCCCTTCCGTGGAACAGACAAGACAGTTTGAGGCGGTGGAAAAATCAAGACCTTTTAGAATAGGCTATTACGCGACCCAGGATGCCTCCTACACCGGTGAAAAATATCGTGTGGCCCAACGCTCGAATGTCAATTTTTATCAGACCACAAGCCTAGAAGGCGACACGCCGTATGGGGCGCTTTCCTCTCATGTGAGCCAGCAGAAAGACCGGGATAAATTTCTGCTGACCGATGCCCAAGTCTACTTGCAGGATGCCAAAATTGGCCGCTTGACCAATTTTGACATTGCGGGCGGGGACTCGCAAGTGTCATCAGGATTGATGGCTTTTTCGGGAGGCAGGATCCGCGGTGTTGCTTTGCGTCATTGGGACGACGAAGATAAGCTCACCGTGAGTGGTTTTTATGGCAGAGAGCAGTCCGGTATTATTGGTACGCTGTCTCCTGGCATCGTGAGTAAAAGAACGAGCAACTCCTATCTTCGTGGTGCGGTGGCGGATTATAAGCTGAACGAGAATGCAAAATTTAAAACGGGCTATTTCGTTGCGTCAGGAACAGACAGAGCTGCAGATCTTAACAATAGGGGGATGGGGACTCGCGCGGATATAAAAATGGGTCATTTTCTTTTTTCGCCGGAGATCGGATACGACAGTCGTCATTTTGGTAACCGTCATACGGTTATTTTTGATACGGGGAAGCTCAGGGTCCGTGATGAGTTTAGAGACATCAACAAACATTTTCAATCATTGATAGGAGCGTCCGCCGGGCAAGGCGAATTGGGCAACCTGCTTGAGGTCACCGCAGATCCTTTCGAAAATCTAACGCTGTCAGGTTCGCTGGATATTTTTCGTGATCGTTTAATCCCTAATCCCGAAAAACCAGACGAGTACAACACACACACACAATTAGGACTCGCCTATTCTCCCTGGCAAACATCGAATGTGACCCTCGATTACCAGACCATTGATGATACGGCGCGTCTAGGGCCTTCACGCTCAAGAAGCTATGGAGCCCAATTTAACCAGAGTGTTGTTTTGTTGAATCATCGAGGAGGCGCTTCCATTCGCTATCAAAATAGTTTGAATCAGTCGTTGGAAAATTCTTCAGGGGATTATACCAATGATTCATTTGTGGTTGGCTATCAGACGGAAATTTTTTGGGGCATCAATTTTTCAATTGCTGAAGAATTTAATTTTATAAATGAATATAATGTTCCTGACTCGTCAAGCTCCACGGCTTTGACGTATAATTTTTCTCGGCAGGGACAAATCTATGAGACCCCTCTTTATTATGATCTTAATTTAAGAATTCGGGACGAACAAGGCACGGAGTCCAGCAACAGTGGTATGCAGGGGTTTGACACCACGGAAATTTCGGGAGGGCTTTATTATCGACGCTACCAGGGAAATGAAATATTTTTGAGGGGAAGTTTTAATAATTATGTGGTTGAGAATTTGAGCCAAACGGCTCCCCGTGTGGATTATCAGTTTTTAACAGGGGTGAGGTATCTCTACGATACAAAGTATCAGTGGAGCGCGGTGGGTTCGTTCGAAGGCTATGTTTTTAAGGATGTAAACGGCGATGGGGTGCGGCAGGCGGGAGAGGCAGGCTTGGAAGGAATCATGATCCAAACCACGGATGAAAAGCATGCCGCCACGGATAAGCAGGGTTTTTATCAGCTAAAGTCTGTCAGCGGAAAACAAACTACTTTGTCGCTTGATATTTCAAAAATTCCCTATGGTTATGCGCCGACGACATCGTCAAACCAGGAAGTTTCAATTGAGCAAGGAGTCACTCGGCGTGTGGATTTTGGTGTGACGCCCCGCTCTCAAATTACCGGCATTATTTTTAATGACTTAAATATGAATGGCAAATATGACTTGACCGATAAGGGGGTGCAGAGGGTTCGAGTGAAGCTGGAAGATGGCTTAATCGCAAGGACTAATTCATTGGGCGTTTACTCTTTCTCTACGGTTATTGCCGGAGAACATACGGTCTCACTGGATTTATCTTCTCTGGCGGATGGTTATCTTCCCACGGGGATTCCCTCCAAAAAAATTGTAGTATTTGAGGGAATTCGATTTGAACAAAACTTTCCACTAGAGGCAGTGCGCGTGATCACCGGGCGTTTGTATCTTGATGAAAATCAAAACGATAGAATGGATGCTACCGAAAATCCGCTTGCGGGTGCTGGGGTAATGTTTGGCGGCAAGTCAAGTCTTACGGATAAAGACGGGTGGTTTCTTTTTGAAAATCTGCCCAGCGGCTCTTATGAGCTGTCGGTCGACGTGACGACGACACCCGCAGGCTATTCTTTGGCCAAGGTTATTAAAATTGATCTTTCCGCGGAACCTATTACTCTCACCGATGTAAATTTGGGTTTGGTTAAGAAGTAGTCTAAAATTGAAATTATAAAACGGAAACGGTATACGTTAACAGCGCGGAATAATCACCGGCAGGCTGGTTGGCTGGGGCTTCGAGCATGTATTCAACGACTATCGTGTCGCTGGTACCTTTGTTGTCCGACACAAAGATTGTTTGAGTTTTATCCGATGTGGCGGCGGGCGTCGTAATGGCTGTCCCTGCAGACCTGGTCGAGCTGGTTTTAAAAGTCAAATTTTTAGTCGGAATTTTATCTCCAGCAATATTTTGTAGAGGACTATTAATAAGCTGTGTCATCTCATAACGTTGACCTGTATTGGAATACACATCGACCGTAAACGTGAAAGGCCCTAATTTTGTAGAAGTGTCCGATGATTGGATAGTTCCAAAGTGAATCTCTGATTGACCAGATTGAGCAACGGTAAGCTCAAGGGCTTGATTAATCTTAGCGGAAGTGCTTACCGCTGCTGTTGTAGCTTCTATGGCTAAGAGCGGACTTTGCAGGCTGATCACCATCAATATAACCGCTGCGATAAGGAGATTTTTTTTCATTGATACTTGAAATATAGCATACCTCGTCACCTATTTCAAGGTAGAGAGGGTGCTATGGAGGCTTGAGCGTTTATCTTAAAGGGCCGTTATACTGTAAAGCTTAATATTATCTTCTTTAATCTTTAGAAATTTTTCTTGTATACGGTATTGATTGCCAAGACTACCACCTACGATGATTTGATCACCACTAGAAGCAACCCCCAGCTCTGGTCTGCGAGTATTACCTGCTTCATTCCTAAGTAATGATTTAGCAGTGAGTTGCGACTGAGATGGTGAAGATACCTGAAGGCTTGGCAGTATTGTGCATGAAATACGTACTGATACTGATCGTGAGGCAGCCCAAGCTATGGGCGAGGTAAGCATGCTTGCCAGTAAAACAACAGATAAGACTTTGCGAATATTCATAACGAGCTCCAAATTAATTCTTAGATCCCGGTAACCTGGCAATCCGCCGTTTGAAACGCGGTGGACCCATGGCTTTGCCTCATCGCCGTTTCCAGCGAGAGACCCGCTTTGAGCGAGTGTCCCATCCTTGCGGATGGTTTGCCTTTACTTAGTTCAACTATACCCGACAGTCTCTCTAAATTCAAATTTATTAGTCCTAATTAATTATCTGTAACATTATTATTTTCAATTAGTTATGTACTTTGATGAAATAATTACTAATAATTACTAATATTTTTGTATTTTTTTATGCAAATTGTAATTAAAATAAAAACTATGGATAAACTGATAATCTAATTAATTAGCTAGAAAAAAGAGGGGGTTTGCGTGTAGAATAATCTGTTGAATGCTTCAAAAAGGGACTCTTTAATGGATGCAGCTAGGAGTTTGGATTATCGTTTGGGGGCGGATGGAAGATTTGTCATCCGTGACTACAACAATCAAAAACCTTTCAGTAATTTTCTGCCCGGAGTTGCTGGTTTGTACGGGACTCCTATGTGGGTTTTTTATGTGAACCGCGGGCAAGGAATCGCTAGCTTTGGGATCCGCAATAAGGATAGCGCCTTTCTTGAGTTTTTCCCTGCCAACAAAGCCTATCAAATGACCCCTTCGGCGGGTTTTCGCACGTTTATCAAGTACCGTACGACAGATTCGACAAAGGCGCTAACGGGCCATTACGAGCCCTTTCAGATCACCGACTCGCCATCCAGCGGTAAAAATCAAACGATGGAAGTCAGTTCCCACGAAATGGTGATCTCAGATTTCGACGAAGTCTCTAAGCTGCGATGTGTGGTGGCCTATTTTACGGTGCCCCAGGAGCCCCTGGCTTCGCTGGTGAGGGAGTTAACGATCACCAATGAATCCAAGAAAGTGATGGAGCTTGAGCTCTTGGATGGCCTTCCAACGGTGATTTCCTACGGCATGAACGAATATTTTGTCAAACAGATGAGCCGAACGATTGAAGCATGGATGATCACCGAGAATATGGAAAAAAAAGCTCCTTTTTTTAGGCTGCGCGTTGACGCAACAGACCGGCCTGAGGTAGAAATGATTCAAGAGGGGAATTTTTATTTTAGTTTAATGGAACCGCGGAACGCTTCAGCTGAATTACTGGAGCCTGTAGTGGACCCGGCGAAGGTATTTGGCCAGCGTCTTGATTTTACCTCTCCCGCCGCATTTTACGGGAGCCCCTCACATGAGGTTTTGGTGGGGCAGGTAACGGAAAATAAGACCCCTTCGGCGTTTAGCTTTGGATCATTTAAATTAGAAACAGGTGCTTCTGTGCGAATCCGGTCTTATTTTGGCCATGCCAAAGACAAAGAGACGCTGGCTCATTTTGTAGCCAGAGCCAAAAAAACTGGTTTTGGCGAAGCCAAGCGCCGGCAAAACGAGAGCATTATCCAACAGATCAAAGCCAATATTTTTACCGTTTCTTCTTCGCCGGCGTACGACCTCTATTGCGGCCAAACCTATTTGGATAACGTTTTGCGCGGAGGCATGCCGGTTTGCTTGACGTCGGATGAAAGTACCCGTAAGCCGTTGATTTATTATGTCTATTCTAGAAAGCACGGCGATTTGGAGAGAGATTACAACCGCTTTCTAGTGGAACCAACGTATTTGGCGCAGGGGGATGGCAATTATCGCGATGTGAATCAGAATCGCCGAAATGACGCGTGGTTTGAGCCTCGTGTGCAGGAGGTGAATATTCGTACTTTTTTAAACCTGATTCAGTTGGACGGGTTTAATCCGCTGGTGGTCAAAGGCGATGATTTTCATTTCCGAAAAAATTCAGAGTCGGTAAAGCTTCTCCAGAAGCATTGCGGGGTAAAAAATACCGCTACTGTTCTAAATTATTTGGAAAAACCATTCAAACTCGGAGAGCTTTGCCAGTTTCTCGAAAGGCATTCTTTCATGGCGGTGAGTGCATTTCCTATTTTTTTAAATGAGGCTGCCCCCTATTTTTTGGCGGAGGAAAAGGCGGATCATGGGGAAGGTTTTTGGGTAGATCACTGGACGTATAATCTTGACCTCATCGAGAGCTATCTAGCCATTTACCCTGAAAATACTCGAAAACTGCTTTTAAGCCCGAGAGAATACCGTTTTTTTGAAAGCGATCATTCGGTGCAGCCACGAGGGGAGAAATATTTCATTCATCGGCCGGGAGAGATTCGTCAATTTAGGGCGGTGGTGAAGGATAAGGAAAAAACAGCGCTTTTGGCGAGCCGCCATCAAGAAGCCTGCTGGTCCCGCACCCAACACGGAAAGGGTGGGATTTACCGCACGAGTCTTTTGACAAAATTGTTGTGTATTTTTGTTAATAAACTCTCTTCCTTGGATGCTCATGGAGCGGGAGTCGAAATGGAAGCCGAGAAGCCCTCTTGGTACGACGCGCTGAATGGTTTGCCGGGACTTCTGGGGTCCTCACTTTGCGAGACGTTTGAGTTAAAGCGGTTTGCTATTTTTTTGATTCAGGCGATGGATGGTCTGGGTCTTGATGTTAACTTCCGGGTTGATTTGCCTGAGGAATTGTATGATTTTATTGCAGGGCTTGAGCGCGTGCTAGATCGAAGCATAAGACAAAAAAAACGTGCGAAAGATTTTGATTTTTGGGAGCAAGCCAGTGCCCTTAGAGAAAACTACAGAGCACGGACACGGTTTGGTGTTTCTGGCAAAGAGAAGAAAATGTCGTTTTCTAAAATACGCCTCTTTCTTGAGCATGGCCGAGAGAAAATTCAGGTAGGGATTGAAAAGTCTTTTGATCCAAAATCTGGCCTCTATCCCACCTACTTTGAAAACAAGGTCACCAAATTTAAAATTTTAAAATCGAAAAAAAATGACGAGGTGGTCCCGCAGGCATTTAGTCAGAAATCTCTGCCGCTTTTCTTGGAAGGGCCCGTCCATGCGCTCAAAGTGGAAAAAAATATAGAAAATCGAAGATCGCTTTTTCGTGCGGTGCGTGAGAGTAATCTTTATGACAAGAAACTGGGTATGTATCGGGTGAATACGGGACTTGAAAGCGCTTCTCTTGAAGTGGGGCGCGCCCGTGTTTTTAAAACAGGATGGCTTGAAAATGAGTCTATCTGGCTTCATATGGAATATAAATGGCTTTTGGAATTGCTCAAAAGCGGGATGACCGAGGAATTTTTCTATGATTTTAAAAAAGCGCTGATACCATTTCAACCTGCCGAACGTTA
Source organism: Candidatus Omnitrophota bacterium (assembly GCA_945877765.1). Classification (GTDB taxonomy): domain Bacteria; phylum Omnitrophota; class Gorgyraeia; order 2-02-FULL-51-18; family 2-02-FULL-51-18; genus CAMDWQ01. Next base: position 85,562 of record CAMDWQ010000004.1, on the reverse strand, counting down.
TGGCAGGAGCCTTTTAGAAAACTCCTCCTTTATTGTTTCTAGCGCATTTAGCAATGCGTCGCTTCACGGCGCGGGATTTGTGGCGCGGTTGTCGGGGTCCACGGCTGAATTTTTGAATATTTGGCTTTTGATGAATATTGGCAGGCGTCCGTTTGTTTTGGGGCAGGACAAAAAACTCTCTCTGCACTTTGATCCAAGTCTACCCGCGTTTCTTTTTTTAAACCGGGAGGCTTCTAGGCCGCTCCTTAGGGCAGGCGGGCAAGAAGAAATAGTGTCGGTGCCGAAAAACGCTTTTGCATTTCTTTTTCTGGGAAAGACGCTTGTCGTGTATCATAACCCCAAGCGCATGGATACCTTTGGAAAGAATCGGGTTTGGCCCAAGAAGGTACGTCTTTCGGATAAAAAGGGAACCTTGGCGGAATTTGATGGGGGTATCGTGCTGGATCCTTGGGCGCGGCGCGTACGGGATGAGAAAATTTCAAGAATTGATATAGAGTTAGGTTAATTTAATGTCATCCCCGAAATCTTTAATCGGGGATCACGTCTTAAGTATGATTCCCGATTAAAACTCTCGGGAATGACAAGGAGCTTATCTTAAATGGCCTGTCGAGTTCGCTTTGCCCCCAGTCCCACTGGGTATTTACATATCGGAAGTGCCCGCACGGCACTTTTTAACTATCTTTGGGCTCGCCATGAAGGCGGGAAGTTTTTTTTGCGCATCGAAGATACGGATAAAGAGAGATCCAAAAAAGAATTTTTAGATGAAATTGTTTCAAGCCTGAAATGGCTTGGGATGGATTGGGACGGGGAATTGGTTTTTCAATCCGAGCGGACGGCCGAATACCGCGCGATTGCTGACCGCTTGATGGCCGAAGGGAAGGCTTATGCGGAGGGCCAGGCGGTGCGTTTTCGCATGCCCAAAGAAGGGAAGGTCTCTTTTGAGGATTTGCTTCACGGGCGGATTGAGTTTGATTTAGGCCAGCATCCCTCGCTGGCAGAGGATCTGGTTATTTTTAAGTCGGATGGAAGCCCCACCTACAACTTTGCCGTGGTATGCGATGACGCTCAGATGGGGATTACCCATGTGATTCGAGGCGATGACCACATCATGAACACCCCCAAGCAGACGCCTTTGTATGAGGCATTGGGCTACCAAAAGCCAATTTTTTGTCACATCCCTCTGATCCTTGGACCGGATCGTTCACGGATGTCCAAGCGTCATGGCGCTACCAGTATCCGTGAATATCTTGAGGCGGGATTTCTTCCTGAGGCGATCATCAACTATTTGTCTCTTTTGGGTTGGTCGCCGGGCAATAATCAGGAACTAATCGGCAAGGAAGAATTGATTCAGAAGTTTGATTTAAAACGCGTTTTGACCACTGGCGCCGTATTTTCAAGCGAAAAATTGGAATGGATGAACGGGCAGTATGTGCGAAAGCTTACCATCCCCGTGTTGACGGATCTGCTTCTTCCTTATCTGGAAAAAAGAGGCTATGGGACTGCGGTAATAAGCAGGGAATGGTTGGAGAGGCTGGTAATGTTGTTTCAGGAGAGAATTTTTCGCTTGGCTCAATTCCCTGATTTAGCCCAGTTCTTTTTTGATGAGGAAATTGAATATTCGGAAGAAGCGGTCAGTGAATTTTTAAAGGACCCGAGACTTCAGAATGCCTTTGTAAAGTATGCGGCGCTTTTGGAATCGCTTGAGGTATTTGACACGAAGACGATTGAGGAGAAAAGCCGCAGTCTGATGAAGGATCTTGGATTGACCGGCAAAGAATTTATCCATCCAAGTCGCGTGGCGCTAACGGGCCGGACCGTGAGCCCAGGTTTCTTTGACACGGTCTCACTTTTAGGAAAGAAGAAAGCTGTGAGGCGCTTACAAAAAGCGGCGAAGGTATTCGGGTAAATTTTTTCAAAAAGATTTTGTTTGTGTTAGAATACAAATCTTATTTTTGCGGGAGTGGCGGAACTGGCATACGCGCATGTTTGAGGGGCATGTTCCGAAAGGATTGAGGGTTCGAATCCCTCCTTCCGCACGATATTTTACAAAAAAAGACTCGTCTGCGTCGTTGCGCACTCGTTCGCTTGTGCGGCGCTATTCCCATAGCGCCTCCGCGCTCTCTCCTGCGCGCCTAGCATACGAGCCTTTTTTTGAAAAATATCAACCCAATTTAGAAATTAAAATTTTTGCCCTGTTGTGTAACGGTAGCACGGCAGCCTCTGGAGCTGCTTGTCATGGTTCGAATCCATGCGGGGCAGGTTTTAGGAATTAATCCAGCCAGACAATAATTGTGTTCTCGGAGTTTCTCGAATTTTTAATAAACACAGTTTTAGGAATGAGAACTTCTTTCTGATTTAGTAGAAGCCCTTTCAAATCTTTTCCGTTAAGAGTGACCCGTGTAACACAATAATGCTCGTAAGCAATTCTCTTAGGATTGCGATAGATGACTTTGATTCGCCGCCCTTGGTAGTAAGTCTCAATCGACACTTCATTCTTCTGGTGAAATTCTCCCTGGGTCAGCTTTGGCGCTAGAAGTAGGTCTCCTAAATGCCCGCGCACACCAAAAACTTGGGTTACTACGGTCAAGATGAGCCAACTAGCCGAACCCGTCAGATAGTGGTAAAAACCGCGGCCGTCCGAATTAAAGTACTCTGGCACTCCGGGATAGATTTTACTTTTATCCGTACGCAGACACATACGAAAGATGGAGTTAAGCACTTCGTGACCTTCGCAAACAAAACCTCTTTGGTAGAGTGCGTTGGCAAACATAACGATCATGTGGCTAAAGAAGGCGCCATTTTCTTTTTCACCGTAGGCAAACGAAAACGCTCTGCCAAGATCGAGCCGGATCTCATGAAAGTTGGTGTTGAGGCGAAATCCGCCAAGACCGGGATCTTGTAAATATTTTTTTACGCTAAAAAATATTTCACGCACTTGTTCGGAAGTGGCTACGCCGCTCATTACGGGGAAGGTTTGGCCGGCCAAAGTCATGCGCACGCCTTTAGGAAAAACGCCTTCGACGCGACGGCCATGGTTATCGTAGTAGCCGTTAAAAAATCCGACCTTTGGTGAAATCTGAAGCCATTCTGTTTGCCGGACATGCCCAGCAATGAAGCTACTTTTTTCTCTTAAGTCTTTTAAGATTTGGGCGATCGGTACGTCTATTTTTTTACCCGAAACCCTAGGCTCGACAGACTCAAAATAAAGATGCAGTCGTTTTTGTTTGGCAACGACGGAACTGTAATTGACTCTGGTGTTGCCGACCCTGTCCAAAAGAAGAAGAATTTCTTTAGCCAGCGACACTGTCTTAATGCCTTTCGTTTTCTCTAGAATCTCAAGAAGGCCTGCCAATTTCTTGAGATTGGCGCTGTAAAGAGTTGTAAAAGCCACACTTTCGCCTCGCTCATAAGCCATGTCCAAGCCGTCATTCCAGTCGGCACCTTCCAGGCGGATGTGATTGTGTTCGCCGACGTTAAAAAACTGAACGAGGTTTTGAATCAGAATATGCTCCAGCAGAGAGCCGGAGGCTTTTTTTCCAGATTTCGTTTGAAGCTGATTGCCGTTAGCCTCGCTCCAAGAAAGGTCCTTTTTTTGAGTGCGCGACAGTTGCATGTCACGGAAGTAGGGCGCTTGCTCAAACAGGATATTTAAATCACCGGTCTGATGGATGTAGAGTTCGATGGTGAGAAAGGGCCAGACTCCGTGGTCCATCCAAATGCGGGTGATTTTGTTACGGTCGGCGATAAACTCACCGCGCCCAATGATGGTGGCATTGGAGCCATCGATACGGACACCGCCAAAATTATAAACAAGCATTTTTTTTGTTTCTAAAGGGGCGGTCAAAAGGAGCGCTAGACAATCCTGCCAGAGATCCCGCCAGCCGCGCCCGCCTCGGCCATAGTCGAAATCCGGCAAGAAAGAACAGCCGAAGATTTTGCGAAGGGTTGGTTGAAGCGAAACCCAACGAAGCCAGCCGTCATAGGAGGGGTTGTGCGTATTAAATTTTAAGACATCTACTTTTCTAGCCCAGAATACTTTATTGTTTTTTAGAGCAGTTTCAGCTTTTTGCCAATCGCCATATTTTTTAATCCAGTCTTCGATCTCAGATTCTTTTTTGGCGATGCCCAAAAACAAAACAAACTGCATTTTCTGTCCCGGAGCGAGGGTGGCGGTTTTAAAGCGCAAAGCGCTCATGGCGGATTTTCCTTGGAAGCTGTCGGAGTCTTTTTGAGGTGGTTCTAGATTTTCGATGACGGCTTGCGGGGCTTCAAAGTTACCGCCTTCGCCAACAAAATCGGGTACCGTTGAGAAGGCACCGACGGGCAGTTCGCCATTTTTTCCAAAACCAAGGGCGCAGTAAATCGTCTCATTGAGTTTATGTCCTCGTTCGTCAAAGGACATCGTCGGCTTTACCAGCACTCCCGCGGGATGGCGTACAATCCGGTGAAGCAGGGAAGTGACGTGAGAGTGATCGCGAAGATTATCCGCCGAACGGGCAAAAATAGGAACGGCGGAGGTGGGGGTAATTTTTAGTTTGGATGAACCGGTATTCGTGAGACTCACCATCATGATTTCAAGCGTATCTTGGGAATCGGCGGGCGCGAAATTGGTAATTTCAGAACACAGGCCCAGAGTTCGATTTTCCCGTCGGACCGTATGCCAAAGCATGCCAGCCTCTAGGGTGACTTTTTCCTTATCTTGATGAAGAAACTTTTTAGCCTGCTGGACCGCGGAGACGCCTGTTAACGACCAGACTTGCCCGGCAGCGCGTTGATTGCTGGTGCCGTTATTTTCAATGTAGGCCCAGAAATTTCGTGTGGTTTTAGAATTGTGAAGGCTTTCAATAGTCACCGGCTGGGTCAGAAACGAATTGTGGCTTGTTTTGATATCGCCGTGGAGGTCGGGTGTGATTCCCGAGAGGATGCCCGCTTCGTTAGCCAGCGGAAAATAAAGCCGACTGGTTGCCTCAGGAGACTCAACGCGAAAGGATCCCTGATCGTCAATAAATTGCCATAGCTTGTTTTTTGAAGCGGAAGCTTTCGTAGAGCCCATCACAAATCCTTTTTTGTTAACCGAAAAGATCCGAATGAGTGCCGGTGCGCATAAAATAGACCCTCATTTCTTCTAGCTGGTAAATGAGCAACCAATCAGGCTCAATGTGACATTCTCGGCATCCTGCAAAATTTCCAACAAGGATATGATCTCGGGTCTTTTCTGGTAGAGGTTTTTCCTCAATAAGATGCTCGATAATTATTTTTAATTTTTCAAGATTCTTGCCACGCTTTTTCTGGAGCTTAACATCCCTTTGAAACTGTTTGAAATAATAAGCCTCTCTCACCCACTAAATCCCGAGTTCTTTGAAAAGATCAGCGACATTTTTTGCTTTTTTAAGACCACGCTTGGCGCGCATGTCTTTTATCACCTTCATAGTGGTTTTATTAGGAATTTCCACATCAAAAGGAATTCCTTTTCGTAACGTAACTTGAGCAAAAAATAAATTGATCGCCTCAGAACACGAAAGCCCCAATTTATGAAAAATCTTATCTACCTCGGCCTTCAGGCCAGGCTCAGTCCTTGCGCGAATCATTGCTGATTTAGCCATAATGTTTATCTCCTTGTCTTTGATAAAAGTGTACCCCATTTAGGGTACTAATGCAAGGGTTCAAAATGGTGAGCAAATAATTTATACAAAAGACTTGAATCTGCCAAAATCAACAACCAGATCGATGAAATAAGAACGCGTGTATTAAGCGGTGAGCCAATCAAAGTAAATCTGATTTTGAAAAAGGGAACTGACTACACAGCCGCGAAAATGGACTTTGAAAAACAACTCCGAGTTCTCTTTGATCAAGCCGGTGATGATGATAATAATGTTATTCTCAGGATCTTGGAAAATCTGGGTATCACCGTGGCACCCCAACCAGTGTTTACCGGAGCAGGTAAGGAGGTTGAATTTACCAACGGCGGTGTGTTCTCATTCGGGCGCATTAAAGCCAGGATCATTGCCGACAAGATTAAAGATATTAACCGCTCAGATATGGTGGTCAGCTTTTTCAGGACGATGCTACCCGGAGCTCGCGCGGAATTATTAAATTCTGAACAGGTTGCCATTGTTACCAGAAGACTGCAAAACTTTGACCCCAAGGTTAAATATGACCCCTACACGATCGCTTACGAGCTGATGACTCTCAATCAGATCCTGGCCTTCACCCAGAGAGCCCTTACCGCCATCGGTGCCGCCGCTTAACAATCGTCTTGTCACCCGTAAATTAATCGATCCCATTCCCGCCGCTAATCAACGATTCCGGGGACACTATACTTAATTATTGACCAGCCATCCTCAAGACCCTTGAAGAAAGGGAAGCTAGGACGAAGAAAAAAAAGTTTGTGGAGGTGAATTAAGTGAGCTGACCCGTTTATGTTTGTTGGCATATTTGCTAACCACGCATGATCTATAGGACCCCACCCATGGCCTTGTTGATCCTCGAAAGAGCCGCGTCCAGCTCGAAATTCTTGCGTTCGTCAAGCGTCAACACCTCGAACAACTCTGTCTCAATACGCGAGATCATATCTTTAATCTCTGCTTCCGTTCGGCCCATATTTACATGATATTTATTGAGATTCGTGTCGCCTTCGTCTTCGGTGAGTTTCTGCTTAAAAAGCTCTGCGACCTCTTTGTCTGCCAAGTTGAAGCCCTTTTTTAAGATGAAATTGAGATCGTAGAAGTCTCTCGGCGCGATGACCTTTCTCAGCGCCGCCGCACGCATCTTCTCGCTGACGGCTTCTTTTAAAGAAAGACATACGATCTGTCCGCCTTCAAATAGCGGCTCTTTGGTAAAAGGATGGATAAATTTGTGCTGAATGGGCTTGTTCTCGGTGGGAGCAATCGGGTTGAACCTGAGGCCTATTTCAAACTTGATGGTCTGCCGGGTCGGTTGAACGACCGAGTCATACGAAAAATAATAGACATACTGCTTGTTCTCGTTGCGACCTGCCTTTTCTTTGTTGTCGACTTGCATACCGAATTGCGCGGCGAATCCTTCAATCTTGTCTTTGATATGTTCCATGGATTTACGCCGATTGCCGCGAGTCACGGGTTCCGGCAAACGCATGCTGAAATCCAAATCTTCACTCAAGCGGTAGTAGGCGTAATAAATTTTGTTGAGACAGGTGCCGCCCTTGAATATGAGGTTCTCCGACAGCTCGTGAACGCGGGAAAGGATGAGGGTCAGATAATAATCCTTTTCCATGAGCGGCGTATAAAAGCCGGTCTGGGATGCGATCTGATCAACCAGCCTCATAAATCTTTCTTTATCCTCGTGAATTTTGGACAATCGCGCCCCATCTTTCGTTCATCGTGCCTTTCCTCGACTTGGAAAAAGAAATGAGCGCCGTGCCTTTGACACTCTTTTCAAGCGCTTTTAAGGCGGCGTTTGGAATGCCTGCTTCTTCGAGGGCGATCCCGATCCGCTTGCGGGTTTTGATCTTCGGAAACCGGACGGCAAGATCGATCAGTTTTTTAATGTCGCATTTTTTCTCTTTGACGAATTGTTCCAATATCTCGGACGCCGCGTCGATGCCCCCAACCGGCTGGTTGTAATAAATCAGGTCGATCAGGGTTCTTTCTTTTGAGCTGACGACGGCTTCCTTGCCCTTGATGGTTATTTTTTCCAATCCGTACATTCTCTCAGAAGGAATTTTCATGAATTTAAAATTAACCCCGGCGATCGTCCTCTCGCGGGAGATTCTGGGGTTCAGCACATACACCGTTTGAAACTGCTGATCCGTGAAGTTGTAATAATTAAACATCGTCGAATAGCCGATGTAATAGTCGTTTTTCGGGAAAAAGACCTTTGGAATCAGGAATTCATTGACCCGGCGACCAGTTGAGATGGCATCGAAAGGCACGAATATGTAAACGCCGCTTTTTATGGGAATCAGCACTCTCTTCTTTTTTAAGCTATAAACCAGCTGGTTCCGATAGGGAAAGCCGGACGGCAAATAGGTGTCCATCTCCCGTGCTGTTACGATTTCCTTCTCCTCGTACGATAGGCGGGCTATAAGCCCCACTTCCGTCTTACTCAGAGAACTCAATGTATTTTTAGTCATCAATAGTACCCTCAAAATTATATACGACTAACATTAATATATATCTAAAATAGCATATATTGCCCGGATGTCAACAAAATCAAAAAGGGCTTTTTAACTCCCCTATGGACTTAGAACACGGTTTATGGGTAATGAATGAAAGATAATGAAAGATTAGGGGTAGGTTTGAGAGATCTCGGAGGTTTTCATGTTTTTAGAAATTGACGCTAAGTCAGGTGAGGCATAAAATGACAGAATCATGGAAAAAGTAAATGTATACATTGATGGCCCAAATCTCCTGGGAGCAGTTGGCGAAACTCTTAGAAAAAGAATTTGGCTTGATCCATTCAAATTGGCCGGTTTTTTGATAGATGACCGTATTCAAAGGATCGAAAAGATTTATTACGCAGAAACCCCTTATCCAGAAACCTCCTTTCAATTGGAAACTTTTCGCAGACAGCAAAGCTTCTTCGGTTATTTGCACAAATACACTCAGAGCAAGCAGATTGTCCACATAAGAGGCCACTATCGCATCGACAAAATGAGGGTGCCTCAGTATATTCTTTCAGGCTTGAATCCCAGTGTTCAGAAATTAGTCGCCAGTCTCGTCTGGACTAGGCCCGTCGAAAAAGGCGGAGATGTTGGTTTAGCTGTTCGATTAGTCAGGGATGCGTTTCAAGGCAACTTTGATCACGCCATCCTTGTGACAGAGGATCAAGACTTTGCTCCGGCTATCCGAATAGCCTTGAGTTGTCCTGGCAAGAAAGTCAGTATTTCCTACGTGAATAACTCATTTAGAAATGCAATGGCTCTGCGGAATCAATGTGAAGAGGCGGGGTTTATTCAGATTACCAGAGCGAACATTAATAACTGCATCCTAGAAACAGGTTGAGCCAGGTTTTTAGGCCTGGCTCGGGCCCCCTAATCGCAAGCAACTAGAGGGAAGTAGTAGCCAAAGCATACCATGTTTGATGCTAATTATTCAAGCCTAGTGTTAATTAAGAGCACGACCGGAACTTATCACAGTATGTGATAAGTCTAAAACACGCTCCGAGCTTGTAGGGAGTTAGGGCTACTTGGTAATTAGAGGTGGGCTGCTACCAGAAATGTCATCAGCGACCTACGCTTCAAAAAACCAGAATGGTGAGCAAGGCCGGAGGCCGCGTCGAACCATAGCCCCAACGGGAGTCGAACCCGTGTCCCTACCGTGAGAGGGTAGTGTCCTAGGCCACTAGACGATGGGGCCAAGATCAAGGTCACTATTTTGAGCTAAATCCTTTATTTGTCAATCATATTCCCGCTTGCGTCTCTCATTGTTGACAAGTTTCAGGGCGGCGTGTATAGTAACTTTCCATGCTTGAGTTCAGTCTGTTTGACGGAATTCTACCGCTGCAAAATATTAATTTTAATCTACCTAATTTGAAAAAGGGACAAAGGACATGAGCGATAGGAAATTGGTGTGGCTGCTTTTGTTGACAAGCTGTTTTTTTGTGGCAGGTTGTGCGAAGAAATCCAGTGAACAGATGAATATCTCCTCGACAGGTTTTGATTCTGCAACGGCGACCCCGGCCACCACTAGCGAAGAGCTCGCCCAACTTCCGCAGGCCATGTCTACTTCTTCCTCGGTGGAAGCGCTTCCCATTGAGACATCTCCTGTGACACAGTCGGTAGCGAACGTTACGGCGATAGGGAATGAGATTGTTGCTATCGCTAAAGATCGCACTCGTGATCAGGAGATTCAGACCGCTCTTAAAAATGCAGGGCTTTACAACGGTAAAATCGATGGAAAGCTTGGTCCCGCTTCCAAAAAAGCCATCGAGGAATTCCAGACGCAGAATGGTTTGAAGGCTGACGGAAAAGTAGGTCCCAAAACTTGGGCCGCTTTGTCCGCAAATCTTAGCGGTGCCACGTCAGAAGCTGTTTCTACAGTTGAGACTACTGCAGGCAATCAGTAATCGTCAGTCGTTCATCAAGAGTCTATTCTTTTAGCCCCCGCCAAAGATCGTTGGCGGGGGTTTTTTTTCACAGGAGACAGTCAATGTCAAAAAAAGCGGTTTTTTTCTTACTATTTTCTAGTGTCTTTTTTTTCTGCGGTTTTGAGGATAAAAAAGAAACTATTTCGGTGGGTGCTGCGGCGCCTCTGACGGGTCCTCAGGCTTATATTGGCATCGGCATGATGCAGGGAGCTCAAATGGCGGTAGAAGACGCCAACGTCAAAGGACCTGTATTTGGAAATACGAAGCTAAGCCTAGTGGCGGTGGACGACCAAAGTAACCCCACTCAGGCGGTTTTGATGGCCAACAAATTAATCGCTGATCCCCAGGTGGTTGGAGTCATTGGACATTTTAATTCCAGTTGCACCAAGCCAGCCTCGACGATTTATCATGAAGGCCGCATGGCTCAAATTACACCTGCATCCACGAACCCTGAAATTTCACGTCAGGGTTTTGATACTTTTTTCAGGATTTGCGCAACAGATGATGTTCAAGCGCCCGCCGCCGCCAGATTCGCCGCCAAAGAGCTGGGTGTAAAAAAAATAGCGATCATTGATGATAAAACGACGTACGGTGTGGGACTGGCGACCGTTTTTGAAAAGGAATTCAAAGCACTTGGCGGCACGGTGCTTAGTCATGACGGAATTACGCAGGGAGAGAAAGATTTTGCGCCGCTTTTGGCAAAGGTCCAGTCGCTGGGGCCAGAGCTTGTTTATTTTGGCGGAGTGTATCCTGAGATGGCCCTTCTGGTGCGGCAGGCGAAAAAGATGGGGCTTGAGGCCCTCTGGATGGGCGGGGATGGCATTTTTGACGTGACTCTGATCAAGCTGATTACGCCGCCGCTGGCCACCGGTATTTATGCCACGATGCTGGGGGTAGATCCTCATTCGATTCCCGAGGCTCGGGATTTTGTGACGCGGTACGAGGCGCGTTACGGAGAAATAGGTTCTTTTTCCGCCTATGGCTATGAGGCGATGAATGTGTTGATAGAGGCTATCCGTCGTGCCGGAAAAAATGACCGCCAAGCGGTGTTGGCTCAAATCAAAGCGATGAAAGATTATCCCGGGATTTTAGGTGTCATTAATTTTGACAAAAACGGGGACGCGATTGGAAAAAGCGTGGGCGTTTATAAAGTTGAGGACGGAAAATTTGTTTTTCTCCAGGAAGCTAAAGCCTAGCTGTGCATGAGCGCCGCGCTTAATTTATTCCTAAACCAGCTTCTAAACGGCCTGACCATCGGGATGGTCTATGCGCTGATTGCGCTGGGATACACGATGGTTTACGGTGTCATTGGGCTGATTAATTTTGCGCATGGAGAAGTGTTTATGGTGGGGGCATATCTTGCGCTCACCGCGATTTGGCTCGCCGCTTCTTTTTTTCCTGGCATTCCTTTTGGATTAACCCTTCTATTTTTGATTCTATTTTCCATGGCGGGCGCTTCGATTCTAGGTGCTCTGATTGAAAAAATTGCTTACCGACCTTTGAGGCGATCGCCAAAATTAACCGCCTTGATTACTTCTATTGGAGTTTCTTTTTTTCTGCAGAATGCCGTGATGTTAATTTATGGCTCCAAAGAGCAGAGTATTCCCGATATTGTTCCTATGACGCGATTAAAAATCGGAGCAATTTCAGTTTCCCTGATTCAAATTTTAATTTTTAGTGTGTCTATTGGGCTGATGTTCTTTTTGACCTGGTTTGTAAAAAATACCAAGACCGGAAAAGCGATGCGTGCGGTGTCCGAAAATCCAGAGGCAGCGCAGTTGGTGGGAATTTCGCCTAACCGGATTATTGCCGCTACCTTTATTTTGGGATCGGCGCTGGCAGCGGTGGGAGGGTCTTTATTCGCTTTAAATTATGGCAGTATCAATTTTCATGACGGGTATCTGGCGGGGCTTAAGGCGTTTACGGCGGCTGTGTTCGGCGGAATTGGTTCGATTCCGGGGGCGATGGTTGGCGGGATTCTTTTGGGGGTCTTTGAAGGTCTGGGAGCTGGCTATATTTCATCGGAATGGAAAGATGTATTTGCCTTTTTACTTTTGGGCGCGGTTCTGCTTTTCAAGCCCTCGGGGATTATGGGCAACAACGTCTCTGAAAAAGTCTAAATGAAAAAACCTTTTTTTATTTTTTTGATGCTCGCGCTATTTCCTCTACTGGATAGAAATGCGTACCATCTGGATCTTGCGACGGGTGTCGGAATTTACGTGATTCTGGCAATGGGGCTGAATGTTGTCGTGGGATTTGCGGGGCTCCTCAATTTGGGTTACGCCGCTTTTTTTGCTATTGGCGCCTACGTGTATGCGTTGTTGTCCTTACACGCGCATACCCCCTTTTGGATAGGGCTTCCTATTTCGGGTGTTGTAGCGATGGGGTTTGGTTTTGTGATCGGTCTTCCGGCCATTCGTGTCCGGGGTGATTACTTAGCGATTACCACGCTGGGTTTTGGCGAGATTGTGCGAATCGCATTTAATAATTTAAGCGCTTGGACGGGCGGGCCCAACGGCCTTTTGGGAATCGAGCGACCTAAGATCTGGGCTCCTACTTGGAAAGGCCATTTTGGTTTTGAGCTAATTAGTTTCGGCGTGTCTGCGCTGCCTTATTTTTATTTAGTTCTTGTCCTCATCGCAGTGATAGCCTTTTTTCTATTTCGCCTGATGGATTCTAAATTTGGTCGGGCGCTGGTGGCAATCCGGGAGGATGAGCTTGCCGCCTCTTGCATGGGAATTCCGGTGGTGCAGATCAAGCTGTGCGCTTTCGGAATAAGCTCATTTATCGCGGGTCTAGCGGGTTGTGTTTTTGCCGCCAAGCAGACAATTGTGACGCCGGATAGTTTTGATTTTATTTTGTCGGTATTGATTCTAGCCATGGTGGTCCTCGGCGGGATGGGAAATATCTGGGGCGCGGCCTTAGGGGCTGTGGTTCTTGGTTTCTTGCCGGAGATTTTACGTGAGTTTGCCGCTTACCGCATGCTGATTTTCGGTGTCCTCATGATTCTAGTGATGATATTCCGTCCCCAGGGGATTCTTGGGGGGCAGCTCATCCGCCGTGAGCTGACGCGCCCCATCAAAGAGGGATCTTAAAAATGCCCCTCCTTGAAGTGCGCTCAATCTCTAAACGCTTCGGCGGTGTCCGGGCGCTTGACGGAATGAGTTTGTCGGTTGACGAGGGTGAGATTGTGGGGCTTATTGGCCCCAACGGAGCGGGAAAAACTTCTTTTTTTAATGTCATCACGGGTATCCTGCCAGCCGATGAGGGCGAGATTTTTTTTCAGGGTGGCCAGCAGAGCCTTCGAGGTCTTTCTAGCGACAAAATTCTTAAAAAAGGTCTGGCGCGGACGTTTCAAAATTTGAGAATTTTTAAAAATATGACACTTCTTGAAAATATCGCCGTCGGGATGTATTCGCGGACCCAATCGAGTCTATGGTCCGCTTTTTTTAGGACGCGCCGTTTTCATGTGGAAGAAAAAAAAGTGTTCAAGCGGGGCATGGGTCTTCTAGACCTGATGGGACTGGCGAATCAAGGCAACGAAATCGCCGCTAATCTTTCCTATGGGAATCAAAAAAGGCTTGAGATTGCCCGCGCTCTGGCAACAGAGCCCAAGCTGCTTCTCTTGGACGAGCCGGTGGCGGGTATGAATCCCAGTGAGAAGGAAGAGATTTCCAATCTTATCCGTAAAATTCAAAAAAGGGGCATTGCTGTCCTTTTGATTGAGCATGACATGAAGGTGGTGATGCCGCTTTCAAATCGCGTGGTGGTGATGGATGATGGAAAAAAAATTGCGGAAGGCCCTCCTGAGGAAATCCGGAAAAATCCGCGCGTGATTCAGGCTTATTTGGGGGAGGCATAGTGCTTCTTGAAGTGCGGCATATTCACACGCGGTATGGCAAAGTAGGTTGTTTGGAAGGTGTCTCTCTCTCGGTCAAAGAGGGGGAGATTGTGGCGCTTCTAGGAGCTAATGGTGCCGGTAAAACGACGACGCTTAAAACAATTTCCGGGCTTATTCATCCCGCCGCTGGAAAAATTTTCTTTAAGGAAAAGCCGATCGATGCGCTTTTGCCTGAAGAAATCGTAAGATTGGGAATTGCGCACGCGCCCGAGGGCCGCAAGATTTTCCAAAAACTGGATGTGCTGGAGAATCTTGAGTTGGGCGCTTTTATACGCCTAGACAAGTCTGAAATCCAAAGAGATATTGAAGAAATTTATCAGCTGTTCCCCATTTTAAAAAAAAGAATGAAACAAAAAGCCGGTACTTTATCGGGAGGCGAGCAGCAGATGCTGGCCATTGGACGGGCTCTCATGTCACAGCCAAGCCTGCTCTTGCTGGATGAGCCTTCGCTGGGATTGGCACCCATTTATGTGTCCGCTATTTTTCAGATGATTCAAAAAATAAATAAGCTGGGAAAAACGATTCTTTTGGTGGAGCAAAATGCTCATATGGCGCTTAAAATTGCTCATCGCGCCTATGTGCTTGAAACAGGGCGAATTGCTTTGGAGGGGAAGGCTTCAGATCTTGTGAATGAACCTAGTGTTAAAAACGCCTACTTGGGCGGGAGTTAAAAACCCCAACGCCCCCTAGCCCCCTCTTTAGCAAAGAGGGGGGAACACACTATCTTCCCCCGCTTTATTTAAAGAGGAGGGAACACGCTCCCCCCTCTTTATTGCAAAGAGGGGGTTAGGGGGCGTTGGTTGGAAGAGTTGGTTATAGGGTTTTTTTCTTCAGGACAAAAACTAGCTTCCCGCTGGGGTCGATCGTGATATCGAGTGTTTTGTCTTGCAGGCTTTTCTTGTGTTTTTTGCACAATAACACCGGGAACATATCTTCGGGTTGAGGCATGACATTCGTCACGGTCTCAATATCCACCGAATCGTGTGCGCCGCAAACAGAGCATACTTTGTTGAGATTGGGCTCGTTATTCATCATTAATTATTATATTAGCATAAAATCTTTTATGAAAAAAAATTTTGTGATAAAATACAGGGCATGTCAACCCATCGCTCCCTCAACAAGCTTGAATTTAAGGCGCATATGAGCATTCACAATTTTGTTGAAGTGCCTGAAGGCGAAGTTCACGAAGCTAAGGCGTTTACCCGCGATCGTTTGGGAAAGAAACATCTTCTGGTGGATGAGAGCGGTGCCTCGCGTATCGGTAATTTGAGAAAAAAGACAGCGGCTGCGGCGTTGTCTTTTATTTTTTTGTGGGCCGCGCCTGCCGGTGCGGAAGGTATTTACTCCAAGGATGAACTCGTCAGAAAAAAAGGTCCCAATGTCCAGGTTTCAAGCTCAGATGTGGAAATCCGCTCTGTCAGCAGTTGGATGAATGACAATGATACCAAGCCCGAGCTTTATCAGACAGGCTCAAGTGCCCTCAACTTCAGCGAGAGCGGCGATCCGAATGTAAGCACGCGCTTTTAAACGTGATTATCAAAACTAGACTTTTGCGGGCACTATCTCTTGTCCTGGTATTTACCACGTTTTTTTTAGCTTCTTCAGATGTTTTCGCTCGTTCCTACCGTTCAATCTCTTTAAGCGCACGATCAGCGGTGATCATTGATGCGAATAGCGGCGAAATCCTTTTCTCCAAAAACCCCCATTTACGTCTTCCGCCAGCCTCTACCACGAAGGTGATGACGGCGATGATAGCGCTGGAAAAGCTGCGGCTGGACTCGCAAATTCGTATTGGCAGGAATGCGGCTGCGGCGGCTCCCAGCAGGGCAGGGCTTGTTCCTGGAACTCGTTATCGTGTGCGTGATCTGATCACGGCAACGCTTGTTTCCTCCTCCAATGACGCGGCTGTTGCTTTGGCGGAGGCGGTGGCAGGCGGAGAATCGGCTTTTGCAAAATTGATGAATGAAAAAGCAGCTAAGCTGGGAATGAAGAACACTCATTTTATCAACGCCACCGGTTTGCCTGTTAAAAATTCAAAGTCTGACAAGCGGCAATACTCGACAGCTTACGATCTTTCACGTTTAATGTGGTATGCCTCACGTGACCGTCGCATTGATGAGATGATGGCCCTCACAGGCACCGTGATTTGCGGAAGCAATGGCCGTGAAATTCCGTTAAGATGCCACAATAAAATGCTATGGAAGGCGCCAGGGCTTGTGAAAGGGAAAACCGGATGGACGCTGGCTTCCCGCCATACCTTCATGGGAACCAACTACACATCGCCCAAAGCGTTCACTTTCGCTATGCTCAGTTCCACGGATCCCTGGATTGACATCAAGCACCTAGCAAATCTAGGCTCAGTGCGCGCGACACAAAACCGTATCTCCTCTTAATCTTTAAATGAAGACAGGACCTATAGCCGATGTCGTTGTCGTCGGTGCTGGAGCGGCCGGTCTTTTGGCAGCGATCACAGCCAAACAAAACAATCCTTCCGCCACTATTCTTCTTTTGGATTCACGCCAGAAGATTGGCGCGAAGATCCTAGTTTCCGGCGGGACACGTTGCAATGTGACCAATGAGCGTGTTCTGCCTTCCGATTATCAAGGGGGACCGCGCCATTTTGTAAAGCACGTCCTAGAAGCGTTTACCCCCACGCAAACGATCAATTTTTTTAGAGAGATTGGTGTGGAGCTAATTCTTGAGCCTACCGGGAAATATTTTCCCGTGACACACTCCGGTAAAACGGTTTTAGAAGCGCTAATGAAGGAGTCAGATCGTCTGGGGGTCGTCCTAAAAACGGGCCACCGGATTGAAGGGGTACGAAAAAAGGATGCTCTGTTTTCTCTGAAGGAAAATTCCGAAAATCTTCTTTGGGCGCGGCGCGTGATCTTGGCGACGGGAGGCCTTTCTCTTCCCGAGACAGGGAGTGACGGCGCCGGCTTTAGATTCGCTGAGCACTTTGGGCATACGATTATCCCCACTTATCCCGCGCTAACCCCTCTCTTATCAGAAGATAAGGATTGGCAGTCTCTTTCGGGGGTGACTTTGGAGGCAGAGCTTTCATTTTTTAGAAATGGGAAGAAACAGGCCTCGGCCCGGGGCTCATTCTTATTTACTCATTTTGGATTTAGTGGCCCGGCGGCTTTGGATATTTCGCGCCACTTTGCCGCGTGCCCGGCCCAAGAGAAACCAGAAATTTTTGCCAATTTTATTCCCGGTAGCACCGAGGAGTCCTTGCAAAATTTAATCTTGTCTAGAAACGGCTCAGGACAATCCTTGAAACATTTTTTATCCGATGAATTCCTACTGCCGGATAGTTTTTTGGATGTGTTTCTCCAAAGAAATAATTTGGGACAGCTTTCGGCATTTTCAAAACTTTCATTGGTAAATAAAAGAAAGTTGCTTCGACTTTTACGCGAGTCACCTTTGAATGTGACAGGGGTCACCGGATACAAAAAAGCGGAGGTGACTGCCGGCGGTGTGAGTTTGGAAGAGGTCCGATTTTCCACGATGCAGTCAAAGTTGGTGCCGGGGCTTTATTTTTCGGGAGAGATTCTGGATGTTGACGGCCGCATCGGGGGGTTTAATTTCCAGTGGGCTTGGTCTTCAGGAACGCTGGCCGGGCGCAGCGCGGTGCGAAGTCTCTCATAAATGATTTATCTAGCCTCCACATCGCCACGGCGAAAGAAAATTTTAAAAGATCTGGGAGTGTGTTTTAAAATTCTAAAACCGGCCTATGTTGAAAAAAATATTTCGGGTGCAGGCCCAGTAAAGTTGGTGAGGATTCATGCTTTGGGAAAAGCGCTTTCCGCGTCCCGTTTAATTGCTGATGGAAAGATATTGTCCGCTGACACTGTGGTTTATTTTAAGAAAAAGATCATCGGTAAACCCAAGAATATGAAAAACGCTTTTGACATCCTTATGTCACTCCAGGGGCAATGGCATGAAGTTTATACGGGGATGGTTCTGCTGGAGATGCTTGCGGGCAAGATCAAGAGGCGTGTGGTGATGGTTGAAAAAACAAAGGTCCTTCTGCTCCCCATGAGCCGCAAAGAGATTAATCTTTATTTTAAAAAAGTAAATCCCCTGGATAAAGCGGGGGCCTATGCGATCCAGGTTAAAAAGGGCGGGATTGTGCGAGAAGTGAGTGGTTCTTTTTCCAATGCCGTCGGTCTGCCTGTTGAAAGGCTCAAAAAGATTAATCGGTTGATAAAATAGTCAAAATCTTTTATTCTGTTCTAAGTTGTCATCCTCACGAAAGTGAGGATCTGCGTTTAATACAGATTCCCGCCTTCGCGGGAATGACAATAGGCTCGGAGTGACCAATTCTTAGGAGAAATAATGGACGACAGAGTACCGATGTCCCGTGAGGGTTTTGACAAGCTAGTCAAAGAACTCGAGTATCTAAAGACGACGAAGCGTCGCGAGATTGCCGACGACATCGCCAAAGCACGTGCTTTTGGCGACTTGAAGGAAAATGCCGAATATGATGCCGCCAAAAACAGTCAAGCCCTAAACGAGAGCCGTATCGCGACGACTAGCGATAAACTGGCGCGTGTACAGATTATCGATGAATCCAAGATTCCCAAGGATCAGGTATTTATTGGGGCCAAGGTTCTGCTTAAGGATTTAAAAAACCAGGACGAATTTACTTATTCCATCGTTCCTCAAGACGAAGCGGATTTTGATTCTGGCAAGATTTCAGTGACCTCGCCGATCGCCAAAGGCCTTTTGGGATTAAAGGTGGGGGATATGACCGAAATAAAAATTCCTGCCGGAGTGCTGAAGTACAAGGTCCTAAAAATTAGCCGGTAGACGAAAAATTCAGGATCAATTCACGTATCTGCGGAATTGTCTGTGTGACGTTGAGCTTCCCTCGAAATTCTACCGCCCCGGCAAGGCCCTTAAAGTACCAAGCGGCAATACGCCGCATATAAACCAGAACCGTACGTTCTTCCCGGTATAGAAGCTCAAGCTCCATATGGCGCAGGAGCGCTTTCTTTTTATCATCGCTGGAAGGCTCCGGTAAAGCGCCTTTGCCGGCGATGACGTTTTCAACACTCTTAAATATCCACGGGTTTCCGAGGCCTCCGCGGCCGATCATGACACCATCACAGCCGGTGATATCAAGCATTCTTTGCGCATCGTGGCCGTTTAGGACATCTCCATTGCCAATGACGGGGATATTGACCGCTTCTTTGACGCGGCGGATGGCGTGGTAATCAGCACTCCCCGAATAACCTTGCACACGGGTGCGGCCGTGAACGGAGACAGCAGTAATCCCGCATTCCTCTGCAATTTTAGCCACGCGCGCCGCTTCGTTTCCGGAGGCATCGGAGACACCTAGACGCATTTTGACCGTGACGGGGATTTTTTTAACATTTTTGGTAACAGCAGTAAAGATGGCGCGGCATTCATCGGGGCGGGCCAAGAGAGCGGAGCCGGCGCCTTTGCCTGCAACTTTAGGGACGGGGCAGCCTAGGTTCAAATCTAGAAGGTCGTAACCAAGGCTTTCGACGATTCCCGCGGCTTCTCCCATGGCCTCGGCGCGGCATCCTACTAGCTGAGCGCCTAGAGGCTTGTCTTGGGGAATCGTTTTCATTAGTTCTTGGGTGGCTCGGTTGTCGCGAATCAAAGATTCGGCGGCTACCATCTCTAAGAAGCAGAATTCCAGCCCATACTCACGGGAAATTAAGCGGTAGGCTAAATCGGTGCACGCCGCCATAGGCGATGAGATGACATTGGATTTAAGTTCGAGAGATTTGAGTTTTAGCATCGCGGTTATGATAGCAGATAAACCCATCCAAGGAGCTTAATTTTTCTTGACTTAACCAGGTCGTCTGGTATGATTACTGCAGAAAATCCTTGTCATTCATGCTTGCCAATTAGGAAGTAAACTTTTAGACTGCGGATTTGGGCTTCTCCGCGGTCTTTTTATTTTTAATCATCTTAAAGGGAAATGAAAACCACATTTATGGGTCAGCAAAAACTTAGAAATATAGCCATTATCGCTCACGTTGATCACGGCAAGACTACGCTGGTGGACGCGATTTTGCGCCAGACGCATGTGCATCGCAATATTCAGGAAATGGGCGAGCGCGTCATGGACTCGATGGATTTAGAGCGCGAGCGCGGGATTACGATTCGCGCCAAAAATGCCAGCGTCATTTACAAGGATGTCAAAATTAACATTGTGGACACGCCGGGACACGCGGATTTTGGAGGCGAGGTTGAACGCACGTTGCGCATGGTGGACGGCGTGCTTCTGGTGATTGACGCCAAAGATGGGCCCATGCCGCAGACGCGTTTTGTTTTGAGAAAAGCTTTAGAGTTGGGGCATCGCGCCATTGTCGTCATCAATAAAGTGGATCGCCCCGATTCACAGATTGAGGATGTAGAAAATCGCACATTTGATCTTTTTTGCGAATTAAATGCCACTCCCGAACAGCTAGATTTCCCCATTGTCTATGCGTCTGCGCTTCAAGGGACCGCGACAACCGATATGAAAAATCCCTCTAAAAACATTAACGCGCTTTTGGATGTTATTATTGAAAAAGTGCCGGCGCCGACAGCCAAGGTCGAAGATCCTTTCCAGCTTTTAGTGTTGGCTCTATTTCAGGACGCTTACAAGGGGAAGATGGGAATAGGCAAGATTACCGGTGGTGTCATCCAAAAAGGAGACAGCGCCCTTCTTGTTCGCCGTGATGGCACGCAGACGGTTTCAAAAGTGACCAATCTTCTGGTGTACTCCGGTTTGGACCGCGTGGAAGTAGAGCGGGTCGAAGCGGGAGATATTGTGGCGGTGGCTGGCTTTGAGCGTATCGGCATCGGAGAGACAATCACCGATCCCATTAATCCAGCCCCATTACCGCCGCTTCAGATCGATGAGCCGACGGTTCAGATGACATTTGGTGTGAATACCAGTCCATTTGCCGGACGCGAAGGCAAGTACGTGACCTCTCGAATGATTCGCGACCGCCTTTTTCGCGAGTTGGAAACCAACGTGTCTTTGCGCGTGGCTGAGACGGAGGCGGCTGACACTTTTCTGGTTTCGGGACGAGGAGAGCTTCATTTGGCTATCTTGATTGAAACGATGCGCCGTGAGGGTTTTGAGCTTCAGGTATCCCAGCCCCAGGTGATCATGCATGAAAAGGACGGGGTCAAGCAGGAGCCTTTTGAATTTTTAGTCATCGATGTGCCTGTCAGCTACCAAGGCGCTATCATCGAAGAAGTAGGGCGCCGCAAGGCGGTTTTAAAAAATATGAGTCAGACACCCACCGGCGAATTGCATTTGGAATATCAAATTTCAACACGCGGTGTCATTGGTCTTAAGGGTGCTTTGATGACCAAAACTCGCGGCACCGCTATCTTGCACCACGTGTTTGATGAGTATCGCGAAATGCAGGAAGGTGGTTTTAGCGTATTACCACACGGATCTCTCATTGCCAGTGAAGCCGGTGAGTCCAATGCGTATGGTCTTTGTAATGCCCAGGAGCGGGGAGACCTCTACATTCCTGCTGGCGTGGAAGTCTATGTCGGTATGATTATCGGGGAAAATGCCCGTGATGAGGATATGGATATTAGCCCTTGCAAAACCAAAAAGTTAAGCAACATGCGCTCTTCCGGGTCGGACGACGCCTTGGTGCTGACACCTCCCCGTGAATTAAATCTGGAATTGGCGATTGAATACATCGGTCCTGATGAATTGGTGGAAGCAACTCCCAAGAATATTCGTCTACGCAAACGTCTTTTAGATCCCAATCAAAGAAAGCGCGTCAAACGCCAGGCAGACTGATGCCCGAGAATAATCAAGAAGAGTATAAAAAACAACCTCCCAAGCCCGGCACCGAGCGCCTGCAAGTCGTGTTGGCTCGTTTTGGCATTGCCAGCCGCCGCGGTGTGGTGTCTCTAATTGAAGAGGGAAAAGTCACCGTCAATGGAGAAGTGGTGCGCGAAAAAGGTTTCCGCGTAGACGCCAAAAAAGATCAAATCAAGGTCAGTGAGCAGGAAGTCACCCGCGACGCCTTCCAGCAAAAAAGATATTTCGTATTTTATAAACCCAAAAATGTGATGACGACCATGCAAGATCCGCACGCCGAGCATACGGTGGCTGAATTTTTTGAGGGTGTACCCGAACGCTTATTTCCCGTAGGCCGCCTGGACCGCGATACGACTGGTTTGATTCTCATGACCAACGATGGGGAGTTGTCATTTCGCCTGACGCATCCCAAATTTGGCGTCAAAAAAAGATACCATGTTCGGGTTCGCGGCGTTGTCGCCGAACAAAGCATCAAACGTCTTGAAAAAGGCGTCGTGCTCCAAGAGGATATGACCGCTCCCTGCAAAATCGACATCGAAAAAATCGGCCCCAAAGAAACCTGGCTTCGCGTCGTCCTTCATGAAGGCAAAAAACGCCAAATCCGCCGTCTCTTTGAAAGCATCGGCCACCGCGTCATCGACCTTGAGCGCACGGATTATGGGACACTGTCTCTGGGGACGATGAAGCCCGGAGAAAAAAGAGAACTCAAGCCCGATGAAGTTCGGAAGTTAAAAGAAGCGGCAGGGTTAAAGGA
Source organism: Candidatus Omnitrophota bacterium (assembly GCA_945877765.1). Classification (GTDB taxonomy): domain Bacteria; phylum Omnitrophota; class Gorgyraeia; order 2-02-FULL-51-18; family 2-02-FULL-51-18; genus CAMDWQ01. The sequence continues at coordinate 63,023 of CAMDWQ010000004.1, read as the reverse complement.
CAAATAAGAACATTAACCCAATGTCATCCCCGAAATTTTTTATCGGGGATCATGTATAGGTTTGATTCCCGATTAAAACTTTCGGGAATGACAGGAGAGCTGAGTGCCATGGCCAAAAAAGTTGAAGTCTACACGACAGCCTATTGCCCCTATTGCCACGCGGCAAAAAATTTATTGAAGTCTAAAAAAGTTACCTTCCAAGAAATCGACGTCTCCGACGACGCCGATCTGCGCAAAAAACTCACCCAAATGACCGGCGGCCGTGAAACCGTCCCCCAAATCTTCGCCGACGGAAAACTCATCGGTGGCTATGATGATCTCGTTGCATTTTATCAATCCGGGAAGACTTTGTAAGAACGCCCCCTAGCCCCCTCTTTTCCGCCTGAGGCGGATCCGCCATTCGGCGGAGTAATAAAGAGGGGGAATGAACGTGATCCCCCCTCTTTACTTAAAAGAGGAGGCTAGGAGGAGTTGGGCTACCGATCATTTATATTGACCCCACATTCCCGATAGGTCTAAAGTATGGATTCATATGACAAAATTCAAAGAATCCGAAACCGTAGAACTCAAGAAATCAACATCCGAGCTTAAAGAGGCTATTATTTCGATTTGTTCTATCTTGAATAAGCACGGCAAGGGCACGGTCTATTTTGGCATAGAGGACGACGGCCGAGTCGTCGGTCAGCAGGTCGGCAAGTCGACGATCAAGGATGTTTCAAAATCCATCAGCGATCATTTGGAGCCTAAGATTTATCCGGACATCAAGATCCAAAAGCTGTCCGGCAAGGATTGCATCATTGTGAACTTTTCGGGGCCGGATACTTTGTATTCGGCGTTTGGCCGGTATTATTTGCGCGCGGGAGAGGAAAACAAAAAGCTTTCGGTGAATGAGCTAAGGCGGCTTGTCGAAAAGAAAAATAACTACATCTATTCCTGGGGATCAGAAATATCCGAAATGCCCATTTCCAAAGCCGATACTCGTACCATCAAAAGCTTTGTTGAAAAAGGCCGCACAGCAGGCCGTATTAAATATGCGTATGATTCTGCGCGTAATGTCCTGTATAAACTTAGTTTAACCAAGGGTAAAAAACTACTTAATGCTGGCCGCGCGCTCTTTTGTAAGGACAACTGCATCGAGGTACGCGCAGCTGTTTTTGCCACCGATGAAAAAACAACATTCTTGGATATTCAATCCTTCAAGGGGACGCTTTTTGATCTGATTGATCAATGCGAAGCCTATGTCAAAGCGCATCTTGACTGGCGGGCCAAGATCGTTGATTTTAAACGCGTCGAAACGCTGGAGATACCCATCGAAGCTGTTCGAGAAGCTATTGTCAATTCTCTATGCCACCGCGATTTTAATAATCCATCCGGCAATGAGCTGGCTATTTATCGCAATAGGATTGAAATTTATAACCCGGGGCAGTTTCCTTATGATCATTCACCTGAGGAATTTATTAAGGGCAGAGAGAAAAGCATCGCTAGAAACCCACTAATCGCCGATGCTTTTTATTATGCAAAAGATATCGAGCGCTGGGGATCGGGTTTTAAGCGTATCGTGGATGAATGCAAAGCGGCAGGAATACGGGTGAATTTTGAGAATATCAAAACTGGATCTCAGGTGACTTTTTATAGGCAGGAGGTCAAGCCGGTTAAAGAAGTGAGTGAGGGATTAAATGAGGGATTAAATGAGGGATTAAAATCACTTCTGATAATCGTAAAAGACCACCCCGGCATCAAAGCAAAAGATTTAAGTGCGCAGCTTAGTGGAAGACCTATAAAAACAATAGACCGGCAAATTAAAACGCTCATTGATAGACGCCACATCGAGCGCAGAGGAAGTCGTAAGACCGGCGGGTACTACAACGTGGGAAAGTAAGGATTAAGTCAGCAGTCTGAATCGAAATCTTTGTTTCCTATAAAAACCATTGGAGTAAGGAATGATACTGCATGTGACCGAAGCTAAGTACGTAAATGATTACGCTATTTGGGCCTGTTTTAATGACGGCGTTGCAGGAGAGATAAATCTGGCGGGTGAGTTGGAGGGGGAGGTTTTTGGACCCCTGAAAGACGTCTCTCTTTTCAAATCTTTTCGGGTAGACCCTGATCTGCAAACCATAGTCTGGCAAAATGGCGCTGATTTGGCGCCTGAATTTTTGCATGATAATCTGCAGATAAAATAGTTGTATGTGTTGGCTGCTTCATAGTTATACAAAGTTATCAAGTAGTCCCAGGTTGAAACTATTTAGGAAGTGGATCGATCCATTTTTGGACTAAGAGGACGGAAACATGTACGGACCTGATTTCAACTTTCTTAATTCTTCGGCCAAAGGCGTAATTTTCGCTCTTTCAGCAGTTCTTTGTATCAAAGTGGGTGTTTCAGCGATTCGTTCCAAAAAACTATATTCGCCGAGCAGTATGGGGGATGACATTCTCACCGGAAAAGCGGCCGTTGTGGTCGGTGTCGTTTTTATTCTTTTCGGATTACTGTTCTTTTTTGGTATGATCACGTTGATTTCTTAAACGTTAAGAAATCAACAAGGCGTTCGTGACCGAGAAACCATCGCCGGGACAGAAGAGCGGGATTAAGGCTGTGGTCGGATTTTTTAGGCTAAATTGAGGACTCATCTCATAAAAGTACGTGTGGGGTCTTCGATCGGGGCGCCTTCTAATCCATCCCTAGCCGACCAAGTCTTCCCAAATTCCGCGCGCTTTTAAACATTTTTCCAAAAAAGAGTGCGGCTAGAAGAAAATAAATAAAGTTTAATGCCAGCGCTGCCCAGAAATAATTCCAGGGGAGGGTGTGGGTTTTGGTGACTTCGCGTATGCCTTCAAACACGTAAGTGCTAGGCAATCCTTTTGCGACCCACTGAAGCGGAACCGGCAAAACGGAGACCGGATAGTAAATGGCTGAGACTGGCTGTACCAGATACGGAATTCCCCAGATAAGCGCTTCCGCCGAGTGGCCCCAGCGGATCACGAGGGCTGACGTGAAGACGCCAAGGGCCCAGCCGAAAAAAAGTAGGTTCACTAGAAGAGGAATCATGAATAATCCCAGGTGGCTAAAAAGGTTGAAGTGATAAAGCGTCAGCGCAATGGCGGACAAAAGTGCCGTGATGAGCGAAATTTTAAAAAATCCGTAAATAAACGTGGCGGCTAGCCATTCCCATAAGCGCAAAGGCGAGACGAGGATATTGACGATGTTTTGCGTCCAGATATCTTCTACCACGGCGATGCTCACGGCTTGTTGACTGCGGTAGAGGATGTCCCAGAAAATCATGGCGCTGATAAGAATAGCGGCGATGCGGGTGGCTGGGTCCGCCAGGAGAGACTGGAAATAAACAGACACAAATCCCCAAACCAAAAGCTCCATCACCGGCCAGAAGAAAATCTCAAAGAGTCTTGGCATACTGCGCATATGAAGGTAGAGATAGCGCGTCAAGATGCCGCCGATGCGAACGAGTGATTGCCTCATAATCCGGGCTCCTTGACGACAAAATCACCCGAGCGCACAATTTTGATAAAGACCTGCTCGAGCGTTTTGCTTTGAAAGGCTTTCATGATTTCTTCAGGCGAGCCTTGGGCGATCATGCGGCCCTCATGGATAAAATAAATACGGCTGCAAAGCTCTTCGATTTCGGGCATATTGTGCGAGGTATAGAGAATCCCTATATTTCTTTCCTTTTGAATTTTTTTCAAAAGTTTTCTCACGTTGTCCGCCATTTCTGGGTCGAGGCTGGCGGTCGGTTCATCCAACAGTAAAAGCTCAGGGTCATTGAGCAGACATTTGCAGAGATTAAGACGTGTTTTCTCACCCGCGGAAAGAGCGCCGGTAATTCTTGAGGCCAAGGAAGTCATGTCCATGAGTTCCAAAAGAGAAGCAATTTTTTTTGGCGCATCGGGAATGTTATAAAGCTTAGAGAATATTTTAAGATTTTCTAGAACCTTTAAATTGGAGGGCAGTTGCACGTAAGCGGACGAAAAATTAAGCCGCGGTGCTATTTTGTGGCGGTGGGTGAGGGGAGAGAGGCCGAAAACAGAGGCAGAGCCTGAGCTTGGTGTCAAAAGACCAAGAAGAATATGAATCGCCGTGGTTTTTCCCGCGCCATTGGGCCCCAAAAGCCCCACGATTTCTCCGCGGCGGACTTCCAGGGACAGGTCTTCAAGCGCTCGTACGCCGCCATAATTTTTAGAAAGGTTTTGGGTTACGATTAGCGATTCCATGGAACCCTTATTTTACCTCGCGACGAGGAATTTTGTTGCACTAAATTGATAGGCAGGTATAATCGTTCAAGCAAAAGGAGAATTTCATGAGAAACAGCAAGGTCAATTTTTTTATTTTTTTAGTTCTCACTGTTTTTTTCGTTACCGGTTGCGCGACCGCAAGACCGCGTTCTAAAGACGCCAAATTGGCTCCTGTCGATCCGCAGGTGGTAAGCCTGCAAAATGAAATTCAAGCCAAGGATCAGCAGATTCAAGATTTGCAATACCAGATTGAGCGTAGCCGTGATAATTCGGGCGCCAATTTCACGTCGTCGAGCCGGGGAAAATCTTCTAAGATTCGTGTTAGCGGAGTCTCTGTCAGCGATGTCCAAACCGCTTTGAACCGGGCGGGTTTTGATCCGGGGCCTGCCGACGGAAAGATGGGCAAGAAGACCAAGGCGGCGATTAAGGCTTTTCAGAGAGCGCATAATCTTACTCCAGACGGTGTGGTCGGCGAAAAAACCTGGAAATTGCTCCAGAATTAAGGAATGTTCATTCATCAAGTCCTTTTTAAAATAAAAAAAAAGGACGTTCCGGTCTACACGCGTGATTGCAAGCTATGGGCGAAAGAAGCGGCTAAACATGCCGGTTTTATTGGTTACCATACGCTTTCCCGCACCAACGAAAAAGATCAATACGCCTCGCATTATATTTGGAACACCGAAATTCACCACAGCCGGTTTATGAAAAAACATCATGACCGGCTGGTTTCGCTCTCCAAGTGCCCTGTCCAGGTCTTGGGGTATTACAACTTTAAAGCGATTTAGGTCCGCCTCTTGCCTCATATTCATGAAATCTATGACTTTGTTGTCTCGGTATTTATTGTATTTGAGGCGAGAGTTCTTTTGATTTACCATAAAAAATACCGGGAATGGCTTCCGATTGGCGGTCATGTGGAGTTGGACGAAGACCCCGAAGAGGCGCTTTACCGTGAAATTCAGGAAGAATGCGGGCTAAAGGTTACGATTTTAGCTCCCACGCCAAAAATCAAGCACGCGGGCGTCAAGCCGCTGCCCACGCCGTCTTTTATGGATTCGCACAAAATTTCAAAATCTCATCGGCATGTGGCTTTTGTTTATTTTGGTGTTTCCACTTCCGATGACGTCCATCTGCATGAGCGCGAGCACCGGGAATTTCGGTGGGTATCGCTTAAAGAATTAAAAAACCCTGAATACAGGCTAACCAAGTCTATTTACTTTTATTGCAAAGAGGCTCTTATGGCCGCGAAAAGGATCCCGACATCATTTCGCCGCTCGAAGCTGTCTGGCGGCAAGTCGGATGAGCAATAAGCCTTTTAGGGACGCTATTTTATTGGCAGTTCTTTTTTTTGCGGCAAGCTGGTTGTGTCCGCGGATATGTGTCGCCGAAGATTATTGCCAAGTGCTTGAGGTGGAGGGTAAAGCCGAAATCCTTCGGGTGGACGGAACACAGTGGCTTCCTCTCGCACAAGAAAATTTTATAAAAGGCGGAGACATCATTCGCACTTCCGTCGAAAGCCATGTTGAGTTTTCAACCAATCCTGATTTTTCAACTCTTCTAAGGCTTAATAACAGTTCAGAGGCAAAGATAATGGGGGATGATTTTACTCGTCTGGATCTTCGCCGGGGAACCCTATCAATTCTTCGCGAGCCGGACAGCGGTGTTTTTGCGGCTGACGTAAAAGAATCGGGCCTATTTCAAATTTTTACCAAAAACGTGACAATTTCTTTTTTGCAGGGCGGTTGTTCGGTGAGTTTGTTAAATGCTGGCATTTTAGTGCAAGTCTTCGCCGAGAACGTAAAGATCAGGCGGCCTATTTTCCCTGATAGGAAAGCTGATTTCAAGACCGTCACGGAAGGCTTTAAATATTTTATTCCCAATAGCAAAGGGAAACTGCCGGTTGAGTTGGTTCGCATGCCCTTTGGGGATTATGCGCCATGGGAGTCGTGGGCGCGCAGCTGCTACAAAAGAAAAGATGCGCGCGCGGAAGATTTATTAATTAAAAAGAAATAGGCTAAACCAATGGAATGGACTCAAGACAGGCGAAAATCACTCTATATTTTATTGGGGTTCGCATTATTTTTATTTTTTTTTCAGCTGGGGGATCGCCCTCTACGCAATCCCGATGAGGGGCGGTACGCGCACATTACCTCGCAGATGGCAGATAGCGGAAATTGGTTGGAGCCTAAGCTATTTGGGATTGATTATTTAAGAAAGCCCCCATTATTCTATTGGCTTCTAGCCCTCTCTTTCAAAATTTTTGGCACCAATGAATGGGCGGCGCGGGCAGTGCCTGCGGTCTTTGGTCTTGCCGGGGTCTTCACGGCCTATTTTTTCTCCCGCAAATTTTTTGGATCGCTTGCGGCGGCATTTACGGCCATTTTTTTGATTGTGAATCCTTGGTATTTGCACGTTTCGCGTTTCTTGGTGATAGACGCTGTCTTTTCTTTTTTTGTCACGGCCAGCTTCTATCTGTTTTATCTGGCAATGACCGAGAAGCCAAGAGCCTTTGTTTTTTATATGGGTTTCTATGTTTGTGTTGCGCTTGCATTTTTGACTAAGGGTGTATTGGCGCTGGCGTTTCCGGGGATCGCGATCCTTATCTATCTTCTCTGGACCCGTCAGACGGTCCGCACGCTTACGGAGTGTCATTTGTTTTTGGGCGGTCTTGTTTTTCTATTAATTGCGGGGCCGTGGTTTGCGTGGATGAGTCTGAATAAGCCCGATTTCTGGCAATTATTTTTTGTGCGGGAGCATCTGGCGCGATTTTCAGCCGAAAATTTTGAGCACCAGGAGGCTTGGTATTTCTATCCGGCGCTGATGACTGCTTTTTTATCGCCCTGGATTTTTTTCCCCAGTGTTTTTCGTTTTGCGCGTGAACGGATACGTGTCAGTGCGCCGGCGAGCCCTATTCTATTTCTTTTGATAAGTGGCTTTTCGGGAATTTTTTTTCTGTCACTCTCAAAGTCAAAACTCGCAACCTATGTTTTACCTCTTCTGCCTTTTTTTTGTATCGCGCTTGGCGCGGCGTGGGCTAAGCTCGTTGAGAAAACCCCTTCAAGACTTAAAATCTTTTACACTTTTTTTTCGTTGCTTGTGTTATCCGCCTATGCCGTTATATTTTTGATGGAAACGGTCAATTGGGAATACTCATCGAAGCCATTTGCCATTTACGCGAAGGAAAAAATTAAAAGCTCGGACCCATTTTTTATTTATGACCATCCCGGGCCATTCTATGATTTTATTTTTTACTGCAAGCATCCCGTGCGGCCGATTGGGCTAGAAGGGGAGCTGGAGGTCACGCGCGGGAATAGCGATGCTCAAAAAATAGCTCTCTCGAAATCGGATTTTCAGGGTCTTTTGGCCAGAGGGGATCATTTTTATTGCCTTATGCGTCGCTCGGATTGGCACGATATCCCCGCCGCCATTCAACCGAAGTTAAAAATTTTACATCAGGATATAAGAAAGATTCTTTTTGAAGCAGGCGCCCCATGATTGCAACGATCACATTAAACCCGTCGATTGATCAACACTTGGTAGTACCGCATTTATTGAAGGATGACACCAACAGGGCTATTTCGGTGAGTATCCATGCTGGTGGAAAGGGAGCCAATGTTTCACGAGTAGTTCGCGAATTGGGAGGGCCGACGCGCGCCTATGCATTGCAGGCGGGATTGATGGGAAAATTTTGGGCCAGTGAGCTTGCCAAGCTGGACGTTGCTTTCACGGCGTATCGGGTGGCGGGCGAGACACGCATTAATACGGTCTTCACGGATATCCAGGATAGCACGCAGACACGCGTGAGTGCACCGGGGCCGGTAATTTCGGAAAAAGACCAGCGTCTTTTTTTGCAAAAGCTTCTTCATGTCCGCCCCAGGCCCTCGTTTTGGGTCATCGGCGGGAATCCATCGCGTGGCATGGACCCAACTATCTACCAGCGATACGTTGCGGCTCTTCAAACAGCGGGCACACCCTGTATTCTTGATGCGGATAATGAGTATTTACGTCATGCCGTTAAGGCCGGCCCCTGTATCATCAAGCCCAACGAATTTGAGGTGCAAAGGCTTGTTGGTCAAAAACTGACCAAGGTCGCGGATTATCGTCGCGCGGCGGTAAGCCTTGTGAGTAGCGGCATCCGCATCGTTGTCGTCTCTTTGGGGGCAGAAGGAGCGCTATTTGTATCTAAAAATGAGGCTTTTCAGATCCTTGGAATCTCTGTGCCGGTTAAAAGTAAGGTGGGAGCAGGAGACTCGCTTTTGGGAGGGCTCGCTTTGGGGCTTTATCGAAAAATGAGCCTGGAAAAAGCGGCGGCCCTAGGAGTCGCGGCCAGTACTTCGACGGTGATGAGAGAGGCTCCGCGTCTGTGTCTGCGGTCGGACATCCCCGCACTCTTAAAGAGGGTCAAAATTAGAAGGTTTTAGTGGTCAGTGTCATCCACCCCACGTCATTCCCGAAAGTTTTTATCGGGAATCAAACTTAGGTATGATCCCCGATAAATAATTTCGGGGATGACACTGGGGGTGATATGAAGAGATGGTATTAGAGATGACATTCGAGGACATTCGAGCACGTTCGAGGATCGTTCGAGGATCGTTCGAGAATGACATTGAAATTGACTCGCTTAAGAGGGAGTTGTAAAATCATGTCCTATTCGCCCTCAGAACGCTTGGTTGAAGGGCTTCAATTTTTCACAACAAGGAGGAAGTGATTTATGTCAGCAACAGCGGAATGCAGTGCATTGCAAGTTGGTAAAAAGGCCCCTGATTTTTCATGCCAGGCGCTCATGGGCGACGGAAGTTTTAAGGAAGTAAAGCTTGCTGATTACAAAGGCAAATGGGTGGTTTTATTTTTCTACCCGCTTGATTTCACATTTGTGTGCCCAACAGAGATTCAGGGTTTTAACAAGCATTTGGACCAATTCAACAAACTCGGTGTCGAAGTCATCGCGGCCAGCACGGACAGCGTTTATTCACACAAAGCCTGGACGGAATCAAGTCTGGGGAAGATCCAATTTCCGATCCTTGCGGATACCAATCACCGCGTGGCGCGTTCTTTCAATGTTTTGATCGAGGACAAGGGCATTTCGCTTCGCGGAACGTTTATCATCAATCCGGACGGCATCTTGAAGTCGGCGGTTGTGAATGACCTCTCAGCCGGAAGAAGTGTCGATGAAACGCTTCGCACGATCCAAGCTTTTCAGACCGGGAAAAATACGGGCTGCGAATGGAAACCGGGCGAAAAGACGCTTTAATCGCTTGAGTTCCTGATTTTTAGGGGCGGTCCACGATCTGGGCCGCCCCTAATTTATTTAAACGATGACTAAAAAAAACATAGCTCTTCAAATTATCCAAACCCTGCGCCAGAATGGCCACGAAGCTTATTTCGTTGGCGGTTCGGTGCGCGATCTATTGTTGAAGAAAAACCCCAAAGATTTTGATATCGCTACCGATGCGGTGCCCGATCGTGTGAAAGCCCTCTTTCCGCGCACGATTCCGGTGGGAGCTCAGTTTGGCGTGATGATTGTTGTCGAGGGTGGGGAAAATTTTGAAATCGCGACGTTTCGCGCGGACCACGGCTATCAAGATGGCCGGCGTCCTTCCAGCGTGGAGTTTACCAACGCTAAGGAGGATGCAATACGCCGTGATTTTACCGTTAATGGTCTTTTTTATGACCCCGTCACAAAAAAAGTACTTGATTGGGTGGGAGGACAAAAGGATCTTAAGAAAAAAATAATCCGCGCTATTGGAGACCCCAAAAAAAGATTTACCGAGGACAAGCTTCGAATGTTACGTGCTGTGCGCTTTGCCAGTGTGCTGGGATTTAAAATCGAAGCGAAAACATTTTCTGCGGTACGCCAGCTTGCCAAAAAAATTCATGAAGTAAGCCAGGAACGCGTGCGTGATGAGCTGGTAAAAATGTTTACAGGTCCTGACCCTGCGCTGGCTTTGACCTTGCTAGATAAAAGCGGACTATTGAAAGAGGTGCTGCCTGAAGTGGATCGTATGAAGGGCGTGCAGCAGCCCCGGAAGTACCACCCCGAGGGAGATGTTTTTCGCCACACCAAGCTTTTGCTGGCACAACTTAAAAAACCTGAGCCGGTGCTGGCGTTTGGATGCCTTTTGCATGATGTGGGGAAACCCCCCACATTCAAGCGTGCGGATAGGATTCGTTTTAACGGACATGATACGGTCGGGGCACGTATGACCGAGGCCATCCTGACGCGTCTTCGTTTTTCTAATGAGTTTAAAGAAAAAGTGGTTGCCTGCGTCGAGGGGCATATGCGGTTTAAGGATGTGAGAGTCATGCGGGAGAGCACCCTTAAAAAATTTATGCAGCGCCCGACATTTGAGACGGAGCTTCAACAGCATCGCATTGATTGTCTGGCCAGTCATGGGGATTTGGCCAACTGGCGCTTCCTTAAGAAAAAGATAAGCACTCTTTCTAAAGAAGAGATCAAACCCGTGCCATTTTTAAGCGGCCGAGACGTGATGGCGCTTGGTTTCGCCCAAGGGCCATTGATTGGAAAAATTTTGACGTTGCTGGAAGAGGCTCAGCTGGAAAGAAGGATTTCTAGTCGAACCGAAGCTCTTGAATTTGTCCAGAAACTGGATAAACCTGCCCCCGAACCCCCTCCTGAGGCACCAAAAGAAGCCCAGTAAGTTTTTGTTAATAGATGATAAAAATTATTGCAAATAGTATAAACATTGTGGTACTATACCATTATTGTAAATCAAGAGTTTTAAAAATTGGCAGTCTAACAAAAAGAGAAGGGCAAAGAAATGGCCGAAGAAAAGAGACCGCAGCGGACGCAGATCATGACGTTGAAAGAAGTGGCAAAGTATTTGGGTGTTCATTCGATGACGGTGTATCGCCTGCTTAAGGAAAAGAAGCTTCCTGGTTTTAAGGTTGGGGGGCAGTGGCGCACAAAGAAAGAAGTTTTGGATAACTACCTTCTGAAAGAGATTGATAGAGCCCCAGAGCCGAAAAAGAAGTAAGACGTTTGATTGCCTAAGCGCGAGCTCAAAAAATTACATGGCATCAAAGAAAATTCTTGTCGTCGATGATGAGCCGGGGTTTTCCCAGCTGATTGCAGAGTATTTCAAAGCGATGGGATATGATGTACATTGCGCGAATAATGTCGAAGATGCGGTTAATCTTTTTAGAAAATACTCTCACCGCGTGGTAATTCTCGATTTTGATATGCCGATTTTGACAGGCGATAGCTTTTTGCCTATTCTCCAAGGCATGGACCCAGCCGTCAGAGCGATTGTGGTGTCTGGCTGCCTTGAAGAAGAGGTGGAAGAAAAATTTCGCGGCTTGGGCTACTTTCATTTTTTTGAAAAAGGCGCTCTATCTCTTGAGAGCTTAAGGCAAAAAGTAGAAGAAGCCTTTACGCACTAGTTAGATTTTTGAGGCGCCCAAGAGCCTCTTTCCAAATAAATACATGCAGCCCTAAACACTCTACGACAATTTCGACACGTACCAGGAAGCTGCAACCCAATCAATTCCAATGAGTTATGAAATATTTAACCCCTTCATTTGATAGTATTGATTATTTTTACTTAAATAAGTTGACAAATACTAACTATTACATTATACTCCCAATATAGTGAATAGGAGTTAACTGGAGAGGTGGGAATATGGACATGAATGGATCGGAGTCAAAGCAGCCGGAATTTAAAAGGCCTGAGAGAACGCAGATCATGACGACCAAGGAAGTAGCTAAGTATTTGGGCGTCCATGAAATGACAGTCTATCGCTGGCTTAAAAAGGGTGTCTTGCCAGGTTTCAAGATCGGCGGAAGATGGCGCTCTAAGAAGGATCTTCTTGACGCGTACTTAGTTCGCCAAATGGAAGAGAGATAGAGTCCGTAGAAGGTTATAATAGCCGTTAATGATGATGAGCGAAGAGTGGCTAATTGACGGTTATAATTTGATTCATGATATTAAGTCATCGCGGGGTGTTTCGTATCCCTTTCTCCCGCCGTCGCTAGTCTCTGGCGGGGCTCCTAGCCGAGAGGTGCTGTGTTCGGTATTGGCTGGGTTTGCTGCTTTTAAGAAAACGAAAGTCCGTATGGTCCTCGATGGGGTGGGTAATCCTGAGGAACTCCAAGTCCATACCACGATTTATTTCCAAGCCGTTTACTCCCAAAAAGTATCTGCCGACCACTATATTGAAAAATTTATCTATGACAATAAGGCCATCACAGCATTTGTTGTTGTAACTAATGATCGCACGATTACCGAGATGGCACGGGGCGGTGGTGCCAGGGTCTTGAAAAATTCACAGTTTCTTGAGATGCTAAAAGAAACTGGAGTAGAGAGTAAGGCGGCGCTTCACAAGGAAGACGCGCGCTCACATGGTTTTAACCGCCCTTTTGAGCACAAATTTAAAGCCAAAGGTTTATAATTTAAAGTGATCCCGCAATTATTTCTTCAAAGAGCACCCAAAGGCACTTTACGCCCGGGCCACCCCTGGATTTACGCCAGCCAGCTGATGCTAAACGGAGTCCAAGTCGCGCCCGGGTCACTGGTGGATGTATTGACCGAGCGCGGGCGTTATGTGGGGCGAGGATATTGCAACACGAATTCGCAAATCGCCGTGCGCTTACTTAGCGCAGCCCCCGACCCCATCGATTCGGATTATTTCCGCCGGAGGATTGAAAGGGCCTACGCCTATCGTCGCCGTTTTATACACGACACCAATGCTTTTCGGGTAATTTCAAGCGAGGCGGATGGTTTGCCAGGATTGATCGTGGATTTATACTCGGAGGTGCTGGTTGTCCAATTTTTGACGGCTGGCATGGAAAATTTAAAACCAATAGTATTAGAAGCCCTTTCAACCGCTATTCCTTCGCGCGGAATTTACGAACGCAGCGATTCGGGAGTCAGGCGCCTGGAGGGGCTTGCCGAAAAAAAGGGATGGATCGAAAAAAATTGCGGTGATGAAGTGATCGTCCGTGAATTGGATATTGAGTATTTGGTTGAATTTGGGGAGGGGCATAAGACTGGTTTTTATTTGGATCAAAGGGAAAACCGAACGGTGCTGCGAAACCTGGGCATCCAAGGACGTGTGCTCGATGCCTTTTGTTATGAGGGTGGTTTTGGGCTTCATTTGGCCAAGGGCGGGGCAAATGTAACCGGTATAGATATAAAAGCCGCCAATCTCGCTCGCGGCACGCTTCACCGCCAACGCAATGGGATTCCGGAGGAAAAACTACGATTTAAGGAGGCGGATGTTTTCGAGGAATTAAGAGAGCTTGATGCCAAGAAAGAAAAATTTGATTTGGTTATTTTGGACCCGCCGTCTTTTGTTAAAAAAAAGGATGAGTTGGATGGTGCCATGGCTGGTTTTAAAGAAATCTCGCTGCGCGCGATGAAGATTCTTGAAGAAGGGGGATTGTTGGCTTTGTTTTCATGCTCTTACCACGTGGATGAAAATCGTCTGATGCAAGTGGCGTTAAGCGCGGCCCAAGACACAAAGAAAAATTTAAAAGTAGTGCGTTTTATGTCCCAAGGGATGGATCATCCGATAGATCCGGCTATTCCGGAAACCTATTATCTAAAAGGTTTTCTTTTCCAGGTGAGCGCCAATTAAAATGATCAAAAAAATAAACTTCAGCTTTCTGTTTCTGTCGCTATTGTTTTTACCATCCGCCCAGTGTTTTACACGTTCCAATTTTGAAGTTCCTGAGAGTTTTGTTTCGGACCCCGAGACGGGGATTTATTACGTTTCCAACATTAAAGGCGGCCCGCTAGATAAGGATGGAAACGGGTACATTTCCAAGATAAGCGCCAACGGAAACATCGCAGTTCAAAAATTTATTGGCGGTAAGGCGGATGGAGTGGTTTTAAATGCCCCCAAAGGCCTTCTGGTGATGGGTAGCGAGCTCTGGACGACGGATATTGATGTGGTAAGAGTTTTTAATAAGCGAACAGGAAGTCTGATTAGGGTGATTGACGCCAGTCCGCTGGGAGCAAAATTTTTAAATGATATTGCTTACGACGGTGAACGCGGAGTCTATGTCAGTGATATGCTGGGGGATCAGATCTTAAAAATGGATATTCGCTCCGACAACAAGCTAACTATCTTTAAAAAGGGGAGTGAACTCGGGAACCCCAATGGCTTAGTGTTTAACCCGGAAAACAAGAATCTGATGGTGGTCACGTTTAAGTCGGGAGAAATTTTTGAAATTGATGCGGCTGGGACAAGGATTGTTTTACAGAAAGGCCTGTCCAGCTTGGACGGCATTGATTATGATTCCCAAGGAAATCTTTATGTCTCAAGCTTTGACAAAGGGGAGATTTATAAAATACCGTCCTACGGTCGCGGTGAGCTAGGTATTTTTCAAAAAAATCTGACAACGCCTGCAGATATTTCCTGTGACCGCAAAAGAAACGATCTGCTTGTCCCTTCTTTTAAAGGAAATACCGTGATGACGGTCTATTTTTTTGAAAAAGCAATGCAGGAAAAAAATTCAGGCAGCGGTTAAAACGCGATTATCGAATCAAGCCCAGAGCCACTGCGTGCTCAGCAAAAGAAATGAAATAGCCGGGGAAAATTCCCATCAAAACTAAGGCAGCGCAAAGGCCTATGGCTGCGACGCGTAGACGGATAGGCACCTCGAGCGGGGACGTATCTTTAGGTTTAGTGATATAAGCATGCTTAACGATCGTCAGGTAGTAGAAAAGCGACACCACGCTGTTTAGTACCGCCCATAAAACTAAAAACCAGTGCCCTTTTTCCATTGCCGAAGAAAATAAAATCCATTTTCCTGTGAAGCCTATAAGTGGCGGTATGCCTGCCAGAGACAAGAGACTTAAGAGCAGCATGAGAGCCAAAAATGGGGAGCGCTCGGCTAGACCGTCAAAATGCGAAATCTGAGGATTGTCGTGCCCGGCAGATTTCGCCACGAGGGTCAGAACTAAAAAAGCCGCCGAGTTCATCAGAACGTAGGCGAAGGCGTAAAAAAAAGCGGTAGACATGCCGTTAGCGCTGCCTGATAAGAGACCGACAAGAATATAGCCGGCTTGGGCAATGCTGGAGTAAGCCAAAAGGCGTTTGACGTCTGTCTGTAGAAGCGCTGCGGTGTTCCCCAGAGTCATTGAAATGAATGCTAAAACCCCCAGAGCCATCGAAAATGCCGCCGGCATCCCGGAGATGAAAAAAAGCCGTATAAGTACCGTCACAGCCGCTGCTTTAGAAGCGGTTGCAATAAAGCTGACCGCGGGTGTCGAGGCGCTTTCATAGACATCCGGCGCCCAGAATTGCAGGGGGAATCCTGAGAGTTTAAAAAGAAGGGAAAGAGAGAATAGTGCCAAGCCTATCACAAAAGCAGGCTGCCCTGAAAGCGCTGCGGGGCTTGCAAGAATTTCAGCGATCGATGTGGAGCCGGTAAGGCCCACCACCAGGCTTAGTCCCCAAAGCGCCACGCCGCTTGTGGTAGCGCCAAAAATCAGGTATTTGACGCTAGATTCGGCATTACGAGAGCCCACTTTTAAAGCGGCTAAAAGGTAGAGAGAATAGGCTGAAAGCTCAATGGCGACAAAAAGCGAAAGCACGTCCACAGCGCTTGCCATCATCATCATGCCAAGGGCTCCGGTGGTCAGGAATAGATAAAATTCAACAAGGCGGTTCTTTGGGATTTGGTTCCATTCGGCAGCCAAAAGAACGGTCAGAAGAAACGCCAGCGCGGTAATGGTTTTAAATCCTTGAGAAAAAAGATCGACGCGATACGTGTTAGAAAAAAGACTGCCGGTAAGATTTAAGCTCAGAAGACAGCCCGCCATCAGAAGTAAGCCGCTTAGCAGCATGAAATTGGAAAGGAATTTCTCGCTTTTCTGATTTTTAAGCAGCGTTAAGCATAGAAGGGCCACCGATAGAAAAGAAAGCATCATTTCAGGTAAGAAAAGAAGGGTCATGTTAGCCGCCTAAAAGAGTTTTGGTGTAAACTGAAATCCACTCGATGAAAATCCCAGGAAAGATTCCAAAAAATAGCAGGCAGCCTACCAGGACAGCGCGAGGAACAAACTGAAACGCGCCGATATCATGCAGGTGTTCGCCGGCAGGGCTCAAAGGTCCATAAAATACTTTTTGCACGGCGCTCAAGACGTAATAAGCCGTTATTAGAAGCGCAATAATAGAAATAACACCGATTAATGGGTAGGCGCTAACGGCGGCGATGGTGACTAAGAGTTCGGCAACAAAACTTCCCATGCCTGGCAATCCAAGGCCGCACAGACCGGCGATGATGAAAAAGGTAGAGATGATTGGTGCTTTCTTCGCTAGTCCGCCCAGATCACCCAGCATGCGCGTGTGGCATTGGTCATAGATAGGACCAACACAGGCAAAGAAAAGGGCGGTCATGATGCCATGCGAAAACATCTGAAAGATAGCACCGTTGAAGCCGGTGGGCGTCATGGTGGCAATCCCTAGCAGCACGATACCCATATGGCTGACACTGGAATAGCCGATGATATATTTTAAGTCTTTTTGCTGGGTTGCCACAAAGGCACCGTAAACAATATTGCAAAGCGCCAGCACCGCGATCAAATCTGCCCAATGACGAGCTCCCTCAGGAAGCAAGAATACCGCCACGCGTAAGATGCCATAAGCCCCTAGTTTCATCAAGACGCCCGCGTGCAGCATGCTTGCCGCTGTGGGCGCTGCGACGTGACCGGCAGGCGACCAGACGTGGAACGGAAAACAGGCGGCTAAGACGCCAAAACCAAGGAAGAGCCCCAGAAAAAGAATGTTTTGTTGCTCGGGTGTGAAGAGGACGTTTTGCTTGAGAGCCACCAGGTCAAACGTGTGCCCTCCCGGCAAAGAGTACATATAAAGAAAGCCGGCAAACATTAACGCGCTGCCCAAAAGTAGGTACAAGGTCAGCTTCATGGCGGCATATTCCTTGTCTGTAGACCCCCAGACAACAATTAAAAGATACATGGGGATAACCGCGATTTCATAAAAAAGAAAGAAAAAGAAAAGATTTGTCGTCATAAAGACACCAAATACGCCGGCAACCAGAAACAGCAGATTGGCAAAAAAATCTTTGACGCGGTAAGTCACTGTCCACGAAACCAGGACACCGCAAAAGATCACGATCGCGGTCAATAGAATCATCGAGATATTTAAGCCATCAACGCCCATGGCGTAGTTGATGCCGTAGCTTTTAACCCATTCCACGTGTTCCACAAATTGGAAGGCGGGATTACTGCTATTAAAATGAAAGCACAGCCACAGCGAAAGCACAAGACTTGCGGCAGCCGATAGAAGGGATATCACACGAATTGCATTTTCCTGCTTGGGCGGCATAAAGAGTACGAGAATGAGGCCAATCACCGGACACAGAAGAATGGAGGAGAGAATCGGAAAAGTCATTTTAGAATATCCCTGAATTTGATTTCACAAGCCAAAAGGCCACTAAAATTCCAACCCCGACCGCCCAAGACAAATAATCCTGTAAAAGGCCATCCTGAATTTTAGAGCTTATTTTTCCCAGATCCAAGATACGGTAGGCGGTGCCGTTGACCATGAGCTCCTTGGCGATTTTACGGTCAAACCACGCGAAGGCACCAGCGATGCCCATCCCCACTTTTTTAGTCAAAAATTCGTACACATCGTCGATAAAAAATTTTCTCTCCAGGATAGTCTTGATAGGTCCACGGCTTTGGGTGAGCCTTGTTTCGGCAGTCTCGGGATTTTTGAAGAAGATATAGGCTAGCAAGGCTCCCGACACGATGAGAATAAGTGTCGTGATGAGAAGCTCACTATTCACGTGAGTTTCTTCGCCGCCCAGCCACAAAAGAAGACGGCTATCCAACCAACCAGTACCCAGAAACCCCATGACCACTGAAATAATCGCCAGCGACGCTAGAGGGATCACGCGGCAAAGCTCAATGGCTCCGGTAGAGGAATGATGAGGGTGAGCCAGCGCGGTCTCATGGGCGTGCATATCTTTTTTCTCTTTAGAAAAAAGAATGACAAAGAGCATTCGGAAAGAATAATAAACCGTCAGAAAGCTAACCAGGATGGCGGCAATATAGAAAAAAAGATTATGTTCGCGCAAGACTTCGAGGATGAGGTCTTTGGAGAAAAAGCCAGCAAAGGGGAATATGCCACAGAGAGAAAAAAGCCCCAGGCAAAGAGCGGCGACGGCCACTTTGTCGCGCTTACCGCCGCGCTGTCCTATTTCCCAGATGTCATTGGAGTGAAAATGGTGGATAAACGCGCCGCTGGTTAAAAAAAGAAGTGATTTGAAGAAGGCGTGAGTGGTCAGATGAAACATGCCTGCAGCCGCTGATCCTGCACCGATTGCCATGACCATTAGGCCTAGCTGGCTTACGGTGGAGTAGGCAAGAATCTTTTTGATGTCTCGCTGGATGGTGGCGAGGCTTGCCCCGACCAGAGCTGTCAATGTGCCGATGATCAAGATAAATAGAAGCGTTATCTCCGAGGAACTAAATAGGCCGAAGGCGCGAGCTAGGAGAAATACACCAGCCGCCACCATCGTCGCGGAGTGAATCAGAGCGCTTACCGGTGTGGGCCCCTCCATGGCATCAGGAAGCCAGACGTGAAACGGAAACTGAGCTGATTTACCCATGACTCCCATGAAAATAAGAATTCCGATGATGGTGAGTGTGCTGGCGGGCAGCATTTGTCTTAAAAACTCGTGGTTTAAATCGGTAAAATTTAAAGTCCCTGTCAGGATAAAAAGGACAACAATTCCCAGGTAAAATCCAAGGTCTGCCAAGCGGTTGATGACGAATGCTTTTCGTGCCGCGGTGCTGGCGCTTTGTTTTTCATACCAGAAACCAATCAAAAGATAAGATGTTAGGCCAACCAGCTCCCAAAAAAGGAAGGTCTGAAGAAGATTGGTCGAGAGAACAAGGCCTGTCATGGAGAAGGCAAAGAAACTTAAAAAACCAAAGTAACGAGCGCGGGATTTGTCTTCGGCCATGTAGTAATAAGAGAATAAGTGAACAAAAAAGGCGATGACCGTGACCACTGTGATCATGAGCAGGTTTAGTTTGTCGACGAGAAAGCCGATATTGAGAACATAATGGTCAATCGTGACAAAAGGCCATAAGGATTTATCAGAAACTTTAAGCCACTGGTAAATATATTGCTGGGGCATATTATTTCCATCGCGGTGAGCGTAGAAAAGAGCCAGGCTTGAGAGGGCTGCCAGAAGTGCCGCCCCCATCGCGATAAGAGGTGCGGTACGTTTGGCGTTTTTTGGCAGAAGCTGAATCAAAAGAAATGCCACTAGTGGCGCCAGCTGAATGATCCAAAGAAGATTTAGGTCGTTCATCCGCGCAAATCCTTTGCTTTTTCGATATCAATCGAGCCTTTTTTACGGTGGAGCCAGAGAATCAAAGAGAGGGCGATAGAAACTTCCGCCGCCGCTAGCGCAATGATAAAAATGACAAATACTTGGCCTAATGATTTATCCGCAAACACAAAACGGTTGAATGCCATGAAGCTGATGCTGACTGAATTTAAAATAAGCTCCAGCGAGATGAGCATGGCGACAAGATTGCGTCGTGTCAGGACACCAAATAGCCCGATAGAGAAGAGAGCCGCTGAAATAAAAAGATAGCTTGTCAGGGATTGGCTCATGAGGCGTTGTCCTCTGGGCTTGATAGGACCAGCGCGCCGATGATGGCGATGAGAAGAATGAGCGAAATGACTTCAAACGGAAGCGCCTGCGTCGATAAAAGCATCTTTCCGATTCCTTTGATCGAATAATCGCCCTGCTCGGAGGCAATAGGCCATGCCGTAGAGGCAATTACTTTAGCCAGCACCCCAAAAAATAAAGCGCTTAATACGGCGGAGCGGATCACTTTACCCCTATTCTCAGGCTCTGTTTTTTGCGTCATGGGCCGTGAGAGCATGATGGCAAAAATAATGGCAATCGAGATGGCTCCGATATAGACAATCACTTCCATGATGGCCAAAAACTCACTGTTGAGATAAATAAAAAGAGCGGCGACGCCAAACAAACAAAGAATCAACGCCAAGGCATTGTAGAAAACATTTTTTAGCCCGACCGCCAACAGGGCGCCGGTAAGAATGATAATGACCAGCGCAGCAAATACGATTTCAGTGATCATCATGATGCGGCTGGCGCCTCCGGTGATTTGGGTGCGGGAGGCGGTGTTGCGGCTGCGGCAACGGGCGTCTTTGGCGCGGCAGGATCCACGACAGGAATTTTGGTTAGCGGAGTTCCGGCGTCACGAAAAGGTTTGAGTAAATCCATGACGAGGTCTCTTTGGGTCAGCGAAACCATGTCGTAATTGGGGTCGTCATGTTTTAAGGCGTCAGTGGGGCAGACGTCGATACAAAGACTGCATAGACTGCAGAGCATGTAATTAACTTTAAAATCAGTCAGGACGCGCTTACCATCAACAGCGCTTTTGGCCGCCACCAGCGACATGCAGCGGGAAGGGCAGGTTTTGATGCAGGCGTTGCAGGCGATGCATAGATGGTCCTGACTTTTTTCTTCTTTGACAAAAGCGATGGGTCCCTTAAAACGCTTCATGGGGATGCGCTCTTTGGGATAAATGACGGTCACGGGTTTTTTAAACGCGTAGCGAAGCGTAATCGCCATGCCTGTGGCTAGACTTATCAAACCGCTCGAGACACTTTTTAGGTACTGAATCATATGAAAAATTTCTGATAATAAATTAAAATTGCTGTCACTAAGATGTTGAACATCGCAAAAGGAATAAGCACTTTCCATGCCAACGCCATCAACTGGTCACTGCGAAGCCGCGGAAAAGTCCATCGTATCCACATGACAATAAAAACTAAGAGATAGGTTTTAAGAAGCAGCCAGACAGGGCCGGGCAAAAAAGGACCGTGCCAACCACCGAGAAAAAGAGACGCTCCGATAGCCGACGAGATAAAGATGGCGGTATATTCGCCTAGGAAAAAGAGCGCAAAACGCATTCCCGAATATTCGGTATGAAATCCAGCCACCAGCTCCGACTCCGCTTCCGGAATATCAAAAGGCGCTCGGTTGGCCTCGGCCAGAGCCGCGGTGATGAAAATAAGAAAGGCTGGAAATTGGGTGCATATAAACCAGTATTTATTTTGGTAGGCCACGATATCTGTCAAGCGGAGGCTTCCGGCGGCCATCACAATGCCCATGGTGGAGAGAAGGAGTGGAATTTCGTAAGAAATGTTTTGTGCCACGGCGCGCATGGAGCCTAGAAGCGCATACTTGCTATTGGAAGACCAGCCGGCGATGAAGATGCCGATGAAGCTGATGTTGGTCAGAGAAAATACAAATAAAAAACCGACATTGAGATCGCGGATCACGAAATGTTGGCTTAAGGGGATGATGATGAAAGCGGACAAGACAGGCGCAAACACGAGAATCGGCGCCAGCCAGAATACAAACTTATCGGATTCGCGCGGCCAGATAAGTTCTTTGCTGATGAGCTTGATTGCGTCGGCGATGGTTTGCAGCGCCCCCTGAAAGCCTACGTGGAGCGGACCTTGACGAAGTTGGATGCGTGCTGAAATTTTCCTTTCGGCCCAGACCAAGAAGAGGGCGTTCACGGAAACAAAAAGCACAACGATAGTGCCGTAAAGAATGATCGTAAGTGTTTGATCGAGGATAAAATTGCCTGTGAGGGTCATTGAAAACCTCTGTCATCCCCGCGAAAGCGGGGATCTGCGTATGAGGTACGGATCCTCGCTTTCGCGAGGATGACATTTTGCTGTTTCACCGGTCAATCTCCGGAAGAACGATATCGGTACTTCCTAGGACTGCGATGACGTCTGATATTAGACAGCCGGGCAGCATGTCGATGATCGCGTTCAAATTAGAAAAGGACGGCGTGCGCAGACGGATGCGGTACGGATTGAGTGTGCCGTCGCTGACGAGATAAATTCCAAAAGAACCGCGGGTTGATTCGACCGAGGAATAATACTCACCCTTGGGTACATTTTTCGGCAATTTGCCGGATTTGAAGTCACCAGCCGGGATTTTGTCGATGATTTGGGCAATAATCTTAAGACTTTCTTCCATCTCTTTAACGCGCACCACATAGCGGGAATAAACGTCGCCGTCCGTACGAGTGGGAATGTTGAAATCAAGCTCAGGGTAAATGGAATAAGGCTCATCGCGGCGTAAATCCATAGCGATCCCCGAACCGCGAAGTGCAGGTCCCGTGACGCCGTAGGCTAGTGCGTTTTCTTTGGAGAGCAGGCCCAGCCCTTTGGTGCGGTGCTCAAAGATTACATTTTTGGTGACTAGTTTGTCGTAATCCCGCAGACGCTCCTTAAATGCCGGGATAAATTTTTTGATGGCCGGGACCATCTCCTGGGGGATGTCATGATCCACACCGCCAAAACGGAAATAATCATAAGTTAGGCGCTCACCCGTAGCCGCCTCAAGAATATCCAGCACCTTTTCGCGGTCGTCAAAACAGTAGAAGAAAGGGGTAAAGCCTCCTAAATCCAAAAGGAAAGTGCCCATCCAGAGAAGGTGGCTTGCGATACGGTTAAGCTCAGTAGTAAGGACGCGAATGTATTCCACGCGGGGCGGGGGAACAACGCCCATCGCTTTTTCAATCAAAAGCGCATAGCCGAAATTGTAACTCATCGCACCGACATAATCCAAACGGCCGAAATTGGGCCAGCAAGCCAGATAGTTTTGGATTTCCATCATTTTTTCATGATGACGATGGGAATAGCCGATCACGGGTTCCGCGTCCAGCACGCGTTCGCCGTCAAGATGCAGGAGTAGGCGAAGCACTCCGTGTGTGCTGGGGTGTTGAGGGCCCATGTTGAGATAATAGTGGTTGTTTTGCTGTTTGATGGACTGAGGGTAAGTGATTTCAAAAGTTTCGGCGTCTTCTTTGAGAAGTTTTAAGCACTGTTCAACGTCTGAGCCCTTAGGCTCTCCCTTAAAACTTTTTAAGAGGGGGTGAATGGTCGAGCTTTCCGGCAAAAGAATGCGCTTTAGATGCGGATGACCTTGGAAAACGACACCAAACATATCAAAGATTTCGCGCTCGAACCAATCGGCGGCTTTGTAGATGGACGTGATGCTCGGCGCGGTTGCGATCGGGGCGCCGCTTGCATTTTTAGGAGCTAAAATTTTGATACAGGATCTTTTGGCTGGACCCCATTGGTTGAAATGGTAAACAATTTCAAGGCACTCGGAAAAATCAACCGCGGTGATGGATTCCAGAAAATAGCCTTGGGAAAAATACTCTCTAGCAACTTCAGCGATTTTATTTTGGGGGACCAGGGCTTCAAAAAGAATCCCAGCAACTTTTAAATTTTTTTCAGAAAATTCTTCAGGCTTGATGGTTTCTAAAAGCCAATCTTTGATGTTGGTTTTGACGAGTGTGGAGACCATTGATTTATGCGCTCGGTGTTGGAGCTGCGGGGGTTGCTGCAGCGGCTGGTGGTGCGGGGGGAGCCGGGGGCTTGCCCTGAGCCGGGTCGAAGGGTTTTCTGAAATCCGCTCTGGAGATCGCATTCTTATAATCTGCGGGACGACCGTCCTGCGAGTCTTGAACCGATGCGGGCGACATGACGCCCTGGGTCTTGCCTTCTTTAATTTGTTTTTGCAATTCCATAATGCCGGCGATGAGCGCTTCGGGACGAGGCGGACAGCCGGGAACGTAAACGTTGACCGGGATAATTTTATCAATGCCTTCGAGGATGGCATATTGGCCGGGATATTTAAAAGGACCGCCAGCTGTTGCGCAGCCGCCGAGAGCGATGACATATTTGGGGGAAGGCATTTGGTCATAAAGAGTTTTGATGCAGGGAACCATTTTACGGGAAATGGTGCCGGCTACAATCATTAGGTCCGCTTGTCTGGGGGAGGGGCGAAACACGCCAAAGCCGAAGCGATCCATGTCAAAACGAGCGGCGCCGCCCGCCATGAGCTCTATCGCGCAGCAAGCCAAACCAAATGTGAGCGGCCAAAGAGAGTTAGCGCGAGCCAGATTTAGGACATCTTCAACACGAAAAAGATTCACCAGGCCCGGCGCGGGAGATTGGGTGTTGAGATAGTCGGGGTTTTTATCTATTTCCATGAGAAAAGCCCTTTTCTCCAAGCGTAGAGGATGGCGAAGGATAGGATTCCTAAAAATAAGGTGATTTCAAACAAAACAGCGAAACTCGCCACTTCCTTATACACCATCAGCACCGGAAATAAAAAGGCAGCTTCCACATCAAAGGCGATGAAAATAAGCGCGAAGAGGTAATAATTGATATCAAATTGGATCCAGGCGTTACCAATGGGGACTTCGCCGCTTTCGTAGGGATTTTGTGAGCGGGAACCGCGGCTTTTGGGGCTTAATAAAAAGGGGATAAAGGTGTTGACAACGACGAAGCCGATGCCAATGATAAGAAATCCCAACACATAGGAATAGTCATTCAATAAAGACATCAGACTCCGAAAGTTTTATCTGCGCAGTATACAAAAAAGGGTAAACCAAGTCAAACAACTCGGTGTTAGATGTGTTAGATGTGCGACGGGTCCTGTCACCTGCGGGACTCCGCTGTGCTCATGTAATTCTTCATTCCGCGCAGCGGAGGCCTCCCCTCCGGCGCCACCCGTTGCTGGAGCTCGTGATGTAGCCGATTTTTTTTGAAAAAAGAATATTATAAATATTATGTAACTACATCATATATATAAAGTTACAACAAATATTTTTAAGATTACAAGGTTGCATTTACGGCTTCCAATCAGGTATACTTTCGCTAAGTATCGTCTAAAGCAGACAGGGGATTTTCTGTGTTTAATTACTTACTATATATCTATGTCTTATAAGAGCCGCATTGCGGTCAAGTTGATCGCGAGCCTCCTAATTTTTATTTTCAGTCTGTCTGAAATTTCTCATGCGGCGACGCTGGATGTTTCTGCGGCTTCGGTGCTTTCTAGTCCCCAAGAAATCTTACTTCAAAATCCTTCCCTTTTCGAGGTGCCTTTGGAATTTTCCCGGCTTCGTGAAATTCATCGGGGTAATGCCAATACGCTGATTCTTCACATTCAGGATGCGCACTCCAATTTTTCCGGGCAGGATAATCTTTCCAAGACGCTGGATGAGATTATGACCAAGTACGGTGTGTCGACAGTTTTGGTGGAAGGCGGCTCGCAGGATGACACGCTCACGCCGATTAAAAAAATTGCGTCACCCGCGGTTTGGAAACAGGTGGGCCGCAAATTTTTGATGGAGGGGAAAATTGCGGGAGAGGAATATCTCAATCTCACCACGGATCATCCGATGAAGATTATCGGAATTGAAGATGAGGAGCTTTATCAAAAAAGCTTGCATAGCTACGCGGATTTGGCGGAGAGTCGCGCGGGGACGCTGGACTACCTGCGGCAAGTCGCGCGCTCGCTTGAAAAAATAAAAAATCGGCTTTATCCTCCGCAGCTTCTGGCTTATGAAAAAAAACTTGCGACTGGCGGCGATGAAAATTTCAACATCGATGCTCTTTTTGATTTAATCCAAAAATATTCCGTTGATCTGACCGGTTTCCCCAGCACGCAAAAGCTTCTGGAACTTAAAAACAAAGAAAATCTTATCGATTTCAATCTCGCGAATCTTGAACAGGCGGTATTGATGCAACAAATTAAACCAAGCGCGCCAATCATACAGTCATCTCCGAATGACAGCCCCGTGTCATCCCCGAATGACAGCCCCGTGTCATCCCCGAATGACAGCCCTGTGTCATCCCCGAGATCTTTTATCGGGGATCAAACTAAGTATGATTCCCGATTAAAACATTCGGGAATGACGATGAATCAGTTTTCTCTCTTTCAAAACATTTTAAATATCGCTAAAGAAAAGAAAGTGTCTCTAGAAAAATATCCCAACCTGCTTCGGTACATGCAACACCTAAAGAATTTTTCAGAGTTGGATCTTGATGCTGTCTTGGATGAACACCAAAAACTCGAAGACAAGCTTTATCGCCGCTTGATCGTAGGCCCTGCGGTGCCAGAGGGGTCTGACCCCTCTGGCACCAGGGTCAAGGACGCGTTGCTGGTGAGGGGGGTTGATCGGTATTTGAAATTATTGATTACAGCCTACTCGATTCAGATGTCGACGAAGGATTTTGCTTCTTTTGAAGCCAACGAGCCTGATTTTGCGACAGAAGCGTATTTGGCGTGGATCAATCGAAAGCTTGTGGAGCTGGGGTATACGCAGGATATTGTCCCCACCAATGAGCTTTTGGAAAAAGGCAGGCAGGCGCTTAAGTCTTTTTATGAGTCGGTGAATCAGAGGGATTTTGCGTTCATTCAAAATACAAAACGGATCTTGGATGGAGGATGGAGGATGGAGGAAGGCTCGTCCTCAATCCTCAATCCTCGATCCTCGATCCAGAGGATCCAGAATCGTGTAGTGGTTTTAATCACCGGCGGTTATCACACCCCACACCTAAAACAACTTTTCCAAAAAGAAGGCTGGTCCTACGCCGTCGTGACGCCGCTGGTGACAAGTCCCACCAATCAGAAAAAATACGAAGATGTACTTTTGGAAAATATTCGCGAAAAGAAAAAAGTTATCACGATCGGCTCCGAAGACCTGCTCAAGGTGGAAAAAAAGACAGAGGGTATTCGTGCCGAATCATTGCGCCAATCCTCGCGTTATCCGGAAGTGGTTTTGGCCGCAGCCCGCTTGGCGGAGAGTGAAAAACAGGCAAAACAATTTTTAGAATCTCCCGTCGTCTCAACTGAACCTTTGCAATTAAAGCGCACTCATGAAATAGTCCCCGCCCTACGGCAACCGCAATTACAGGATTCGCATTCTGATGGTTCCCGGTTGTCCTTCTCTCGTATCAAGAACTGGGGATATCACGCAACGGCTATTTACTACACTTTATCGGTATTTCTTGGTGTCCTCTTTAGCATTCCTGAATACAACATATTATACCTATTAGAGATCATAAGTTATCTGCAAGCCGATGCTATGATCTATGGCATTTTTGGATCATGGATTTTACTGCCTATGATGCCCAATCGCGTAAAATTGCTAACGGCAGGATATATAAGTCAAGTCAGGACAATTATTCCTCGAAGACATTCATATTTTGTAGGAAAAAATCTTTATCTCTGGAAATACAGTGGCAGGGCAGGTCGACACGAAAATTCAAAGCCATTGCTCGAAATCTCGTTATTGTATCCAACCACTGCGTCTGTTAAAGATACCATAGAAACAGTGAAACAAGATTTCTTAGAAATAACGTCCGCCGAAAAAATTACGAGCTTTGAAAAGAAGGGATATGAAGGATATTTAATTATTACACGAAATCCAGGCATCGTAAGGCTTATAAAGAAAGCAAGGGGATGGACAGAACGCGACTACAAAGGCAATTGGTGGGACAAACTTAAGCTTAGTTTTGACGCTATAATTTTTTATCCAAAAGAATGGCGCAGTCAACCCTTAAAAGTTTTCATCTACCGATTTGAAGCACCAATGGGGTCAAGTCTCCCGCTGACTGAAGGCGCTAGGCTGTCAGAGTTGCAGAGAAGTGCGTCCAATCAGCCAAAAATACTTACAGCCATCCAAGAACTTGAAGCACTGTCAAAGGCGAGGCTGAGCGGGATCGAACCAACTTTACACCCCGGGGGTGTAAACGGTGACGGGGCGAGGTTGACCGATGGTACGGCCGATCAATTTTCTTATGGCAGCGGTTATGCGACCCTGACGTGGCCGGACTCCGATAGGAGAATAAGTCCTCTCAGCTGGTTTTCGGAGGTTTGGGTTAATAGTCTCTCTAAAGCGGTCGCGAGAGGTTTGGCGAAGGGTGGGTGGATCCGAAATAAGATGACATTGAATGAAGAATCCCTGGCATACAAAATCTCAAAATCTTTGTCCAGCGTAATGATGATTCTTTTTTCATTTTTTGATCGAAGGATATTTTCATGGTCGGAAGCCGCAGGTGCAACCCTGGTAACTTCGTGGCCGGATTTATTTAGAAAGCAGAGCGCTCGAACAGATGATGTTCTTGGTTCTTGGCGTACTCTGCCGCGAAATGAAGCGCGGCACGGACGTGGTCAAGTGTCAGTTGGGGATAATACTCTTGACCCACAATTTCTTGGGCTGGCACACCGCCCTCAAGAAGCTCCAGAACAATATACACAGGAATCCGTGTCCCCAGAAAACAAGGTTTTCCGTGGCAGATCTGAGGATCGGAACTTATATATTTCTCAAGCAGAGCATCACGCATCGGGGGAATCCTCCAAAGTACAAGGTAACTATAACACATCAAAACCACCCACGCAACTTGCCGCGGCGAGGTTGGCTGCTGGTTCGGAACTTGTCGAGTCGTTTATCAAAAATATTTTAAATACGCATCACAAGGATGATGGCGCGAGGTTTGAAGAATATGGGTTAACTGCTAGTGGCGCCCGACTTGGATCCGATGAGGAGTATTGGAAAGAACAAAGGCGTATCCAAGATTGGAAAAAGTCTGGTGGCTTCTATAAGGCTATTAAAACTCAGCTCAATATTCCGAACCATTTACTCCCGCTTTTAAAAGAAGTTTTAGACAATAAAGGCGGTGGAGAGCTTGAGAAATTCAGTGTTGACGACAGGTTTTTGCTAGAAGCTGGTCTTGTGATAGAGCAACCAGATCCAGATAGCGCGATTATTTATCAAGTTTCCAAAGACGATATTCGGGTGGGGTGGGTGAATGGCCAGCCGGTTCTGGTGGCGCAGATTGATTTTGATCAAACCCTGGTAATCCGCCCGGACAAAGTCTATCGAGGCTTGGAAGACCGTTCGTTCCTAGGTAGATATTTCGGAGGTACTCATATTATTTTGCTACCAAATTCGAACAATGATAAAGATGCCAACGCCCGTCTAGTAGAGCTATTGAATAACCCGAAAGAATCTTCTAGATATTTTACTAGCATGTCGCGAATAGGGATGTCGGAATTGCAATTTAATCGATGGGTTGCCTTGATATTAAAAGACATTGCGGAGCAGGGCGATAGACGAAGGACTGCTCTTACTCATGAGGTGGGTCATTTCACGGATCTCACGGCAAACAAAGATTTGTTCAGATTTATTAAGGAGCAAAATATAAGCGAGGCAGGAGCCGTCCTAAAAGAAATCAGTTTTGGAGGGTTGCCTAAGTACAGTCTTTATGTGCTCATAACGGCTAGTTTATTTAACAAGAATTGGGACTATGCTATCGATAGCGCCAAAACATTGGACGCGTTGTATGAGCAGGGTTTAACCGAAGGCATTATCCCGAGCGCAGAGCGCCCGCGGATCAGCGAGACCTTTTGGGATCGCCAGGCAAGAATTGAGATAGTTTTGACGAAGGCCGAAGCGTTGATGGCCTTGACGGATGATCAATTATCGGGGCTGGCTAGGACCACCCATAAAACAATCTTTGGGTATGATCCTGCGCCTATCGATGTGTCCCATTTTAAGAAGTTGTCAGAATCGACGAAAGAGTTGGAAGCTTATTTAGACCCGAGTTATCAGCTTTCGATGGATTATCAAGATATTCCCGTTACCAATAGGCTTGAGATTATCCGTCGATCAGTGGTGGCCGAGTGGCTCGGTCAGAAATTTTATAACAAGGATTTGTCGTTGGCGGAAAGAAATAAAGAATTCAGTAAATTCGTCAAGCATGAGATGGGACTCAAAAACATTGTGGATCAACGGGTGGGTTTTTCAGGATTTCACCGCTACATTCTGGGAATGTTTGGCAGGTCCTTAAAAATTATTTTGATAGGAACCTTGCGTCAAAAAATTCGAGCAGCAGCTTTGCTTATGATTTTACCGTTATTTTCTATCGTTCGCTTGGGCAGGATCGCAAGAGATGCTTTTGACGAGTTTTGTTTTTGGATAGACCCCACACAACTACCAAAAAACTACGAATTAGCGCATGCCTTGCAGATTGGAATTATTAATCAAGCGGGGCATGAGCTTAGAGCCGCGGGTATGACAGAGCTGACCGATGACAAGCTAAAAAGTATCCTTGGTATTAATGACAGCCTGCGTCACTCGATCTATTCTTATCCCGCGATTGGTTCTTCACCGCCCACACGCGAGCAGATAAAGAGGATCATTAATGATATTTTTGACTCAATTCAGAAAAATATTCAGGAACAGCGAGTGGGCGCTAGGTTGTCGGTGCTTCGCGACGGAGATGATTATGTGACGATTGATGTGACGGATGAGACGATAAGGCATGCGCTGGTGCCTCGGGTCATTGAATACATGGCCAAATTTAACCACTATGAGCGGCTAGCCAAGAATGGGGATCTTTGGGTTCAGAGAGATGATCGGACTGATGACTCGGGGCTGGCATTGTTTTTTGATCCAATAACGCTGACGCGGAGCATTCAAGAAGCGGCTAGTACACTAGGCCTTCATGCGGATGCGTGGAATGTGATTAGTAGTTCTTCAACAACGACGGCCGCCATTAATTCTTTTGAGCAAGTTGAGAGAGGCGTGATTTATTTTGGACGAGTTATGGACGGCAAAGACATATACAGCAATCTACCAGCTGTCTTGGCCCTGCGTCACGATGGGGTACTTTATGATACGGAGAAACCCGTCTTGATTGACATGTCGCCAAACGGGGAGCGCATTTGGGCTGTTTATTTACCGATTCCCCGGCAAAAGAATTCATTTGTCAAAATTGAAATTCTTTCCACGGAAGGCCCTGTGGACCCGCGATATTATTCATCAAACGACAAAGCGATCTTGTGGACTCCCCAGTCTCAGTCATTGCTTAAGATTCGGACGAGCGTAGTTAATGGGGTCGCGTTGGATTCTAAAAAATTCCAGACTTCGGCGGCGAGATTGGCCCAAGCCGGTACAGATTCTGCGAGCGCCGAGGATAGCATAGCTGCTTTCCAGAAATTCGCTGAAGGGCTGGTCGGCGGTATTTCGGAAAAACCCCGGGAACATTCCGATGGTTCCGCCTCCGATATTACACCCCAATCGGTCATTCCTCAGATGGAGGTAATACTGGCGGCACTGTTAGACTATCCGGATACGAAAAAAATTAAACCGCAGGTACCGAGGATCATTAACCATATCAGTAGAATCTTGTCGCTTGTTAGGGACCCCTACGATGTGTCGTGGAAGGAAACAATACCCAACGCCGAACATTGGCTGGCAATGCCCACCACCATTTTTATCCAGGACCCAGCCATTTACCGCCATCGATTGAAGGCGCTCTCGATCCTGTCCGCGGAAGCTTCGTGGTTTAGGTTTTCTACGATGGGCTCTCATTTGCGAATGGGTAATTCATGGGTGGTGGACAGGGAAGATTTTAAGGGTATGGGGGATTTAATGACCTCGTTTCTTTCTGATAGCCGCATTAGAGACCTATTGGCAGACCGCGCCAACGCAAATTCTTTTAAAAAGGATCAAGCCGAGCGATATTCGTTGGGATTTATCAACGGGCTTTTATTTGTACCGGAATTTGAGTTTGGGAACCTCCCCCAAGGATACGAAATTGAGTCTATCTTTTTGAGCGACGACGACCTTTTTAACAAAGACTCGTCCGCATCAGCCTATCGAGTGGAGCGATACGAGAAATATTTTCACGAATGGAAACGTACCGCGCAGACCGTTGGCGTTGATCTGGGACTTGCCCTGGGGGATGCCTTGTTTTGGGCTAAAGACAGCATTCGGATGGATCTTAATGATCAAATGCTTTATCCGCAAGTCCAAGTCATTACAGACGGCCATTTAAATCAGATCAGACGAATGAACGTTCAGTCAAGAAAAGCCCGCTTGCCCTTAAGGCTGAAGGCGGTTGACCTGGTGGCGCTCCCTCAAACATCGCTTTTTAACGCACCGGCAATTTATTTTAGGTCAGAAATGGTCAAGAATTATGGATTGAGAACCTTTCCAAAACTACTGGCTCCCGAAATCAGACAGCGGCAATTATGGGACGTGGAGAAAATTTATCAATATCTACAGGACCAAGCGGCGCTGGCTGTGGCTTCAAAAAGATTCGGGGCGAGATTGGCCGCTCCCACCGATTTTTCCGTGAAAGCCTCTTCCATTTACGGGTCTATGAGAGAAGGAACGGCACCTGAATGGGCTAGGGTTCAAGGGCTTCTTAAAGATTATGCCGCATCGATTGAGATGGCTCCTGCTATACGCTCCCAAGTGAATGAGTTTGTGCAATTGGCCACTCATTATTATTCTTCACCCAAGAATGACAAAATCCGCATGAGCCTGCCGAAACAGGGTCAGTATCTCTGGGTGACTATTTATCCGGTATTAAAATACATTGAGGAGCATCCAGAGGAAGCTGAAAGAGAAAAAGTGCTATCTCACGAGTTGGAGCAACTTAGAGTATGCTCTAAGCCGCTGGCCCCTCGTGTTGTTTGGAACCGTCAAAGGATTCTTGATGCTTGGGTGGATGGTTTGATGGATCCAAAGTGCAGAGATTTTCTCATTCCTGATAGAAAGAAGATGCTTGATGGGGATAATGCTCAGGCTC
Source organism: Candidatus Omnitrophota bacterium (assembly GCA_945877765.1). GTDB lineage: Bacteria > Omnitrophota > Gorgyraeia > 2-02-FULL-51-18 > 2-02-FULL-51-18 > CAMDWQ01. Next base: position 30,314 of record CAMDWQ010000004.1, on the reverse strand, counting down.
AAATTCTTCAAAAGGCCTACACGGCGATGCTAAATGGGAAACATCGCAAGTCTATGTCTCTTGATGATCCTTGGTACGGTCCTGGATGGCGGGGCATCATTATTCGATCAGGAGTTGATGTATTAGATATTTATGCTAAGGATATAAAGGCTAGGACGATTAGCCAGATGACTATTTATGCTAATCCAATAATAGTGGGTAGAAAAATAGTCGACCGAGGAACGAACATAGGATCTCTTGGAACCTTAAGAAAGGACTCAATCGACCAACTAGTGGCGGACGCTTCTACAATCACCGTTCAAACGATTTTGATCGAGGGTATTGCTTTACGTAGTAGTCAAGCTCAGATGACCTTTTCCTGGGACGGAGATATTTTTGAAGTTGGAATCCAGAACTCGCCGGAGAATAAATATAAAACGGTAGATGTTGTCATTGATTGGGAAAACCACCGTCCGCAAATGGCTTGGGAGACCGAGACTGAGGCAGAGGTTTATCCTCTCCAGGTACAGAGAAAAATGTATGCAGGAAATCAATTGAAAAGAAGAAAGGTTGCCAGTGTTACAGTTTCCGGGGGCATTGTTCCAGGCGCAACTTTATATAAAAGTGCAACCTCTTTGCAAAAGGAGGTCCTTCAAAAGTTGGCCGCTGCCGGGCAGTCGCATGTATGGTGGACCAATATCCCATTCCGCCCAAGCGCAAGATCTGGTGGTAGGCCAGAGCTTACCATTGGCGCCAAATACCGAACAAACATTACTTCTGGAGAATATAACAAAAACAAAGAAATTAGAGCGGTGGCGTTCTTGGACACTACGACGGGTAAACCGCTTGCTATCTATCTGCAAGGAACCAATCGATTGATTTTTCCCGTGCGGGATTATATAGCGACGTATCTAGATCCGCTCATAGCGGCGTTTATTGTTCAAGACGTCCGGAGGCATCGGTTCATCGGATTGATGTCGAATGACTTTTTTGATGATCCCACGGTGGCGAACTCAAAGACGGTTGCTTTTGAAGACGTGCATTTATACGAAAACAACGTTAGTGATTCAGCTAGTGAGGATGGTCAGGAGGAGGATAAGGGAAAACGTTGGCCTTTCGTGAGATTTATTAAGCAAGAGGTATTTTCTATTGGTGTGCCTTACGAGGAGATCCAAGATTCTGTGATTACCTTGATCGTGGACACTAAGACGCGTCGAGCGCTTCAGATTCTCGCCCACCGTGACAACGTTGGAAGACAGATTTATCCAATGCCAAACCAAAAAAGTATTTATGTCTATCATAAGACAGAAAAAGGAGGCCTAGAACGCTTTTTTTACAAAGCTTATTTTTATGTCCATGGATCCTTCTTTAAAACAGATGCTTTCAAGAAAGCTGTAAGGGTGGATGTTGAAAATCTCAGCGCAAAAGAGATAGCAAAAAATGGCGGTTATTTCTTAGATATTCCAAAGGGTTTCCGGGAAAATAGATATCTCTTTCTTCCTAAAGGGTTTAAGCCAACCCCTGGGTCGCTGTATAAAGTTTCGCTAATTCAATCGGGCGATACGTGGGCAGATCCGATTATACAAGCCTATAACATGTCTACTGGCGATCAAGTTTATCCTGAGATTACGGGAGAGGCTGGTTCAGACGCGCTTGATCCATCATTTCTTTTGGTGCAAAAAATTAGACGTCAAAACGACCCGCTGGAATATATCTTGAGATTGGAACGTGATGAATTTGAGAGGGCTATTCAATTTTTGGCTCAAAACATGCCAAAGGGGTATCCCTTTCCTGGCTCTACAGGAAAAAATAATTTGCCAAATACGATCCGCATTCTCAACCGCTACTATGAGACCTTTTTTGGCGGCAAAGGCCAAGCTGAGTTTGACCGGCTTTGGAAAGCGGTGCAAGGCAGGAATGAAATGGATCCGTCGACGGCATGGCGCATACTCTTTTCTGCTATAACCGAGGCGATGGAGGTGAACCCAGCAAGGATTGGCAAGGTTTTTCAGCGCTATTTAGTAGACCTGGAAGGCGGGGATCTCGTTGACAGCATGTCTGTTGTTGACAGCTTAAAGGGTGAGTTCGATAGAATACGCTCGCTGAGTGCTGCCAGCCCGCAGGTTAACTATACTCACGTCTTACTGGCTACTGCAGCTGATCTTGCGCGGGCAACATCGCCGTTTTGGGGAAGCTCTAGTGTCGAAGGAGCCTTTGTTTCAGCAGCAAGTGCTATCGTGAATTCAAGGCCGACAGTACCGGATAAAATCAAGGGATTGTTGACGCTCGTCGAGCGGCTTAAAATGGCCGGGAGCGCTGAGGATGCGTTGCAAAAAATTCGGGGAAATGGCCGCGAGCACGGCGCTCGTCTTGCCCGACAGGGCGACGCTGAGAGCGCCTTCAACTCTGCCGCACGAATAGCTTTTTTCCGTCTGTGGTCCGAGCCTCTGGCGGTGCTCGGCCGCGCCCTTTATGAAAAAACCTACCAACTCACACACAATTTTTATCAAAATCCAGTCGGACGCTCGGTTGATTCTCTTGAGCGGGCTGCGGGCATGCTGGCGTTGGAAGACCGGGCGACGCCGGATGTCACTCTCCAGCTAGGGGATAAGATAAGGCGGTTGATCGAAACACTCGAAACGCTTGAGAATCGTCAAATGAATCCTCAAGTACAAGCAGCTAGGCGCGCTCAGACCAGGGCTGTAGAGACTATTCAAAATCAGTTTCGCATCATCTTGGAGAGTGATGTTGGGGATTTGCAATTGGACCGCGTGACAAGCTTTAGCGCGCTTTTGCGTCGTCTTCTGGTCCAGCTTGGCTTTCTGCCAACACGCGCGAGTATTTTTGCTGCCAGCCTAGCCAGCGCCGAAGCTGATTTTTCTCTCACCAAAAGCCATCTTTCCTTACCGACACCTGCAATCACCCGCCCGGTATCGACAGCAACAAAAACGGTGGAGCAAGCGCCAAGACCTCTAGCCGCGGCGAGGCTTGCCGGACCGATTCCACACCTCCAAGGTGTGAATCCACATCTTGGAGGTGTGCAAAGGCTTGCGGTTTCTTTTGGCAGGCCTTCGACAGCAAGACTTTCTTCGGTGCGGAGGATTGGCGAATCCAGGACACACTTGCGCGATTTGTGGGTTCTTGCCGCGAGTGTGGTGGAGAATACGGCTTCGGGAGGATTTGATTTTGAGGTCAGAAATAATAAACGCTTCGAGGGCACACGACTTGTTTTTGTCAGGAAACCTCAGGGTGGCATGGACGCTCAATTTTATTTCAAAAATGAGGATGGCCGCTGGATGCCTTTTGGAAAAATTAATATCGGGCCTGGTGATTTGGAAAAGGGGAGAAGTATTTTAAAAAGACGTCAGCAGGCTACCGAACAACAGGAGCTTGCCCGTCGAATTCTTGAGTCGCAGGCTTTGCAGTTGGTTAACGAGGAAGAGCGCTTTGCATCGAATGTTGCGCGAAGTCTGGGAAAACTTCAGGCAAGTGGAATCATTTCCGGGGCCGAGCCTGTTGTGCATTTGGTGAACTTGGATGCTATTAAGGCGGATAAGACGATGCGGCTTCTATTTCGTGGGATTCTTTTGGCTCGGAGCCAAGAGGGCAGTGCTTATGCCGGCAACTATTTTGTTTTTTATAGCAAAAATGAAAAACGTGCTAAAAGTTTTTTACCTTCGGATAACATTTCGGTGTTGGCAGAAAGACTGGCTACGAAATTTGTCTATTATGGGGATGCCGCGACAACCTCTGATGCAGACGTCAAAACCGTGGCAGACCATTTTGGGATAAAAGGAAAAACGATTGGGTTTGCCCCTTTCGAAGTTCCCAAAAATCACGACGAAAAAGCGACGACCCATTACCGAATCGGGGGACTTGTGCTGCTGCGGGCGGGGCTTCAGCGAATTGTTTTGGATGAGGCCAACCTTGAGAGTGTCCGAAATGAATTAAGAGCCCTCCTAAGCGATGCTTCCGGCGGCCAGCTTGATGAAAGTGCTTTGACTCTCGAAAACTTGAAAGCGCTGCAGGAATTTAAAGAAAGCAGCCGGCCCACCTATCGATTGTTTGCGATGCGGCCGCGCGCAGTGGATTTTGAAGTGATGGCTAGGTACCAGGCGTTGAAACGCCAGGTTGAAGTCGCTGCCTAGGTTTTTATCGAATTAGTCAGCAGCGTAATTGACACCCATAACTCAATGCCATATAATCACTAACAAACCCAAGGAGCGCATTCGTGGACTCGGTTATTCGTATTGCCGTCGTTGATGACGATCACTTGCTTTTAGGTGTTTTTTCCTCGCTCATGAAAAAAACCAATTACCGCACCCATTTTTTTCTAAATGCCGCTAAGGCGCTTGAAGAGATTACGAAAGTAAAGGGGCATTATAGTCTCGTTATTTCGGATATTCGCATGCCTGGCATGGATGGCATTGAGTTTGCCCGGCAGATTCGCGCGGCTGAACCGGATTTGCCCATTATTCTCATGACCGGTGACGTGCGAGAAGAAGACCGTCAGACGGTGAAAGACATCAAGCGACTTGTCTTTTTGGAGAAACCTTTTCCGCTAGAATCCACCTTAAACGAATTTATTCCTAAATTCTTAAAGGGTGAAATATAGAAGTGGAACATTCAAGCGAATATATCGGTTTGCTGGTCACCTTCCTCCTGGCAGTGGGCATTGCCGGGTTGATTCTTTTTTTAAATTCGATTCTGGGGCCTAAAAATAAAATGACCGCAGCCAAGGCAGAGCCTTTTGAATGCGGCATGCCGCTCACCGTTAATCCTACCGGTCATTTTTCCATCAAATTTTATTTAATCGCCATGCTTTTCATTCTCTTTGACGTTGAAATTATTTGGTTTTTCCCCTGGGCGCTCGTTTTGCGTGAATTGCGCTGGGTGGGAATTTTTGAAATGTTCGCATTTGTTTTTGTGCTTGGGCTAGGTTATGTCTATGCATGGAAAAAAGGAGCTTTGGAATGGGAGAGGTAGTCCAAGAGGCGGGAGTCGGGATTCCCAAGGTTGAGAAGTTTAATTTCATGACGACGACGCTCAATGACGCGATTGGTTGGGCGAGAAAATTTTCTATATTTCAATATCCTTTTGTGACTGCCTGCTGTGGCATGGAATACATGTCCACCGCTTGCGCTCATTACGACGTGGATCGTTTTGGCGCCGGCTTCCCGCGTTTTTCTCCCCGGCAGTCGGACGTACTTTTTGTGGTGGGCACAATTAGCCACAAGATGGCCCCGGTGCTCAAGACGATATTTGATCAAATGTGCGAGCCCAAGTGGGTCGTGGCTTTCGGTGTGTGTACTTGCACCGGCGGTTTTTATGACAACTACTCCACGGTGATGGGAATCGATACGATTATCCCGGTGGACGTGTATATCCCCGGTTGTCCGCCGCGTCCGGAGAATGTACTCGATGGCTTAATGAAATTGCAGGCCAAGATTCAAAAACAAAAGCAGGAAGTATGACCCTCGCCGAACAGGTCAAAGCCAAATTTTTCAATAGTGTCACCGAAGCCTATACCGACAAAGGCGACGAAGTGGTGCGCGTCAAGCGTGAGAGCATCAAAGCGCTTTTATCGAGCCTCAAAAAAGACCCTGATTTTGACTTTGATCTATTGATGGATGTTTTCGCGGTGGATTACTTGCATTGGGAAGAAAAAGAAATCCGCTTTGAAGTAAACTACAACCTTTTCTCTCTTAAAAAAAATCACCGGCTTTTTATCAAATGTGGTGTGCCAGAATTGGATGCCCAAATTGATTCGGCCGTGTCAGTCTGGCCCGCAGCGGATTGGTACGAGCGTGAAGTGTGGGACATGATGGGGATCGTATTTAATGGGCACCCGAATCTTAAAAGAATTTTGATGTACGAGTCGTTTCAAGGACACCCGCTAAGAAAGGATTATCCTTACAACCGTCGCCAGCCCATTATCGGCCCGGTTAATTAAAACTGAATGAAAACAACCGATCGGCAGGTTAACGCCCGAAAAAGCAGCTCATGGTTGTTGGGGGCTGTGTCGGTACTTTGTTTGCTAACTTTTAAAGCTCCTTTAGGGTACGCTCAAGGCGCTGAAAAAGTAGGGATGGGCGGCCGGGACTCGTCCTCTTTGGTGGATATGGGAATCGCCGATGGCAAGCGGGGTAATTGGGACGGGGCGATTACGAATTTGAAAAAAGCCGCTGAGCTGGAGCCCAAGCAGGTTAATATTTTGATTAATCTTTCCGTGGCTTATGCTGAAAAAAAAGATTTTGATAGCGCGATTGTGTATGCCGACAAAGCCATCCAGGCAGATAGCAAAAAAGCAGCCGCTTATGTCGCTAAAGGGTACGCCTATCTTGGTAAGGGGGATGAGGCTTCAGGGGTGGCGGCCTTTGGGCGGGGGATTTCTGCAGAGCCGAGGAATCCGGACGCGTATCTGGCTTTAGGAAATTTGCACACCGAGAAGGGGCGGTTGGACAGCGCGATTGCTTCTTACCAACAAGCGATTAAAGCCGATGAGAAGTCTGTGTTTGCTTACTCCAATATCGCCTATATTTACGAGTCAAAGAAAAATTATCCTAAAGCCAAGGAATACCTGGAAAAAGCCGCAAAAATCAGTCCTCAGGATGCGGTCGTATGGTATGATCTTGGGGAAATTTATGGAAAAGAAGGCGACGAGGCCAAGTCCATACAGTATTACGAAAAAAGCTACAGCATAGACCCGCGGTACTATAAAGCGTGCATGAGTTTAGCGATGGCTTACGAGAAAAAAAGAAATCTGGAAAAATCTGCTGAGTTTTATGTCAAATCTTTGTCGTTGACGGAAGATCCTAAAGTCAAAGAAGCGATTTTGAGACAGATCACAAGAACGAGTGACTAAGAGATAAATTCGAAATCCGAAGCACAGAAGATTGCAGGAATACATAAGTAGGAGATAAACTCGAAATACGAAGCACGAAATTCGAAACAAATCCAAAATTCGAAGCACCGAAATTCAAAACTGTGAGTTTGTTTGCCTTATTTGAATTTTGATTTTTTAGATTTGTTTCGTATTTCGATATTCGAATTTCGGATTTAACTTTTTAATTAAACGATTTTGTTGAGTTTCGGATTTCGATATTGGAATTTCGAGTTTAACATTATTATTTGAAAGAGTTTCCAAGTGGGTAAGCCCGTAAGCCGAAATGAAAGTCCGATCGAATCCCGATCGATGCTCCTAAATGTTGGTCCCCAACATCCAGCGATGCACGGTATTGTGCGTATTATCACCCGGCTGCAAGGGGAGACCGTGATTGGGGCAGAGGTTGAGATTGGTTATCTTCACCGCGCATTTGAAAAAATGTGCGAGCAGGGTCCTTATAACAACGCGATTCCTTATACCGATCGCTTGAATTATGTTTCCCCCCTCATCAACAACATCGGCTACTGTCTGGCCGTCGAAAAAATTTTGGGCATCAACACAACCGAGCGTTGCCAGTATATCCGTGTCCTCATGAGTGAGATTTCACGCGTCACAGACCATTTGACCTGCGTTGGGGCCACTGCCATGGAATTGGGCGCTTTCACCGTTTTCCTGTATATGATCAAGGCTCGTGAGTTTCTTTACGAGCTAATCGAGAGTGTCACGGGTGCACGATTGACCATTTCTTATGCCAGAATCGGCGGATTGAAAGCTGATCTGCCTGAGGATTTTGAGGAAAAAGCACTGATTGCGGTTAAAGAGACGCGTAAAGTGCTAAAAGAAATCGAAGATTTGCTGGATAAGAATAGGATATTTGTGGATCGTCTGCGGGACGTTGGCACGATTTCTAAAGAGGATGCGATTGCCTACGGAATTACCGGCCCGTTTTTACGTTCTACCGGTGCCACTTACGATGTGCGCAAAGCTAATCCTTATTTGGTGTACGACCGTCTGGATTTTGATGTTCCCGTCGGTGAACATGGCGATAATCTTGACCGTTATTACGTCCGCATGGAAGAAATGCAGCAGAGTTTACGATTGATTGAGCAAGCCATTGCGCAGATGCCCAAGGGGCCGATTCTTGTCACGCCCGACGGAAAAGTGGTTCCCGCGGCGATGATGGTGGATGAAGCCAAGATGGGGCGTGTGCAGGGATTTCAAGCGGTGAAAGTGGAAGCGGATCCGACTCTTGACGGCAGTGCTGGCGCAAGCCACGATGTGGTTTATTCTGAAAATAAACGTGTGGCGCTTCCCGCCAAAGAAGACACTTACGGAAATATTGAAGGACTGATGAATCATTTTAAATTGGTGATGCATGGCCACGGATTGCGCCCGCCAAAAGGCGAAGCTTATTTTGCAGTCGAGGGAGCTAACGGAGAGCTTGGGTTTCATGTCACTAGCGACGGTACTGACAGGCCTTACCGCGTGCGCGTGCGCCCGCCCTGCTTTCCCATTGTGGCAGCACTTCCCAAGCTAATTATTGGTGAGATGATAGGGGATATTGTGCCGACCTTCGGCTCCGTAAACATGATTGGCGGAGAATTGGACCATTGATCAGCATGTCATCCTCGCGAAAGCGAGGATCTGTTTATGTTTATAAACCATGAAAAGAAATTATTATGTTTATATTATGGGAAATGACAGGCCCACTTTGTATGTCGGGGTGAGCAATGATATCCTACGCAGAGTTTATGAACATAAGAATAATTTGTCAGAAGGTTTTACTAAAACCTATAAACTTCATAAGTTGTTATATTTTGAAATGACTTCAAATGTTGAAGATGCGATTAGTAGAGAAAAACAGATTAAACATTGGAACCGAACATGGAAATTAGATTTGATAAAAGAGATGAATCCCGAGTTGAAAGATTTATATGACGGCATTGCCAACTGCTGATTCCCGCTTTCGCGGGAATGACACGCTTAGTGCTCTTGATCACGAAGCACAAAAAATAGTCGCCAAATACGACGAAAAGCGCGCAGCGGTACTGCCGCTTTTGCATTTAGCGCAGGACACCATCGGCTATGTCACGCCCGAGGCGATGGAATGGACCGCCAAGTGGTCCGAAGTGCCAGTGGTTCATGTGCGCGAAGTCGTTACCTTTTATTCCATGTACCATCAAAAGCCGGTCGGTAAACATCATATCCGTTTTTGCACGGGTACCAGCTGTGTGCTCCGCGGTTGTGAATCTCAATTGAATTACTTGAAGAAAAAATTAAAAATTGAAAACGGCGACGTCACCCCTGATGGGAAATTTTCTCTGGAAGAAGCTGAATGTCTTTGTAATTGCGAAGGCGCGCCAATGATGCAGGTGGACAAAGATTATCACGTGGATTTGACAGAAAAGAAGACGGATGAAATTTTGGATGGGTTGAAATGATAAAATTTGTCATCCTCGCGGAAGCGAGGATCTGTTTTGATGCTGATTCCCGCTTTCGCGGGAATGACATTTTTTTTGGAGCAATTTAAATGGAAGCAATATTATCACGCAATTTTAATATTTCCAACGCCTGGAAGTTAAGCGTCGCCGAAGAGCGGGGCGCCTACCAGACAGCCAAGAAAGTTTTGACTTCTTCCAAGCCCGAGGAAGTCCTTGCCGCGGTGATGGCCTCCAATTTGCGCGGATTAGGCGGGGCCGGTTTTCCTACGGGAAAAAAGTGGTCCTTTTTACCCAAAAACAATCCGAAACCAGTATATCTAGTAATCAACGCTGACGAGGGAGAGCCAGGAACTTGCAAGGACCGCTACATTCTTGAGCGGGATCCCCATCAGATGATCGAAGGAATCATTATTAGCGCTTTCGCTATTAATTCTCACAAAGCGTATGTTTACATTCGCGGCGAGTACGTGAGACCCTATGAAAATTTGCAAGCGGCAGTAGACGAGGCCTACACCAAAGGCTATCTGGGCAAAAATGCATTGGGTTCAGGATACGCCATCGATCTGGTTGTTCATCGCGGAGCGGGTGCTTACATTTGCGGAGAAGAGACAGCACTTTTAAATTCTTTGGAGGGTGGCCGCGGGTTGCCGCGTCTAAAGCCGCCATTTCCGGCAATCGTCGGTCTTTTTGGATGCCCCACCATTATCAACAATGTCGAGACGGTGGCTTGCGTGCCGCACATCATGAAAAACGGCGCCGAATGGTTTGCAGCGCTTGGGATTCCCGGTTGCGGAGGCACTCACCTTTTTAGTATTTCAGGACACGTTGAAAAGCCCGGTGTTTATGAGCTTCCGATGGGCGTCTCCTTAAAAGATATTATTTATAAAAACGCCGGTGGTATTTTGGGCGGCAGACAGTTGAAGGCCGTGATTCCGGGAGGAATTTCAGCCAAAATTCTCACCGCGGCGGAAGTAGATGTCAAAATGGACTATGACTCCCTTAAGAACGCGGGTACGATGCTCGGCTCAGCTGGCATCATGGTGATGGACGAAACTACCTGCATGGTGAAGATGCTTTATTACGCGACCAAATTTTTTGCCCACGAATCCTGCGGTCAATGCTCGCCTTGCCGCGAGGGAACTGGCTGGGCCCATAAGATCGTGACTCGCATCTACAGCGGCCATGGAAAAATTGAGGATTTGGATGAGCTTTTAAGAATTGCGCGCAATATGGAAAGACGCACAATTTGCGTTTTTGCCGATGCCGCGGCGTGGCCCATTTTAAGTTATATTGGAAAATTTAGGACAGAGTTTGAGCAATTCATCACTCAAGGCAAAGCCGCTCTGCTTGAGCCGGCAGGAGCGCACTAAATGGCAAATATTGTCATTGATGGCAAGTCCTTCACCGTAAAAGATGGCATCACCATTATCGAGGCGATCGATCAAGTAAAGAGCGAGCTGCCGCGCTACTGCTATCACCCGGGACTTTCCATCGCCGGCAACTGCCGCATTTGTCAGGTCGAAGTGGATAAAATGCCCGGCACCGTGATTGCTTGCAACACACGCGTCGCCGAAGGAATGGTGATCCACACCCAATCGGAGAAAGCCAAGGATTCGCAGAAAGTCGTTCTCGAATTTTTATTAGCCAATCATCCTCTGGATTGTCCTGTGTGTGACCAGGCCGGCGAGTGCAAGCTTCAGGATTACTACATGGAATACGGCGTGTACGATTCGCATTTTGATGAGACCAAAGTCAAAAAAACAAAAAAGGGGGTCTCTGTCGGCCCCACGATTATGCTTGATCAGGAGCGTTGCATTCTCTGTTCGCGATGCGTCCGCTTTGGCGATGAGATTACCAAGACTCATGATTTCGGTATTTTTGGACGTGGCGACCGCGCCAAGATTGATATTTATCCGGGTAAAGAGCTGGACAACAAATATTCGGGCAACGTCGCCGACATCTGCCCGGTAGGTGCCCTCACGGACAAAGATTTCCGCTTTAAAATGCGCGTCTGGTATCTGGGCAAGCAGGAATCCGTCTGCCCCGGCTGTTCCCGCGGATGCAATATTTCGGTAGAGTTTGAAAAATCACGTCCCTATCATCTTAAAAATGACCGAGTGATGCGTCTAAAGCCCCGCGAAAACAAGGACGTCAATCAGTGGTGGATGTGCGACGAAGGGCGCTACGCCTACAAATCCATCGACCAAAATCGTATCAAGGCGATCAAAGCTTCCCGGATGAATCCCCAATGGAAAGATACCCTTGAAGAAGTGGCAGGCATCTTGAAAAAAGCCTCTCTAAGCGCATGGGGCCTGATTGCTTCGCCTCAAAATACCAATGAAGAACTTTATTTAACCAAGCGACTATTTCTCGATACCTTAAAATGGAAGCAAGCCGCTTTCAAAGCACCCGGTCAGGATGGTTTCGAAGATAATTTTCTGATCAAAAAAGATAAAAACCCTAATACTTTGGGAGCTGAGAAAATTTTAAACCTTGGCGCCAACGAAGATATGACGGCTATCGTTGAAAAAGCAAAGCGGGGAGAGCTTGAGGGTCTTTTTATTTTTAATCATGATTTGGCAAAGATTTTCGGCGCAGAAACTCTTAAAGTCATTCGCCAAAAAGTAAAAACCATCATCTATCAGGGTACCAACTTAAACCCCACGGCCGAGATTGCAGATATTGTACTGCCAGCGGTGACTTACGCCGAGAAAGACGGCACGTTTACCAATTTTGAAGGTCGCGTCCAAAGAATCCGTAAGGCGGTCGAACCTTTTGCTGGCACGCTGCCCGACTGGGATATACTGCTTAATCTTGCGGGGCTTTTGGGGCTGACGCTTAAATATTTACGACCGGAACACATTTTTGATGATCTGGCAAAGGAAAATTCCGCTTTTAAAGAAATGAATTATAAAAAACTCGGGAATACTGGGCTGATTTGGAGTCAATAGATCTGTGGCATCCCTAGGGCATCCCTATGTCATCCCCGAAATTTTTTATCGGGGATCATGTGTAGGTTTGATTCCCGATTAAAGATTTCGGGAATGACAGGGGTGTAGGTTTGATTCCCGATTAAAGATTTCGGGAATGACAGGGGTATGGGTTTGATTCCCGATTAAAGATTTCGGGAATGACGATGGGGAAGGGAGAATTGTAATGTTAGTTGATTTTACGATTAAACTCATTTTAGCCGGTGCCTTTCTAGGCATGGTCTTGAATCTTGCGGGCCTTCTGACCTGGGTAGAGCGTAAACAAAGTGCGGTTATGCAGGACCGTATCGGTGCCAACCGCGCTAAAATTATATTCCCCAAATGGTTGTTTCCCTTAAACTGGCTTGTTTGGCTTCCTAACGAGCTGGGACTTTTCCATTCGTTGGCAGATGCGGCTAAAATGTTTCTCAAAGAAGACTTTGTACCGCGTGGCGCGGATAAGTTTTTGCATACACTAGCACCCGCAATTTCAGTGATATTTGCCCTCATGGCGTTTGCGGCGATCCCATTTGGCGATACGCTTCACCTAGGAAATCATGTGATTAATCTTCAGGTGGCGGATGTCAATGCCGGCATTCTTTTTGTTTTTGCCATGTTGGGGCTTGGCGTGTACGGTGTAATCCTTGCTGGATTCGCCTCCAACAACAACTACGCTTATCTTGGCGGGATGCGTGCGGCCTCCCAGATGCTTTCTTACGAAATCACCATGGGCATCTCAATTTTGGGGGTCGTGATTACTTATGGGAGCTTGAGTCTTCAGGAGATTGTCCGAGCGCAGGGCAGTGTGTGGGGGATATTCACGCAGCCTCTGGCCTTTTTTCTATTTATGACAGCCGCGTTGGCGGAAACCAAGCGCGTGCCCTTTGATCTTCCTGAGGGTGAGTCGGAAATCATTGGTTATTTTGTGGAATACAGCGGGATGAAATTTGGCATGTTTTTTCTGACGGATTTGGTGGAAACAGTGCTAGTGGCGTGTCTCATGACTACTTTTTTTCTTGGCGGCTGGCAGGTGCCGTTTTTGCAGCCTGACGGATTTCATTGGCCCGGAGGCTCTTTTGTGGCTATCAGCCATGGCCTGGTGATTACGTTGGGCGTCCTGGCATTTCTGTCAAAAGTTCTTTTTTTTAACTGGCTCTTCATGGCGATTCGCTGGACACTGCCTCGTTTTCGGTATGATCAGCTAATGCATCTGGGATGGAAGATCTTATTCCCGGCGTCGCTGGTGAATGTTTTGGTGACAAGTATTGTTGTTGCGTGGAGAGGGTAAATTAAGAAATGTCATTCCCGAGAGTTTTAATCGGGAATCAAACCTATACATGATCCCCGATTAAAGATTTCGGGGATGACGGACTAATAAAAAGAGAAGCTATGGCGATTAAAATAATCAAAAGAAAAGAACTTAGTTTTTGGGATCAGACCTATCTGCCGATGCTTTTTTCTGGCCTTTGGATCACCTCGCGTCATTTTTTCCGTAATTTTTTTGTCCAGACACTGAATCTCTTTGGCTTGGCCAAGCACTTGAAGGGCTCCTATACGTTTCAATACCCGGAAGTGCAGCGACCTCTATCCAAGAGAGCCCGCACGCGCCACCGTCTGACCCAACGCGAAGATGGCGCTCCGCGCTGTGTGGCATGCATGATGTGCGAAACAGTCTGCCCGGCGCGCTGTATCAACATCGTGGCCAAGGAAAATCCTGATCCTAATATTGAAAAAATGCCCGCCTCTTTTGATTTGGACCTGGGGATGTGCGTGTATTGCGGTTTTTGTGTAGAAGTCTGTCCGGAAGACGCGATTCGTATGGACACACAGATACTGGATATTGCCGCCTACAGCCGCAAGGAAATGAAGCTGGATATGAAGGAGCTATTAAATCCCACCACCGCTTACCCCGTCAAAAAATAATTTAAATTTTTTCTTGGGCGCTCTTTTTGCCAAGTGATAGAATAATACCTTGTGAGTATCGATGAATCAAGAAAGGAGCTTCTCTTGAACCCAGCGATTGAGCTTAAAGACCTTGTTGTTGAATACAAATCCCACCGCGCCGTTAACGGCCTCTCCTTAAAAGTAGGCACCGGTCAAATCTTTGGGTTTTTGGGGCCCAATGGTGCTGGAAAAAGTACGACGATCAAAACAATTCTTGGTTTAATTCCTTTCCAAAGCGGTGAAGTGAAGATTCATGGTCTTTTACCGTCCAACCCCGCCTCAAGGCGAAGCATTGGTTATCTGCCAGAAGATGCCAATTATTATCGTTTTCTTACACCCCAGGAAATCCTTACGTTCTATGGCAGAATATTTGGGATACCAAAAGCCAAGTTAAAGAGCAGAGTTTCAAATCTTCTGTCATTGGTCGGGCTTTCCTCTGTGGCGGGGAAGTTTGTGGGGACCTTCTCCAAGGGAATGACGCAGAAAGTAAGCCTCGCACAAGCACTCATCAATGACCCCGATACCTTGATACTGGATGAGCCTACCTCAGGCTTGGACCCGCTGGCCCGTATGGATTTGCGAAATATCCTGACAGATCTTAAAGCGCGGGGGAAGACAATCTTCTTCTCCTCTCACGAGCTTTCCGAAGTGGAGCTTTTGTGCGATTCGATCGCCATCATTAAAGGGGGCGCTTTGCTTCGCTCGGGCGCGACGGCTGAAATTTTAGGAGCTCACGGAGAAAAAAACCTTGAAATGTTTTTTCTGGAAACAATCCGCGGAGGGAAGTCATGATTCCTGTTTTGGTCATTGCCCGCATGGTGATTAAGGAAATCTTTCGTAAAAAAGATTTTTATGTTGCGCTCATTCTTATCGCCGTGATTTTATTTTACGCTTCTAGCCTTCAATTTTATAACACAGAAAAAGTCGTTCGCTATCTGGAGGAGATTGGACTCCTCTTGATTTTCATTTTCTCGGTGATTTTGACAGCCACGCTTGCGGCCCGTCAATACCCAAGTGAAATTCAGAATCGCACTGCCTATGTCCTTTTGGCCAAGCCCATCAGCCGCCTTCAATTTATTCTGGGAAAGTTTTTAGGCTCGCTTTTGGCCGGGTGGTCTGCTTTCTCAATTTTTTACGTATTTTTTTTGGCGATTGTTCACGTCAAGGGAGGAGGCTTGGTTTCGCCGCTCTTGGCGACGCAGGTGTTTTATCTTTTTCTTTTATGCCTTATGATTGTCTCGGCGATGGCTAGTGCCTTCTCTTACGTTTTGACGGTTTCAGCCAACGTCACGCTAACGATCACACTTTATCTTCTTATTAATACCTACGGCGCGGTTCTTAAAAAGGCCAGTCAGCACCTTATTTGGTTGAGTCGATCACTCGGAGAAGCGCTTTATTATTTGATGCCTCACTTTGAATTCTTCGATTTAAGACAGCGTTTTATTCATGAATGGGCACCGCTTTCTTTTGGATTGATGGGTTTTTTGACTTTGTACGCGTTGATTTATACGGGATTATTTATTTTCCTAAGTTGGATTTTTTTAAGAAAACGTGCGATATGAGCGTAAGAGGCGGCGTTTTGATAGTTTTTTTGCTTTGCGCGGCCACCGTTGCTCATGTCGTTGAGCGTGCTCTTTCTTCTGAAGCCTTTGCCGCCACACCGGTAGACCCATTAGAGCATCTCCTGGGAAGTTCTAAAGAGATTGTGGGGGATATGATGTTTTTGAAGGCGGATGAGTATTTTCACGGAGGGGTTGCTGAGAAATTTAACGAATCGGAAGTCTCCGTGCATCAAGAGGGACTGGTTGATGAGGAATCTCACGCCGATAAAGACAGTGCGGGACTACAGGACAAAGACTGGATTTCTGAAATCAACCGTCGTATCCACAGTGCTGAGCATTTTCATTTATCAAAAGAAAAGCGAAAGGAAATGCTGCCTTTTTTTGCCTTAGCCACGGCACTAGATCCTCACAATCTAGAGGCTGTTCTATCCTCCGCTTATTGGCTTGATGCGGATTTTAATAAAACAGACTCAGCGATCGAGGTATTAAAAAAAGGGATTCTTCAAAATCCCGATTCTTGGGAATTGGAGGACAGCCTTGCCATGATGCTGTTTAAGCGTAAGAAGGATTATGTTTCTAGCCGAGAGCATCACAAGGAAGCCCTCCGGAAAGCCCAGGGAAAAGAACTGCAAGGCTATGAATGGGAGCGCATGTATTTCTACTTAGCCGAAGCCTGTTTACAACTGCAAGCAAAAACCGAAGCCTTGTCTGCTTACCAACGAGCGTTGGCGTATGCCCAACGACAAGGATCGGGCCTTGAGAGCATCATCCAACAAAAAATAAACCAGCTGGTTTGAATTAAAACCATGCATATTGTGTTTGAAGCTAATCCTAATTGTTCCGAAAATCAAGAATTTATTTTTAATGAGTTGGGGCCACCGGAACCTGTTCGCGCGATTTTGACGGGCGATGAAGGGAGGGAAGCCGAATGCGATGTGGCGGCGGTGGACGACCAGGGCCGCTGTTCGCAGGCGATGGCGGTAAAGATTGCTGATTCAAGCGACGGTATCGCGTATATGATTTATGGCGGGGTGTGGGGGATACGGCTTCGACCCGCGCAGTTTCGTCATGAGCCTTGGGATTTAGCCAATCGGCATCAATGGGGCGAGCCCTTTAAGATTTACGGAAAAAAAGAGGATATTTTGTATGGAACAAGCCCCAGCTAGTTTTTTAAAATATTTTTTTGTTTGTGAGAACCAGAGAGCTGAGGGTGCGTGTTGTGGCACAAAGGGCACCGAGATTCGTGAAGCTTTGAAATTAAAGGTCAAAGCGATGGGTTTGGCGGGGAGTATTCGTGTGAGCCGGTCAGGCTGTATCGATGTATGCAGCCAGGGGCCCAATGTGCTTCTCATGCCGGAAAGTATCTGGTTTAAAAAAGTAAATCCGGCGGATGTGGATGCCATGATTGAGCGAGCAGCGAAATGAAATTTTGGCTCATGAAAAGCGAGCCTTCCGTATACTCCATCGAAGACCTGCAGAGGGATAAGGTGACCTGCTGGGAGGGGGTGCGTAATTTCCAGGCGCGTAATTTTATGCGGGATGGGATGAAAAAAGGAGACCTCGTGCTTTTTTATCATTCCAACGCCGAACCTTCGGGCGTTGCTGGGATTGCCCAGGTGTGCGCCGAGGGTTATCCGGAGCCGACCAAGGAGAAACCGCTTTGGTTTATGGTTGATTTAAAGTTTGTCGCCAAATTTAGTCATTTTGTCCCCCTAGCATTACTTAAAAGCCAAAAAGAGCTCAAGGGGATGCTAGTCATCCAGCGAGGTTCGAGGCTTTCGGTGCAACCGGTGGAAAAAAAGCATTTTGATTTTGTTTGCCGGATAGGGCGATAGAAATGGGGTGGGTCCGTATTGCCAAAACCTCTGATATTGTTGATGGGGGCGCTGTTCGTGTGGATTTAGAAAAGGGTCCCGCAGCACTTTTTAAATCTGGAAATAATTTTTATGTTATCAGCAACACGTGTCCGCATAAGGGAGGGTCTCTGGTGGAGGGTTTTTTAGAAAATGGGTCTGTGACATGTCCTTGGCACGCATGGGATTTTGATGTCCGAACCGGCGCTTGCGGCACAGTGCCGGGTGTGAAAGTTAAAACCTACACGGTAAGAATAAAAAAGGGAGAAATCTTTGTCAAAATCTGAGATTCTTTTAAGCATTCTCCAAAAGGTAGCGTTTTCTCTGCCCTTACTGTTTCTTTGTTTTTTTATCGCTAAAAATGCATGGGCTCTGGTGCTGGATGAGCGGGATTCCCCGAGTCCGTTTGGCGTGCTTGATTTTCTGCCGTGGGATCATGAGTGGAACGGGCATCATTACACCCCGGAAAAGGTGGAGCAGGCGGCTCGGTTAATGAAGGAAGCGGGCGTTGGGTTTGTGCGCCTTGATTTTTTATGGGATGACGTACAACCGGCAAAGGATCGATGGAATTTCGAAAAGTATGACCGCCTGGTTGAGGTGCTTTCTAAAAATGGGATTAAAATTCTTGGACTATTAAATTACAACACCGCTTGGGGCGGGGATAATTGGAATTCGGCTCCTGACGCCGATCTTTTTGCTGTTTATGCTAAAGCCATGGTAAGTCGTTATAAAAATAAAGTGAAGTATTGGGAAGTGTGGAACGAGCCGAATCAGGATATCTATTGGGTCCCTCAGGATGGCATGAAAGCCTATACGGCGCTCTTAAAAAAAACCTACCCGCTAATTAAAGCTGAAGATCCAAGCGCGGTGGTATTGCTGGGAGGGCTTTCGGGGGATGCAGCACTTTCTTTAAATGAAGTTTACGCCCATGGGGGACGAAATTCCTTTGATGTGGTTAATTTTCACCCTTTTGAAAATCCTCTCGATCCTGAAGCGATTTCAAAAATGAAGAAAACGTATGAAGCGGTTTACCACACCATGGAAAAAAACCAAGACGGTAAAAAACCCATTTGGCTTACGGAGATCGGCTGTCCCGGCATTCCATTAGGAAAAGAGACCAAAGACTGGTGGTTGGGAGCTAATCCTGATACAAGCCAGCAAGCCGCATGGGTAGAAAAGATTTTCGGAGAGCCGCTGGAGTGGCCGGGTGTTAAAAAAGTATTTTGGGCTTTTTTCCGAGATACCCCGGATCATTTTTTGACCGGGACGGATTATTTTGGGCTACTTCAGGAGGATTTTACTGCCAAACCCGCGTTTGGGGCGTATCAGCGATTGACAGCGCGTTGGAAATCTAAAGGTAGGGATCAGGCCTAGATAAATAATTTTTGACGTAATCGTTGACGCCGTTTTCTAGATTTTGAAATTTGACCGGACAGCCGGTCGCGAGCAATTTTTTCAACTCGGCTTGAGTGAAATACTGGTACTGGTCACGGATAGAGTCGGGCATTTCGATGTATTCGATGTTGGGTTCTCTATCGCACGCCTTAAAGATTGCCTCTGCCAACTCGTTCCAGCTCTGCGCTTTTCCAGCACCCAGATTGTAGATGCCCCTGACTTGAGGATTTTGGTAAAACCAGAGCATCGCTTCCACAACATCTTTGACGTAAACAAAGTCGCGCATCTGCCCGCCGTCGGCGTACTCCTTTTTATAGGACTTAAACAGATTGATTTTTCCTTGCGAGCGTATTTGTTCAAAACCTTTTTGAACCATACTGCGCATCGAGCCTTTGTGATATTCATTGGGGCCGTAAACATTAAAAAAGCGAAAGCCAGTGATCGCTTTTTCATAACCGTTTTTAAGCACCCACAAATCAAAATCAAGTTTGGATTGCCCATAATGGTTCAATGGCCGTAGAGATCGCGTCTTCCAGTCCTCGTCGGAAAATCCAAGGTCTCCGTTCCCGTAAGTGGCAGCGCTGGAGGCGTAGGAAAGATAGACGTTGTTTTTAAGGCACCAGCGGGCGATACGTTCGGAATATTCGGAATTGTTGCGGCGAAGGAACTGAGCGTCCATTTCCGTGGTGTCGGAGCAGGCGCCCATGTGAAAGATGGCGGTGATTTTTTTGTCAAACTCACCGGCTTCGAGTTTTTGGAGGAATGGTTCGGAGTCGAGGTAGCCAGTGAAGGAGTGTTTTTTGAGATTGTTCCACTTAGGAGAATTTTCGGCGCGCTCGTCTACGACAAGAATGTCTTTTTCGCCGAGCGTGTTGAGCTTCCAAACTAGGACGCTTCCAATAAAACCTGCACCGCCTGTTACAACGATCATGCATGGACCTTTATGTGTTGACGGGTCCTGTCACCTGCGGGACTCCGCCGTGCTCGTGTAAATTTTCACTCCGCGCGGCGGAGGCCTCCCCTCCGGCGCCACCCGTCTGGGAGCCTAAGGCCATGAGTGAGATGTATTTTAACATAAACCTAAAAGCTCATCTGATATAATCTTCGCATGAGAATCTTAATTGCGGGTTGCGGATATGTGGGTACGGCGCTGGGTAAAGTGCTTATTAGCCAAGGCGCTAAGGTTTGGGGCCTACGCAGAGATGCTGAGGCCTTAAGCGCGCTTGCGTCCGAAGGCATTCAACCGATAGCCGCTGATTTGCTGGATCCTAAGACTTTGGAAAAACTGCCCGATGTGGATGCGGTTGTTTTTTGTCAGGCGCTTTCCCGCAAGACGGATAATTATTTTGAAACTTATACCATGGGGACTCGCAACCTTGTTGCGGCGTATCGTTCTCATCCTCCCCAGAGGATGGTTATGATTTCTAGTACGAGTGTCTTTTCAACCAATGATGGTTCATGGGTCACTGAGCAAACTTCGCCGGCGGCTGTCGCGTATGATTCGCAGGAATCCACCGCGAATGCGCAGGCGCTTCTGGAAGCTGAGGCTGCGGTACTTTTGAGTAAGATTCCTGCGGTGGTATTTCGCTTGGCGGGAATTTATGGGCCGGGACGACATCGTATCGGGGCATTGAAGGCGGGGAGGATGAAACCATCGCTGTCAGAGGCTTATACTAACCGCATCCATCGGGAGGATATTGTTTCGGGCATGCTTTTGCTTTTAGAAAAAGGGGTAGCCGGGGAAATCTATATTGGTGCGGATGACTGTCCGACAACTCAAAAAGAATTTTATTCATGGCTTTGCGGTCAAATAGGGATGAAGATTCCCGAGCCAGCGGCGGAGGCGTCAAGCCGTGGGCATGTGTCGAATAAACGCTGTTCTAATCAAAAAATAAAAGAGCTGGGGCTAAAACTAAAATATCCTTCGTATCGAGAAGGCTATTCGGAGATATTGCGCCAAGAGGCAATCGCATGATCCATTTACCAAGCGTGAACGCCGCACTCAACTTCACCACTACCATCCTTTTGGTGCTTGGCTATATTTTAATCCGGCGCCGCGCGATTCCAGCCCACAAGGTCTGTATGATTGCAGCGTCTATTACTTCGACGCTTTTTTTGGCGTGCTACCTCTTTTACCATTTTTACCACGGAAGGACGTCTTTTCCTGGCACGGGTTTTGCCAGGCCAATTTATTTTACGATCCTAATTTCTCACACGATTCTTGCGGTGGTGCAGCTACCTCTTATTTTTATGACGCTTTTTAGAGCTTTTCGGGGGCAATTTGAAAAACATAGGGCAATCGCACGAGTTACGCTGCCAATCTGGCTCTATGTTTCAGTCACCGGTGTTGTAATCTATTGGCTGCTTTACCAAGTAAGTTGGTAGTTAAAATATCATAACCTGTTTTAAATAAACAAGTTATACTAAAATAATTAAGCCTATTTTTTTTAGCTTCAATCTGGACTAAAAGAGTCTGGTTTGGTATACTTTGAGCAGTGGAGGCTTTATGCGATTTACGACCAAGACGGAGTATGGGCTCGTGTGTATGGCGTACATGGCCAAACATACCCAAACTACCCTCATGACGATCAAGGAAATCGCTCAAAAAGAGAATTACCCGGTGCCTTATATTGAAAAAATTCTACAAGCATTGCGGCAGGCGGGGCTTGTGACTTCTCAGCAAGGGAATCACGGCGGTTACGCACTGGCCCGTAAACCTTCGGAAATTACGCTTCGTCAGATCATTGACGCATTGGAGGGGAGTACCTTCGAAATATTTTGCGCGCCCGAGACTCGTGAGGATATTGTTTGCACGCACTTTTGTCTTTGCGGTATTAAGCCGGTTTGGCGCAAGACTAAACAAATTTTGGATGAGTTTTACGATTCGATCACACTTGAGATGCTGACGAAAAACGAGATTGAGGTGCAACATATGCCTCAGATGTCATCCCCGAAATCTTTAATCGGGGATCATGTTTAGTTTGATTCCCGATAAATACTTTCGGGAATGACGATGTGAATTTAGGAGCTAGACTATGAGTAATAAAGCCATACAAGAATTTGCCTCTCAGGAATACAAATACGGCTTCACCTCACCCATCGAGTCGGAGTCTCTGCCGAAGGGTTTGAGCGAGGAAACGGTGCGCTCCATTTCGCGTCTTAAAAAAGAGCCCGATTTCATGCTGGAGTTTCGCTTAAAAGCCTACCGCCACTGGTTGACGATGACTGAGCCTACCTGGGCGAATGTCAAATATTCCAAGATTGATTACCAGGATATGACCTATTACTCCGCGCCGAAAAGACCCAAAGAATTAAAGAGTATGGACGAGGTGGACCCAGAGCTTAAAGCCACTTTTGAGAAGCTTGGTATTCCGCTTATGGAGCAGAAGAAGCTTGCCGGCGTCGCGGTCGATGCTATTTTTGACAGTGTCTCGGTGGCAACCAGCTACAAGCAAAAACTGCTGGAAGTAGGCGTGGTGTTTTGCTCCTTTTCAGAAGCGGTAGAAAAATATCCCGATTTAGTCAAAAAATACATGGGTTCGGTGGTGCCGTACACGGATAATTATTTTGCGGCTCTTAATTCAGCTGTTTTTTCGGACGGTTCCTTTGTGTATATTGCCAAAGGCATTAAATCTCCCATGGAGCTTTCCAGTTATTTTCGTATCAACACCGAAGGCTCGGGACAATTTGAGCGGACTCTCATTATTTGTGAAGAGGATAGCTATGTCAGCTACTTGGAGGGCTGCACCGCTCCAAAGTTTGACACCAATCAGCTGCATGCGGCGGTAGTGGAACTTGTGACGCTGGAAAATGCCGAGATCAAGTATTCGACGGTGCAAAATTGGTACGCCGGCGATCCGGTGACCGGCAAGGGCGGGATTTACAATTTTGTGACCAAGCGCGGCAAGTGCCTGGGGAAAAATTCTAAAATTTCATGGACGCAGATTGAGACGGGTTCAGCAATTACCTGGAAATATCCCAGCTGTGTACTTTTGGGGGACAACTCCATCGGCGAATTTTATTCCGTAGCGCTGACCAATCATTTTCAGCAGGCGGACACCGGCACCAAAATGATCCATGTAGGAAAAAATACCAAAAGCCGCATCATTTCAAAAGGAATTTCGGCTGGCCAGTCCAACAATACGTACCGCGGTGCCGTGACGATTAAAAAATCAGCGGTGGGGGCGCGTAATTTTAGCCAATGCGACTCGCTTTTGATAGGCTCCCAATGCAAAGCCAACACGTTTCCGGTAATTGATGTCCAGACGCCGACAGCACGGATTGAGCATGAGGCGACAACCTCCAAGATTAGCGATGACCAGATTTTTTATTTTCAGCAGAGGGGGATTTCATCCGAAGATGCGATGGGGGCAATTTTGAACGGTTTTTGTAAAGATGTGTTCCGGGAATTGCCGGGGGAGTTTGCGGTGGAAGCGACCAAACTTTTGGGGATGAAATTAGAGGGAAGTGTAGGCTAAACAATCAAAGAGTGTCATCCCCGATATCTTTAATCGGGGATCATGTATAGGTTTGATTCCCGATTAAGGATTTCGGGAATGACATTGGGAGGGAGTTGGATGTTAAGTATCAAAAATCTGCACGTGGAAATTAACGAAAAGAAAATTTTAAAAGGTTTTGACCTGGAAGTGAAACCCGGTGAGGTTCACGCGATCATGGGTCCTAACGGCTCAGGCAAAAGCACGTTGTCCAAAGTGTTGGCCGGGGACCCGCATTATCAGGTCACGCAGGGGGAGATTTTATTTCAGGGAAAAAATATCCTGCCGCTTTCACCGGAAGCGCGCGCGCTTTCTGGGATTTTCATGGCGTTTCAATATCCGGTAGAAATTCCCGGCGTCAACAATGCCAGTTTCCTGCGCATGGCTTACAATGCCAAACGCAAGCATGAGGACAAACCCGAAGTGGACCCGCTCGAATTTGACGAGATTGTCCGCGAGAAAATAAAAATAGTGGAGATGAAAGAGGATTTTCTCAACCGTTCGGTCAATCAAGGATTTTCGGGCGGCGAGAAAAAGCGCAACGAAATCCTTCAAATGGCCGTGTTGGAACCCAAGTTTGCGGTATTAGATGAGACGGACTCAGGCCTGGATATTGACGCACTGCGTATTGTGGCCAAGGGCGTCAACTCGCTCAAGAGGCCGGACAACGCTTTTATCCTGATCACCCATTACCAGAGATTGCTGGATTATGTGGTGCCAGATTTTGTGCATATCTTGTCCGAGGGAAAGATTGTCCGCTCGGGGGACAAGCGGCTAGCGATGGAGCTTGAGAAAAAAGGATACGAACTCGTTGAAGGAAAATAAGTTTGTTTTTGTGAACGGTTTATTAAATTCAAAGCTCTCGGGGGTCGGACAGCTGCCACATGGGGTCCAGCTTCACACGCAGAAGGGCTTTGAATTAATCATTCCTGATAAGGTCATCCTTGAGGAAATGATTCATCTATTTTTATTAGCCGATGCTAATGCTGCCAGAAAAGCTGACGGTGAAGGATTTGCCATCAAAATCTCGGCCGGGGTTTCCACCCGTCTTAATTTCGTGCTTCATAAAACAGGCGCCGCCGAATTTTGTCCGCAAAAAATGACCGTGGATATACATCTTTCGGAAAATGCTTGCGTGGACTACTACCAGATTGAGGAAGTGGGCGTGAAGGGCAAATTTGAAACCATTAATCAATTTCATCTTAAAAAGCATGCTAGCCTCGACTATTTGGTGTTTGCCGCTTCGGACGGCGCTTCAAACAATCGCACGACAGTTGATTTTGACCAAGAGCATGGTTTTTTCTCTGCCAAGGGACTTACGATGTTAAGCGGCCAGGCAAAAGCCAATCATTGGCTCACGGTAAACCATCGTGCGGGGCATTGCATCAGCCGCCAGTATTTTAAGAGTGTTCTTGCCGAGCATTCTCACGCCAGCTTTGAGAGCTTGGTCCACGTGTATCCGGCGGCGTCCAAATCGGACTCCCAGCAGCTCAACCGCAACCTTCTCTTATCGGATAATGCCCAAGCGCGTTCAAAGCCCGAGCTTCAAATCGACAATGACGACGTTGCGGCCAGCCACGGCTCGGCTTCGGGACAGCTAGACGACAATGAACTTTTTTATTTGCAGAGCCGCGGCCTTTCTAAAGAATCCGCGCGTCTTGTCTTGGTGGATGGTTTTGCCGAAGAAATTGTGGGTAACGTCAGCGAGAAGGATCTAAAGTCTTATTTGGAAGCCAAGATTCATGACGGCATTCAAGCGATGGTGGGGAGCATTCAATGATGGCGGCACCTTTTTTTGATGTCCAGAAAGTGAGAAAGGATTTTCCGATTCTCTCGCAAACGATGAGCGGGCATCCTTTGGTTTACCTCGACAATGCCGCAACGACACAGAAACCGCGGCAGGTGATCGAGCGCATGGACCACTTTTTGCGTCATGAAAACGCGAACATTCACCGCGGGGTGTACCGATTAAGCGAAGACGCGACGCGATTTTGTGATCAAGCGCGTTCGAAGGTCCGCGAGTTTTTAAACGCTTCTAAGGACTCGGAAATTATTTTTGTGCGAGGGGCCACGGAGGCGATTAATCTTGTCGCGGCTGGTTTTGGGCGCAAACTTTTGAAAAATGGTGACGAAATTATTATCTCTGCCATGGAACACCACGCTAATATTGTCCCTTGGCAGGCGCTTTGCCAGGAGAAGGGTTTGGTGTTGCGCGTGATCCCCGTCAACGACCGCGGGGAGTTGGATTTGGAGACTTTTGAAAAACTGCTTGGTCCTCGAACCTACTTGGTTGCCATTACACATGTATCCAATGCTCTGGGTACCGTTAATCCCGTCAAAGAAATCATAAAAATGGCACACCACGCTGGTGCCTGTGTTTTGATTGACGGCGCTCAAAGCGCCCCTCACCAGAAAGTCGATGTGCAGGAAATGGACTGTGATTTTTACTGTTTCTCGGGCCACAAAATTTACGGGCCGACGGGTATCGGCGTGCTTTATGGCAAAGAAAAGCACCTCTTAGCAATGGATCCCTACCAGTACGGCGGGGACATGATTGAAACGGTGAGTTTTGAGAAAACAACGTATGCACTGCCTCCGCACAAGTTTGAAGCCGGCACCCCGGCGATTGCGGAGATCATCGGACTCGGGGAAGCGGTGGATTATTTAAAAGCCATTGGTTTTGCCGCCATTCATCAACAAGAGAAAGAGCTTTTGGATTATGCCACTAAAAAACTTTTGCAAATTCCCGGACTAAAAATCATCGGTACGGCCGCGGAAAAAGAAAGTCTGATTTCGTTTGTATTTGACCAGATTCATCCGCATGATATGGGGACGGTGCTGGGTGAGTTTGGGATAGCCGTGCGGGCCGGACACCACTGCGCGATGCCGCTCATGAAACGCTTTCAAGTGCCGGCGACGACGCGGGCGAGTTTTGCATTTTACAATACTAAAGTTGAGGTTGATGTGCTCGCCGCCGCGGTGCTTCGAGCGACCGAATTATTTAAATAGCATGGCTCCTGTATTTGACCCAGACGCCGAAAGAGTAAAAAGGACTCGAGGAATGAACGAAACAAGGCCCAATGGTCACGCGGGTGAAATAAAATTGAGCGAGCTTTACCAAGAAGTCATTTTGGATCACAACAAGCGGCCCAGAAATTTTAAAAAGCCGGACAATGTGACTTCTTTTGCGCATGGCGTCAATCCTCTTTGTGGTGATGACTATCATGTGTATCTGCGCCGTGATGCGCAGGGCTTGATCCAGGCGGCGGGGTTTGAGGGGCAGGGCTGCGCCATTTCAAAATCAAGCGCATCGATCATGACCACGATGGTGGAGGGCAAAAACACCGCCGAGGCCAATGAATTGAAAGATGCCTTTATCCGGCTTTTGACTCAAGACACCGCAGGCGCTGTCGAGAGAGAAAAAGTGGGCCGGCTCAAAATTTTTGAAGGCGTCAAGCAGTACCCGATTCGCGTCAAATGTGCGACGCTTGCTTGGCGGGCGCTGGAAGAAGCATTGAAGGAAAACAACCAAAGACTCGAAAAAGTAACGACGGAGGAATAAACAATGGAAACAACAGAAAAGCCGATTGAAATTCGGGCGGAAATTACTCCCAATCCCAATACCCTTAAGTTTAATGTGAACCGTATTCTAATCGAAGCGGGCTCGCTTAATTTTCCCGACAAGGAGAAAGCGAAGGGCGCCACACTCCCTGAAGCTCTTTTTGAAAATGAAAATGTGCTGGGCGTCATGGTCGGGCGCGATTTTGTGACAGTCACCAAGCTGCCGGGGGCAAATTGGAATCTTATGGTCGAGCCGGTGATTGCGACGCTCAAGAAATTATTTGAGTCGGGGAAGATCGTGTTTCCTCAAGGGTCGGGCGCCTCTACCGAAGCGGTAAGTCAGGGTGGGAACAGCGAAATCGAGAAAAAGATTCGCAAGATTCTGGATGAAGAGATTCGTCCGGCGGTGGCGATGGATGGAGGGGACATCACGTTTCACGGTTTTAGTGACGGGATTGTGACTCTGCATTTGCAGGGGTCTTGCAGTACGTGTCCGAGCTCGATCATGACGCTTAAGATGGGGGTCGAGAACAGGCTTAAGTCGCTGATTCCTGAAGTGCGCGAAGTCATTCAAGTTTGATTTCTTGGTGTAATAAGTAGAAAATAGTGTTGCGGCAGGGCCTGCCACTGCGCCAGCCCATTTATCCTCGTGTAATTCTTCACTCCGGGTAAATGGGCGCCCAGGCTCCGTGCCACCCGCCGCGTGCTATGGAATAGGTGAGTAGAGGGAAGATATGGAACTCGATATTTTAGAAAAAGCCAATACCAAAGACGTGAAGGCTCTCCTTCGCGAGAAAGTGCTGCGTCTTAAAAAAGAGCGCAACGCTTACATTGTGGCGCACAATTATCAGAACTATGAGGTTCAAGAAGTCGCTGACATCCTTGGAGATTCGCTGGCATTATCCAAAGCGACTATTGGCACAGGGTATGACCTGATTGTGTTTTGCGGCGTGGATTTTATGGCCGAAAGTGCTAAGATTCTAAATCCGGAGAAGATGGTCATTTTGCCGGTGCGGGAAGCGGATTGCCCGATGGCGCTCATGGTGACGGCCGAACGCCTGCGCGAGAAGAAGAAAGAATTTCCTGACGCAGCGGTTGTCTGCTATGTCAACAGCTCCGCGGAAGTGAAAGCCGAAAGCGATATCGCTTGCACGTCGGCCAATGCGATTCAGATCATCAAATCACTTCCCAACAAACAGATTATTTTTGTCCCCGACAAAAACTTAGGCCATTATGCCCAGCGTTTTTGCCCTGAAAAGGAAATTATTCTCTGGCAGGGGTTTTGCACGACACACATTCGTATCACCGCCCAAGACGTGATCAACGCTAAAATCAAATTCCCCGGCGCGCCGTTTATTGTCCACCCAGAGTGCCCGCCGGATGTGATTGACCAGGCGGATCACGTGTGTTCAACCAGCGGATTCTCGCCCTATATTGCTAAAAGCAAAGCGGACACGTTTATCATCGGTACGGAGGTTGGGATGATTTTTAAATTAAAAAAAGATCATCCGACGAAGCGATTTGTGATGCCAACCGAACAGTTTGTCTGCCAGACGATGAAGATGACGACACTCGGCTGGGTGGCGCATGCGCTGGAAACCCTTGAGCATCAAATTGAGATTCCCGAACCCATCCGGGTGAAGGCAGAGAAAACTTTGAGGCGCATGATGGATATATCAGGGGATCATCCTAATGCGGCGATTGCTAGTTATTAAAATTTAATTCGGTGCCAGGTACAGGTGTAAGGTGCTGACATCGCTTGCGAGTATTCATCTCAGTCGCTTGGACCTTGAGCGGCGGATTGCGGACGATAGGCAATCTTTGGACGCTCCCTGCGACGAACACTCGCAACCGATGTCGCCTCGGAGCATACAAGAGGCTTTCCCGGCAACTTGGAAGAAATTTTAAATTTCAGAGGAGCTTATGAAACGGATCTTTTCGACGGTATTCATTTTTGTTGTATTGTTCGGGATAGCTTTTAACTTGGAGGCGCAGAATATGGGAATTTATGATTTCAAAGTAAAGACAATTGACGGGCAAGACAAGGCGCTGGCCGATTATAAAGGCAAAACGCTTTTAATTGTGAATGTGGCCTCGAAGTGCGGTTTCACACCGCAGTACAAATCGCTTCAGGCGCTTTATGAAAAATACCACGAGAAAGGTTTTGAGGTGCTGGGTTTTCCGGCGAATAATTTTATGGGGCAGGAGCCTGGATCCAACGCGGACATTAAGGAATTTTGTAGTCT
Organism: Candidatus Omnitrophota bacterium; assembly: GCA_945877765.1. Taxonomy (GTDB): domain Bacteria; phylum Omnitrophota; class Gorgyraeia; order 2-02-FULL-51-18; family 2-02-FULL-51-18; genus CAMDWQ01. The sequence goes on along the minus strand of CAMDWQ010000004.1, from coordinate 982 downwards.
AAAATTTCATGTGACGTTTCCGATGTTTGAGAAGATTAGCGTCAAGGGGAAGGACATGGACCCGCTCTATCAACACCTGACAAAAGAAGCCGGTTTTAACGGCGACATCTCCTGGAACTTCAATAAGTTTCTCGTCGATTCTTCGGGGAAGGTCATTGCTCGCTATGGCTCATCGACAGACCCCCTATCAGAGACTATCCAAAAAGATATCGAATTGCTGCTTCCCTAAAAAATTAATAAAAATATAAATTGATTAATAATCAAATTAGTGGAAAGAAATGTATTGTTGTAGTAGACTAAAAAAATTCGAAACGGACGTTAAAAAAAAGGACATCAAGCGATGAAAAAATTGGTTTTGTTTTTATTTGCACTCCTATTGATTTCGGTCTCTGTCGCGGACGCGGCGCCTGATCGGACGGGGCATTGGAATGTGGGTGTTAACGTTGCTGGCGGGATTCCGACTGACGATGGTATTAGCGCGGGTGTACAGGTGACAGGAAGGGCGGATTATGGCCTTAACCGATGGTTAGCACTTGGTTTTTCCGGTGGTTGGCAGGGTTTTGAGCTAGACAGCGCTTCCGGGAATGGTATCACGGTCAACGGTGCTGACTTGACGGGTTTTCCTCTGTTTGCCGACTTCATTTTTAGAGTGCCTGTTGGTGATATGCCGTATGAGCCTTACGTGATTGCGGGTTTGGGGACCGTGATTTGGGATGTTTCCGATACCAGTGCTTTTTCTTCAACGAGCAGTGCTGATATCAGCACTGAGGTTGAGTCCAGTCTTGCCTTCAAGCTTGGCGGCGGCTTGGATTATTTTGTTAATAACAACTGGATCCTCAATTTTGAAGCGGCCTATGTGTTCAATGACTCTGATGTTACTTTTACCAGCTCGGGTAGTTCGGCAACTACAAGCGTGGAACTTGATTATTGGACCGTCGGCGGCGGAGTGAAGCATCATTTCTAAAAAGTTTTCTGCCTTCAC
>CAMDWQ010000003.1 GCA_945877765.1 Candidatus Omnitrophota bacterium | reverse complement strand
AGATGCATCTGACGACCGCAGAGCCTTGTACCAAAAACTCGATCAGAATTTTAGAGCGTCCTTTGATCAATACCACCTTGATGAAATTTTCTACCCCGAGCACGACTGGCTGGTTGATTTGAATAAAACCGATAATGGTAAAGACGACGGCTGGGCTAAGCTATATCCTTATCTTGAGAGACTTCAGGCAACCTATTTTGTGAGTGGACCTTCCTCTAAAAATCCTCAGTTTACGATAGGGCACCAGCTTCTTCGGGACGTCAAAAGCCTTGCTTTCGAGGCCTCGCAAGATATCCAATCACTTAAAAGCGGTCAAATACCCATCAATCCCGTGATAGTACCCGACTTGCGTTTTGACCCATTGATCAACTCCTCTGAAATAAATGATCCCCAGTCCGCCACCGTGAGATACATCACTGCGCTCGCCCAAGGATTCGTGAATGGGGAAGTCCCTGCAGAAAAAATCTATCAACTGGACGCCGTGCAGTATACTTTGGAACTCCATCAGCCAGATTTAAAAACAGCCTTCCAAGCCAAGCTTAATCAAACCACAGGTTCTGCCGCAGCCGCCCGGCTTGCTCTTCAAGCCTCTCCCACTTCAAGTAAACCCGGTATTCCCCAAGAAGAGCCAGGCGTCGATCCCGTGCACGTCCCAATCAGTCCACCCACACCTGTGCCGCACCCGACTCCGGTTCCGAAGCCAGAGCCAGCAGTCCCAGCTCCTACGCCACAAAGAGAGCTTGTCCCGGCGGGGCAGGGGGCGAGGATGGCCGCTGATGCTGAGGAAAGTTTGGATGAGTACGATCTGCCGGAAATAATATTAGATGGAAAGAGTTCAGCCGAGCTTGAGTCTTGGGTGAATGGGCATAATGAACGCATGGATAAAATTGTATCAAAGCATCGCCTGATTAATGCCTTCGCTACTAGCGACGGGCGGCTTCGAGTCTCTTCCGGCGTTGAGTCGTGGGTGATCTGGAAACCAGCGGAGTACATGCTTATGCGGTCCTCGTCGGGAAAAGGACCATTTAATCTTTATACCGGTGATTTGCTTCCCGTTCCATTCATTGAAGAAGAGGGTACAAAATCACCCGCTATTTACGACGTTCGCAATGGCAGCGTTAACAGGCTAACGGGGGAAGAGGTACGTCAAGAAATGAACTTAACTCCCGTGCTTGGGCGCGACGGCAAACCCATGACAATAAAAGGTTTCGTGCGTTTCATTCAAACCACTGCTGATGATGGGTCCCAAAAATATAAATCCTCGCGTGTTTTCACGATTCCGGGCTTTAAGACATTTTCGACAAGTTCTGGACAATTAATTGAAACAACACAAAACCTTTTAGATGAGGTTGAAAACATCACCGATATCCAAAAACCCCACTCTTTCACCAATCAAGAACTTTTGGATATATTAAAGAAGGAAGGCTCTCTCCATACAAATGATTCTCTTTCTATTGAGTGGAAAGGCACGGGCTCTTTTATTCCCTTAAATGAGCTTCAAGATTTTTCAACTAATAATGATTTGACTGCCGGCCACTTTTTTTCATTTAATGAATTTGATCAGTCCATCATGGTTTTGGGTGACCATGCAGGAGGATACGCCGTAGGCTATGGATTGGCGGGGCTAGAAGAGCTTAGCGTGATCGAACATCGTCAGAAACAAATGAATGATTACGACGCCAACTTATTGGATCCCCATACCGTAGCAACTCACCCGATTTACAATCGATTAAGCGGAAAAACAAACTATGTGAGCGTGAGGATATTACGAGGCATGTCCACCCTAACCTTAGAGGAAGCTTGGAATGATCAAAGCGCGGACGAAGTTAAAATCCTTTTGAGGGCGATGTATCCGCAGGCAATCGGAGATGATGAGCGCATAAATAATTATATGACGGACTTCGTTGAGCGCATGGTGAATTATCATGGTTTTTTATTTAAAAATAGATACACAGAGGTCACAATGCCGGATAATCTTAATTTTTCATTTTTTCCATTCCGCGATCCGGGTTCTCTTGAACCGGTCATGGGCGAAACACCAATCCCCCCAGCGCGCTATATCAAGGCCTTGAAAAGTATAGTTCAGATAGCATTTTATATATTTAAACGTGTCTCCAATAATGGCATGGAAAAAAATGCCCTGCAGGCATGGTTCCTGTTTGCTAAACAAAAATCAGACGAGCACTTTTTCTCGAACAGTGGACTCTCAGCGCCCCAGGTTAATGGGCGTGCCAACGGGGCAAGGCTAAGCAAAGCGAAGATGGGTCCCGAGCAAGTGGCGAAGCTGCGTGTCGAAGGGGCGAGGCTGGCACCCACCAATCGTTGGCCATTCAATCGACTCATGTCTACCTCAAAACAAACACCTCTTAATGAGCTGAAGATTACGCCGCTTATTATTGACAATGCTAAAACCCGCTCAATGGGCGAATCGGGTGGGGCGCGGCTGGCAAGCGAAGATTTTGAGCTGACAATTGAAGAGCGGTTACAAGAGATGATTTACGAGCAGCTTCCAGTGGTTCTGACTACGGTTCCTTTTGGCGCTAAAGTTATTGGTATTCCTATCCGTTTTATGTCGAGCCTGCTTGGAATGCAGATTCTTTTGGAGATTCAAGGAGACGACAGGCTTCGATCGGTAAGCTTGTGGCGAGTTCGCGATGTCTGGAGGGCTACTGATTCAGATTTTGTTGGCGAGGCCTTGAATAGGCTACGGCTTGAGAACCTGGGGCTTTCGCCAATTGATTCTTTTTTTGAGTTGTTCGATAGATTGTTTAAGAAAAAATATATATTTGGTAAGACCAATTTTGAGAATGATTCTGTAACTGTGCAAGCGCCCAAGATAAGACTAATCGATTATTGGGACGAAAATGCCACTAAACTTCAAAGATTGCTTCGGGTGATGGGTTTTAGAAAACCAATCACCATTACCTTAACGAATGGCGAGGAGATTACGGGCATAGCGACTCGTATCGAATTTTCGTGGTTAGGTTTTAAATACGTTGTTTTTGATAAAACAAAAACCGAGCCTGAGCGAAAGATTGCTTTGAGGCGAATCATCGATGTTGATGAATCCCAAGAGGATGAAGATTCGGGCGCGCGGCTTGCGAAAAGTGGGAACAACGATGCGGAGGAGAAACCCACTGACCTGGCGACACGCTTAGGTCCTCCGCAAAGAGTTATCAAAGTGCCGTCTATGAAAAAGATCGCCCTTATGACCCAGATTCCTTTCTTGGATGATATTCCAGCGGATGCAGAAGACGTTGGGTGGGGAGGGACTGGGGAGATTTTCTCTAAAGGGAATCTGACGTATAAAATCGCGCGGACACCAGAATCCAATGCTCAAATAAGGCAAGAGGCACTTGTTTATCTGAGATTTCGCCGGGTTAGCGCCGTCAAGGGCAGTCAGTTGATTGATTGGGAAAATATCGTTGCTGTAGGAAAATTCAATGGAAGAGATTTTTTTGTTTCGGATGTTCCCAGGCTCAAAGATCTTGAGAGCAAAAATTTGGAGTCTCTAACACTTCGTTCCGTGCTCCAGTTGCTTATTGCTTGGGCGGCAAAACTTCAAGAGTTGCATACTCTTGGTTTTGTTCACGGCGACGTGAAGCCATCAAATGCAATTTTTAATGATGAGCTTAAGCTTTGGATCATTGACTTTCTTAGTTTGAGGAAGGTGGGCAAGCGACTCAGCAATGCACGTACCAATCTATACGCTTCCCCCGAGTCTCTTGGTGATGTGACCGAGAAGTCTCTTGATGCCTATAGTTTCGGCAGATCAATTTTAATAATTTTTATAGCGTCCGAAAAAGGTGCATTCCATACTTTTGGATTAGGAAGTATGTTGATAGCTGATATCACAAATATGCTTGTGAATGTTTTGAGAAAATCAGGGTTGGTTGAATTGATCTACGATTTGACTGCTGCTGATGCTTCTAAGCGTATCTCTCTTGGCGAGGCGGAAAATCGTCTTAGGACTATCTTGAAAGCAACTGATTCCGGGTTGCTAGACAAGACGATGAATGAGATCAACCCTCCGCCACACGGCGCTCGGTTGGCGATTACTATTCCAGCAAGCAACCCATGGCCCAGATATTATTCAACCGACAAGGAATTGCGATTAAAAATGGGCGCGAGTGCCGTACATGTGTCGATTGATCCCAAAAGAAAGCTTCTGGTTGAGGCGGACGAAGGTACACCCATCGAAAAATTGGCCAAGACTTTTGGAAAGCCAGAAGGACGGGTGCTGACTAGCCTCGGTCAGCTTGACGCCAAGGACCAAAGCGTTATCCGGATGTATGTCGCAGCCGCGATAAAAGCAGGAAACTTTCCGTTTGATTTTGATAATGGATTGGCTCTACTTCACGAGAGTGAGGAGGGTGTTGTCGTTTTTTATGGGGATCATCAGAATGAAATAGGCCATGTGAAGCTGACTCCCGATGAAATCGCGCAAGGTGCGGCAGAAATCAAAGCGATTCAAGAAGAGCTCCATACGACAACTGTTTTGGCCGACCAGGAGGTGCCGGCTGTGGCTCTAGCGGTCAGGCAAACGATGCGAATCGTTCTCGGTGCTCCCGATGGCGATCCCGTGGTAGTTCACATGGTCACGCAAGATGTGTTTCCTGATGGCGTGTCCGGGCCGCTTCTTAACATGCTTGGGGCAGCGATGAATTTTTTAGAAAATAGACATATTTATGTTCAATTTGTGCGGCGCGAAGATGGACAAATGGTACTGGATGATGATCCGCGCTTATCTTTTGCGACCGCTCCCCCAGGGGCGCTAAAGTCAGTAGTGGCCGCCAAAGATACCTTGGAGAAAATGGAAGTCCCTGAGAAATCTGGAATTTCCCTGATCCAAAAAGAGGGTGGTCATATCGTCCGAGTTCTTGACACGGTAGTCAAGACCGCCGGCATCCGGCGGACTGATGAATATTTAGAAATCAAGCGACTCATCACTCCTTTAACAGCCAACGCGTATGAGGTGTCGCTTGTGGAGCCAAAGACATTTAAAATATTGCACCAAATCCCAAGCGATTTTAATGACCCTCAAGCCAAAACAGAATACCTCCGGAAGATCGAGCCCCTTGTTGTGGCAGCGCTTAAGTTTGACTTCCAGCAAATTGCCGCCTACGCGCATTTAGTCGAGATCGCTGTCGGCGCTGCGGCTTAGTAATTTTATTAGTTATGTATTGAAATTAACTAATTAATGAATTATACTACATAATATGGATGCCAGAATCTACAGCCTTCTTGAAATAAGAGAAGTCTTTCACCTCGAGTTTCTGCGCTGGTTTGGCAGGAAACTTGAAGGGAGGGATTATGCCCTCAAGGGAGGTGTTAATTTACGGTTTTTCTTCCGAAGCATCCGTTATTCTGAAGACATGGACCTGGACATTCAAAAAGTCGGAGTCGAAAGGGTCAAGAAAACCGTCATGGATATTCTTTCAACCCGTGGATTTTCTGATAGTCTCAAATCTTTTGGGATCGAAAAGGTTGTCCCGCCCGACATTATAAAGGCCAAGCAGACTGACACTACCCAGCGCTTCAAGATCCATCTTTTGACGCGAAGCGGGGATGATTTTTTTACGAAAATCGAATTCTCTAGGCGGGGATCCAATGGATCCGCGGTTATCGAGCCGGTGTCCTCGGAGGTTCTTCGTTCTTATAAAATGACTCCCTTGCTTGTACCCCATTATGATGCGCCTTCAGCCATAGAGCAAAAGATCCAGGCATTGGCGCGCCGATCTGTTTTGCAGGCTCGCGATATATTTGATTTATTTCTGCTTGATACCCAATACGAGAAGTCGCTAAAAGGAAACGTGAATGTCAGCAAAACCATTTTAAACACAGCTCATGACAATATTTTCCTTGTAGAGTTTGCTCAGTTCCGCGACAGTGTCGTGGCTTATCTTGGAGCCGAAGATCAAAAAATCTATTCCTCGGCGGAAATATGGGACGAGGTCAAACTCAAAACGGCCCATTTTCTGGAAGAGTTGGCGCCATGAAAACAACTCCCCCCCGAAATATCATGGTGTTTGTAAAGAGGCTCGGGCGACCTGTTTTCACGACGCATGAGATGATAACTCTCTCAGGAAAATCCCGTTCCACGGTGACGCAGTGCCTGTCCCGCTTAGCGACACAAGGCCTCCTCTTCAGGATAGCCCGCGGTGTGTGGGTAACATCAGACCAAAAAAAGTTTTCTCCGTTTGAAATCATTCCTTATCTGTTCCCACGTCAGCGCGTTTACGTCTCGTTTGTCACGGCACTTCACTTGCACGGGATTGTGGAACAGATACCCCAGGTAATCACTTTAGCCTCGCTTTCTCACACAAAAACTCTCCGCACACAATCCGGCGTATTCTCTGTTCACCAAATAGCTCCGTCGTTTTTTGATGGTTTTGACTGGCACAAAGGTGAGGGAAGTTTCTTGATCGCGGAACCTGAAAAAGCACTCATAGACTGCCTCTATCTCTCAAGCCGGAAAAAGAAGCAATTTGGGTATTTTCCAGAACTGCATTTCCCAACGACTTTTAGTTTTAAAAAGGCGCGGCGCTGGATCGCGCGAATTCCACAAAAAGAGATACGCTCCTATATTTCGCGAAAGCTCGAGGAACTCCAGTGAAGGAAAATGCTTAGTGATTTCTGTTTCCTATCCCATTCAAGGATGATAGAATTTACCCCTATATGAAAAAAGACCTGACGGAAAAGCTAAAAGACCTCGAGGGGAAAATGGGCGCCCTAGGGAGGTTTCTTTGATGTGGATAAACTTAAAAACCGCATTGTTTCCCTGGAAGGTGAAATCTCCAATCCTGATTTCTGGTCCAACCCTGACAAAAAAAACGGGGTGATGCAGGAATTAAAAAGCCTAAAAAATCAGACCGAGTCTTATCTGAGGCTGGACGCGGGCCTGAAAGATCTTTTGGGGATGCTTGAAATTACCGAAGAAGAGGATGCAGAGTCTCTGAAGCATCTAGAGCTTGAGACGGACAAAATTTCGAAGTTGATTGGCACGCTTGAATTTCAGAAATTGTTGAGCGGCCCGCTGGATAAAAATAGCGTGATTTTGAGTATCAACTCAGGCGCGGGTGGAACGGAGTCCTGCGATTGGGCGGCGATGCTGCTAAGGCTTTACACGCGATGGGCGACGGACCGTAAGTACCGCGTCGAGATGATTGATATTTTGCAGGGTGAAGAAGCGGGCGTGAAAAATGTCACGCTTTTGATTGAGGGGGATTACGCGTACGGGTATTTGAAGTCTGAGATTGGTGTGCATCGGTTGGTACGTATTTCACCTTTTGATTCCAACAAGCGGCGGCATACCTCTTTTGCCTCGGTGGAAGTCATTCCCGAAGTGGAAGATGACATTGATATTGAAGTGAAGGAAATCGATATCCGCGTTGATGTGTTTCGGTCGGGCGGCAAGGGCGGGCAAGGAGTCAACACCACGGATTCGGCCGTACGCATTACGCATATGCCCAGCGGATTGGTTGTCCAGTGTCAAAACGAGCGCTCGCAGATTAAAAATCGTGCGACGGCGATGAAGGTGCTTAAAAGCCGCTTGTATGACAAGGAAATGGCCAAGCGCGCGGCGGAGCAGAAGAAAAGTTACGGCGAAAAACAGGAAATTTCCTGGGGCAGTCAAATTCGCTCCTACGTCCTGCACCCGTATCAGATGGTGAAGGATCACCGGACCGATTATGAAACGTCGGACACCGCGGGAGTATTGGACGGCGATTTAGAAGGATTGATTGAGGCCTACTTAAGAAGTCTGGGTGGAGAGTAAAAAAGGAAAAAATCGATGATCGGCTGGGTCTTAAAAAAAATTTTTGGTACGGAAAATGAGCGCATCCTCAAGCGGGTACGCCCTACGGTTGAAAAAATCAATACGTTTGAACCCGAAATCTCCAAACTTTCGGATGACCAGCTGAAAGCCAAGACAGACTATTTCCGCGATCTTTTAAAAAATGGCAAGACGCTAAATCAAATTTTACCTGAAGCTTTTGCGGTGGTACGTGAAGCCTCCACGCGTGTTTTGAAAATGCGCCATTTTGACGTCCAGATGATGGGCGGCGTGGTGCTGCATGAAGGAAAGATTTCTGAAATGGGCACCGGTGAGGGAAAAACTCTCGTGGCAACGCTTCCCGTGTATTTGAATGCGCTCACCGGCAAGGGCGTGCATGTCGTCACCGTCAATGATTACCTGGCGCGCCGCGACCGCGAATGGATGGGGCCCGTGTATGAGTTTTTGGGGCTTACCATCGGAGTTGTCCAGCACAACTCAAGCCCAACCGACAGGCAGAAAGCCTACAATTCCGACGTCACTTATGGCACCAACAACGAATTTGGTTTTGATTTTCTGCGCGACAACATGGTGCGTCGTATCGGACAGCGTGTCCAGCGTGAGCTAAACTATGCTATCGTCGATGAAGTGGACAGCATTTTGATTGACGAAGCCCGCACCCCTCTGATTATTTCCGGCCCCAGCGATGAATCGACCGATAAATATTATTCCATCGATAAAATTATCCCCAATCTTGTCAAAGGTGAGGATTTTGAAATCGAGGAAAAAACGCGCTCGGTGGCGCTGACCGAAAAGGGAAATATCAAGATCGAAAAACTTCTCAACGTTGAAAATCTTTATGACCCCTCCAATGTGGAATTGGTTCATCACGTCAATCAAGCGCTTCGTGCGCATGCCATTTTTAAAATTGATGTGGATTATGTCGTCAAGGACGGAGAAGTGCTCATTGTCGATGAATTCACCGGACGTCTCATGCCGGGACGCCGTTTCTCCGATGGCCTTCACCAGGCACTTGAAGCCAAAGAAAAAGTGAAAGTCGAGGAAGAGAATCAGACGCTGGCGACGGTGACATTCCAAAATTATTTTCGCATGTATTCGAAGCTGGCGGGGATGACCGGAACTGCGCTTACTGAAATGCAGGAATTTTTTACGATTTATAAACTCAACGTTGTTTCTGTCCCCACCAACCGCCCTATGATCCGCAAAAATTACCCTGATCGCATCTACCGCACGGAGCGGGAAAAATTTGATGCGGTGGTCCAGGAGATTATCGAGTGTCATAAACAGGCACAGCCGGTTCTTGTGGGGACGGTTTCCATTGAAAAATCAGAGCGCCTATCTTCGCTTTTACGCCGTGCCAATGTGCTGCACAAAGTGCTCAACGCCAAATACCACGAAATGGAAGCTGAAATCATCAAGCAAGCTGGCCAGTCTGCCGCCGTCACGATTGCAACCAATATGGCCGGCCGCGGAACGGATATTGTTTTAGGCGAAGGGGTGCAGGCGGTTGGCGGGTTGCATGTGATCGGGACGGAGCGCCATGAAGCGCGGCGCATCGACAATCAGCTGCGTGGACGTTCGGGCCGCCAGGGAGACCCCGGATCTTCTCGTTTTTATCTTTCAATGGAAGACGACTTGCTGAGAATTTTTGGATCGGACCGTATTGGGGGTCTTATGCAAAAACTCGGCATGGAAGAGGGGCAGGAAATCGAGCATCCTTTTATTTCCGGAGCTATTGAAAATGCGCAGACACGCGTCGAAGGCCGCAATTTTGATATTCGTAAGCAGCTTCTGGAATATGACAACGTCATGAACCGCCAGCGCGAAGTCATTTATGCTGAGCGTAAAAAAGTACTCGAAGGTGAAAATCTTAAAGAGCACTACCTGAGCATGATCGACGAGATTGCGTCGGTGCTGGTGGAAAGCGTTCCAGCCTCCGAAGAGGGTTATTTCCAAACTCTTTCAGAGACAGTGCGAAAAGTGCTGCCGATTTCTTTGGAGGGGTTGGAATCGGATACAGGAAGCGTCCTTACCGAGGCGGTGATTTCACGAGCGAAGGCAGCTTATGAGCAAAAAGAAAATGAGATTGGCGCTGAATCTTTGAGACATTTAGAACGAATGATACTTTTAGATATTGTCGATAATAAATGGAAAGATCATTTGCGGGTAATGGATAATTTACGTGAGGGAATTGGCCTGCGAGCCTACGGCCAAAAAGACCCGTTGGTTGAATACAAGCGGGAAGCCTTCGGAGGTTTTCAGACTCTTGTGGACACGATCAAGGAAGAGGCCTTGTCATTTATTTTTCGCATGCAGGCAATGGATCCTGAGAAATTAAAGGAAGAGCCTAAAGAGAAAAAAACGGCACCCCTTCAATTTTTACACCCGGAAGCGGGTTCTATTTTAAAAAGAGTATCCGCGCCAGACGATGAGAGCAGCACCATGCCGGCGCCTGCTCCGGTTTCCGCGAGAACAGTGCCCGCCGATGAAAAAGTAGGTCGAAATGATCCTTGTCCATGTGGGAGTAGCAAGAAATACAAAAAATGTCACGGCCAGTAATCCGTGATTTTGCGGCAGTCGTCGTTTCGGCGCTGCTTCTAGCGCTACCCTACCACTTTAGTTTCCTGTGGCCTCTCTCCTTCTTTGCCTTCATCCCTTATTTTTTTTCCCTGGAGAACAAAAGCCGGGGGAGGGTGGTTTTTCAATCATTGGTGCTGGGCATTCTTTTTTTTGCCATCACTATGTATTGGCTTAATTACGTTAATATTTTTGCTTTTATTCTCCTGGTCATTTACTTAAGTCTTTATTTTGCTTTGTTTGGTTTTTATTCTGCGCAGTTTTTTTCAAAAAAGTCGCGCGGTTTGGAAGCGGGACCGGTGCGCGCGGCGTTGACGATGGCGGCTTTATGGGTTTTGTTGGAGTGGGTTCGGGGTTGGTTGTTTAGCGGACTTCCGTGGGCGCTTTTGGGTTATAGCCAATGGAAAAACGTACTATTTATCCAGGTCGCGGATGTTGCGGGCGTATGGGGAGTTTCTTTTTTGCTTCTTTTTTTAAACGTTCTTTTTTATCAGTTTTTGAGTTACAAAAAAATTGCGCTTGGTTGCCTGTACGCGGCCGCAGCAGTTCTTGCTGTAGTTTATTTGTATGGTTTTCTAAAAATGAAGGAATGGGAACCGCGCGATTTAAAGCCGTCACTTCGCGTCTCTGTTTTGCAGGGGAATATTCCTCAGGATCAAAAATGGGATGCGAAGGTTCGCGGTATTATTTTTGAAAAATACAAACGCCTGACGTTGATGTCTGCCAATGAAGCATCGGATCTGATTGTCTGGCCCGAGACATCTTTTCCTGGTTTTTTTGAGGACGAGCCGGTCATGGCGGCGCACCTTCGCAGCACGATACGGCGTGCAAATACACCGACACTCGTCGGCGTCCCGACGCTGGGCGGGCTGGAGGAGGGGCTTCGCTCATATAACAGCACGATCCTCTTTAGTCCCAGCGGAGAAGAAAGCCAGCGCTACAGCAAAACACACCTTGTGCCTTTCGGCGAGTTTTTGCCTTTCGAACCCCTATTAGGTTTTATCCGCCACCTGGTGGTGATTGGCCGCTTTTCTCCCGGACAGGAGAAATCAATTTTTGTGCTAAAGCCTAGAGCTCCTCAAAATTATCTGACAGCCCGTTTTGGGGTGTTGATATGCTATGAGGACATGTTTCCTAGCCTGGTACGTGATTTTGTCAAAAAAGGCGCTGACTTTTTGGTCAACGTCACCAACGATGCTTGGTTTGGGAACACAGCCGCTCCTTACCAGCACGCCCAAGCTTCCGTTTTCCGGGCGGTGGAAAACCGTGTGCCGGTCATTCGCTCGGCCAATACAGGTTTTTCTTGTTTTATTTCCGCCAGCGGCGAAGTGGTCGGGTCGGTGAATGACCGAGGCAAGGAGATCATGGTGACGGGTCACCAGACACAAGGCATTTTTTTGCGCAAAAGCACTTCTTTGTACCGCCTGCTTGGGGACTGGTTTCTTCTTGTATGCGCGGCTCTACTTTGGTTTTCCTGGCGCCAGGCCAACAAGCCAAACCGCTATTCTCGGTTATAAAAGTTTAAATCCGCTTAATTAATTAATAGACATCCCCCGAAGAGCCATTTATAATAATTTCTTAACTTTATTCCATAACAAATTTAAAACCAATGGGTTATGGAAAAAAATCGGTGATGCCGCGATGAATGAACCCAACGATTTACTCAAAGAGCGTTTTAAAAAATTCCAGGCTATCGAGGCTTTGGGAGTCTATCCTTTTGGCGGGAGATTTCTCAAAGATGGTATGATTGCCGCTATTGTCAGCGCTTTTGAGGAAAATAAAAAAACTCGCACCGCTGGCCGCCTAGCCTCTATCCGCCTCATGGGAAAAACAATTTTTTGTGATTTAAGAGACGAAACAGGCCGTATTCAGCTCTATATCAAACGCGAAAATCTCGGCGAGGACGGCTGGAAGCTTTTTGAACAGACTGATATCGGGGATATCGTCGGGATTGAGGGAGAGCTTTTTAAAACAAAAACTGGTGAAATCACGATACGTGTTCAGTCGTTTGCCATGCTCGCCAAAAGCTTGCGTCCGATGCCGGAAAAATGGCATGGCCTTAAGGATACCGAGGTGCGGTATCGCCAGCGTTACCTGGATTTAATTTCCAACGAAGAAGCCAAAGGCATTTTTATCAAACGCTCCCAGATCATTCGCTCCATCCGCCGCATTCTCGATGAGCTGGATTATCTGGAAGTGGAGACGCCAATGATGCATTCGATTCCCGGGGGTGCCGCGGGAAAGCCGTTTAAGACACACCACGAAGCGCTGGGGATGGATTTATTTTTACGGGTGGCACCCGAACTTTATTTAAAAAAACTTCTCGTTGGCGGTTTTGATAAAGTCTACGAGATCAATAAAAGTTTCCGCAATGAAGGTATTTCTACGCGGCACAATCCTGAATTTACAATGATTGAAGTTTATACGGCTTATCATGACGTCAACGACGTGATGGATCTTACCGAACGATTAATCAAAGAGACGGCGCAACAAGTCCTTGGGACGCTCCAAGTACCTTACGGCGAAAAAACTCTCGATCTTTCTCATTGGGAAAGAGTATCTTTTGCTGGGCTCATGAAAGAATCATTCGATATAGGCCCCGAGGACGACACCGAGGTGTGGATTGAGAAGCTGAAGCATAAAGGCGTCAAGGTGGAGGGCAAAAACCTTTCGCGGACTCAGATTATTAATCTTGTCGCGGATCTTTTGGACCCCGCTTCCTCCAAAGAAGCCGGTGTGATTCGCCCGGTATTTGTGACGGACTATTTTGCCGAACTTTCACCGCTGGCGCGCCGTAACCCGAACAATCCTTCTTTAAGTGAACGGTTTGAGCTCTATATCGGAGGCATGGAACTGGCCAACGGCTATTCGGAGCAAAATAATCCCATCGAGCAAAAGCTCCGCTTTGAAGAAGAATTAAAGGACAAGGGCAAGGAAGCGTCCTCGAATACGATTGATGAGGATTTTATCTTAGCCTTAGAGCATGGCATGCCTCCGGCCGGGGGGTTGGGTATAGGCATTGACCGCCTGGTGATGGTGTTGACCAACCAGCCGTCGATTCGTGAGGTGATTTTGTTCCCGCAGATGAAGGCGCAAAAAGAATGAGTTTTGAGTGGTTGGTGGCCAAGCGCTATCTTTGGTCGAAGCGCAGGCATCCTTTTGTGGGAGTCGTGAGCACGATCTCGGTAATTGGGATCGCGGTGGGCGTGGCAGCGTTGATTGTGGTGTTAGCGGTGATGAATGGTTTTGATCAGGATATGAAAGAGCGTATCATTGGGCTTCGCGCTCATCTGGTGATTGAAAAAGAGGGAGAGTTCCGCGAAGCCGCCGCGGTGACGCAGCAGCTTGAAAAAGCTGGGATTGCGGCCGGCATTGCGCCCTACGTAGAAGGGCAAGCGCTTTTTCAATCGGGTGAATGGGGGACAGGCGTCATGGTGCGCGGGATTGATACTGCCCGAGAAAGAAAAGTTTCCCGGTTTTATCAGTACGTCAAAGAAGGCACTCTCTCAGAAAAAGCGGATGGCGTGGTGATTGGCTCCGAATTAGCGCACAGCGCGGGTCTGCGAATAGGTTCGAAGGTGCGGCTGGCAACGCAGACGATGGACAAGCCGGTACCTCTGGTCGTTGAGGGGATTTTTACTACCGGGATGTACGAATACGACTCCAATCTTATTTTTATCAATTTGCCCAACGCGCAGAAATTTTTTAATAGGACCGGCCAGGTGAGCGGCCTTTCGGTTTATTTGAAAGATGCGGATCATGCCGAAGAGGCAAAAAAAAGAATCCGCGGATTTTTTGGTTATCCTTACCAGGTACGCACTTGGATGGATATGAATCGCACGCTCTTTTCGGCGCTAAAGCTTGAAAAGACGGTGATGTTTTTAATTTTGGCTTTAATTATTCTTGTCGCTAGTCTAAACATCGCCGGAAGCCTCACAATTCTGGTGATGGACAAGACCAAGGATATTGGTGTTTTGAGAGCGCTGGGGGCGCCGCCAATTAGCCTTGTTAAAATTTTTGCAATGGATGGGCTTGTGCTGGGGCTTCTGGGTGCGGGGAGCGGCTTGCTGGCGGGTACCGGCGTTTGCTGGATTTTAAAAAAATACTCGTTTGTTGAGCTGCCCAGGGAAATTTATTATATCGATAGGCTCCCCGTCAAAATGAACCCATCGGATACGCTTTGGGTGATCGCGGTTGCCGTGGTTTTAAGTTTTGTGTCTGCTTTTTATCCGGCATTTGTGGCGGGAAGACTTGATCCAGTCAAGGCGTTGCGGTACGAATAGATGCTTCGAGCTAAACAATGATTGAAGCGTCAGGTCTGGGCAAGGTATACTGGGATGGTGACAGGCAGTTGACGATCTTAAAAGACGTCTCTTTTTCGGTGAAAATCGGTGAAGCGGTGGCTATTTTGGGTCCTTCAGGGTCGGGGAAAACAACACTTTTGAATTTACTTTCAGGGTTGGATCGGCCCTCGCAGGGACGCGTGAAGTTGGAAGGCATTGAGCTGAGCTTACTCGGTGAAACCGATAGGGCTCTTTGGATTAACCGCAATGTTGGTTTTGTGTTTCAGTTTTATCACCTTTTGCCTGAGTTTACGGCGCTGGAAAACGTGATGTTGCCAGCATGGATAGCCGGTAAAACAAGAGACGGCGGTAAGGCAAAGAAGCGGGCAGAGCTTCTGTTGGACCGGATGGGGCTCGGGCAGCGGACGACTCATTTTCCCGGAGAATTGTCGGGGGGCGAGCAGCAGCGGGTGGCGATTGCTCGGTCGTTAATGAATGACCCCAAGATTTTGTTTTGTGATGAGCCAACGGGTAATCTGGATCCGAACATGGCTCAAGAGATCACTGAGCTTTTGAGAAAACTGTTTCAAGAAGAAAAAAAGACGCTCGTCATGGTGACGCACGATGACAAGATTGCCGGCATTGCGGATCGCGTGTGGAATTTAGTCACTCGTGAATGGTCTTAAAAAGGAGATCGGATGAGCCTTAAAATTTATTTAAATGGGAAATTGGTGGAGAAGGATCAAGCGGTGGTGAGTGTGTTTGATCACGGCTTGCTGTATGGGGATGGCGTGTTTGAAGGGATTCGCGCTTACAATTGCTCGGTGTTCAAACTAAAAGAACATATTGAGCGGCTTTATGAGAGTGCGCATACGCTCATGCTTGAAATTCCTCTTTCTAAAGCCGAAATGGAAAATGCGGTTGTGGATACGCTAAAAGCCAATCAGCTCAAAGATGCTTATATTCGTTTAGTGGTGACGCGCGGCCCTGGCGATTTGGGACTAGATCCTCGTAAGTGTAGCCGAGCGACCATTTTTATTATTGCGGATAAAATTGCTTTATATCCGAAAGAATTTTATGAAAAGGGCCTTGCTATCGTGACGGTGCCGACAATCCGAAATCATCCGGAGGCGCTTAACCCACAGCTTAAGACGCTGAATTATCTAAATAATATTCTCGCTAAAATTGAGGCGATCAACGCTGGCGTGCAGGAAGCCATTCTTTTGAATGCTCAAGGCTATGTCACCGAATGCACAGGCGAAAATATTTTTTTGGTTCGCGGCAAAGAGCTCATCACACCGCCGCCGTACGTCGGGATTTTAAAAGGGATTACGCGGGACACGGTCATGACGATTGGCCGCCGCCTGGGACTTTCGGTGCGCGAAGACATTTTTACCCGCCACGATTTGTATATCGCCGATGAAGTTTTTCTGACGGGAACGGCGGCTGAGATTGTACCGATTGTCAAAATCGATAACCGCCAGATTGGCAAAGGGGTGCCTGGGACGACGACAGGGCAGCTCTTGGCTGAATTTCACAAGGTGACGCCTAAAGACGGCACCCCCTACGAGGTGAATTAAAATTGCTCTGCGACGAATGCGGTAAAAATAAATCAACGGTGCATCTAACCGAGATCGTTAACGATCAGATCACCAAACTTAATTTGTGCGAAATTTGCGCCAAACAGAAGGGCGCCGATGCTGAGCAGCATTTTGGTATCGCGGATTTACTGGCAGCGCTTTCTGATGTTGAAGCGCAAACACCGGCTTCTGCTGTCGGCTCCACGGCTGTCATCGCCCCCAAAGCGAAGTGCCAGAATTGCGGCCTGACTTATGAAGATTTTAAAAAAGTGGGGCGCTTGGGATGCAGCCAATGTTATACCGCGTTTAAAGCCAGCTTGACGCCGCTTTTAAAGAGAATTCATGGGTCCAATCAACATCTGGGAAAGACGCCGAATCCTGAATTTACTAAAGAAATGAAAGTTTCCTACAAACTTCACGATGAGCTCGTGGCAGTGCGAGCTGAGCTCCAGAAGGCGGTAAAGCGCGAGGAATTTGAAGAGGCTGCCTCCCTGCGGGATAAAATTAAATTTTTGGAGAAAAAAATTAAGGAACATAAAAACTAAACATGAAAGTGGACTCTCTTTTAAAACAAACTTGCGAGTGGCTCAAAGGCACTGGCCCTAATTCGGACATTGTTATGAGCTCGCGGGTACGTCTGGCGCGCAATTTGGCAGATTTCCCTTTTTCCCATTGGGCGGCAAAGAAGCAGCAGAAAGAAACCATGGATCTCTTGTCCGAAGCGGCCCAAAGCATGGAGTTTCTCAAAAATGGCCTTTTGGTGCCGATGGCAGAAGTCGATGATGTGGATAAGCAGTTTCTTTTGGAAAGACATTTGATTAGCCGCGAGCATATTGTGCACCCGGAATATAAGGCGGTCATGATCGGAGACAAAGAAGTCGTCAGCGTCATGATCAACGAGGAAGACCATTTGCGTGTGCAGGTGATGCAGTCGGGTTTTAATTTGCAGGAATGCTGGCGGATTGCCAATCGCTTGGATGATTCGCTTCATAAGCGTCTTAAGTTTGCTTTTAGTGATGAGTGGGGCTATTTGACTGCCTGCCCCACCAATGCGGGCACTGGATTGCGTGCGTCAGTGATGCTGCATCTGCCGTCTTTGGTGATGACCAAACAGATTACACGCGTACTGCAAGCGATTACAAAATTGGGGATGACGGCGCGCGGTTTGTACGGTGAGGGCACCGAGGCGGAAGGTAATTTTTTTCAGATTTCAAATCAGACGACGCTGGGCACAGCTGAAGAAGATGTGATTGATAATCTTGAGAGAATCATCCGCCAGGTCATAGGACACGAGGAGAATGCGCGAAAAACTTTGATGAAACAAAATCGCGATCTTTTGCAGGATAAAATCTGGCGTTCCAGCGGCACACTCAAAAGCGCTCACATCATCAACACCAAGGAGACGCTGACGCTACTGTCGATGGTCCGCCTGGGTGTCGATATGGGTCTTTTGGCGGATATTGACCGGCGCGCGGTGAATGAGCTTTTTATTCTGACACAGCCGGCGCATTTGCAAAAAATTGAAGGCAAGGTTTTAAGTTCTTCGCAAAGAGACGTGAAGCGTGCGAATTTGATTCGCCGCCGCCTTGAAGGCAAATGAATTTGCCAAAGCAAATTCATCCCGAGCAAAGTCGAGGGATCTATTAAAAAAGTATTATTAAGGAGGTACCATGTTTAATAAATTTACTGAGCGTGCGAGAAAAGTGATCTTGTTGGCCAAGCAAGAAGCCAAACGTTTTAATCATGATTATATTGGAACCGAGCATATTCTGTTGGGTTTACTCCGCGAAGGTGAAGGGGTGGCGGCGGCAGTTTTGCAGAGCCTTGGGATGAACCTAAATAATATTCGTCTTGAAATTGACAAATTGGTGCAAATCGGGCCCACGACTGTGGTGACCGGAGATCTTCCGTTTACCCCCAAAGCCAAAAAGGTGATGGAGTTGGCCATGGAAGAAGCGCGCTCTCTTGGACACAACTACATTGGAACAGAGCACTTGCTTTTAGGTTTGATTCGTGAGGGAGAAGGCGTTGCTAGCCAGGTATTTACCAATATGGGGCTGGATATCGACAAGGTGCGTGAAGAGGTGATCAAGCTTTTAGGGTCCACCACGCCCGGCTCACAATATGGGCCTCCGCCGCAGGCACCGCCCGTTCAAGGAGGAGGTAGTCCTTCCACGCCCGCGGCTAAAACCAAAACGCCGGCGCTAGACGCTTTCGGCCGCGATCTGACCAAACTAGCCAAAGACGGCAAGCTGGATCCTGTGATCGGACGCGATGAAGAGATTGACCGCGTGATGCAGACGCTCTCACGCCGCCGCAAAAATAATCCCGTATTGCTGGGAGAAGCCGGTGTGGGAAAATCCGCCATTGTTGAGGGGCTTGCTTCTAAAATTATCAATGGGGACGTCCCTGAAATTTTACGCAATAAGCGCGTGATTACGCTGGATTTGGCGCTTATGGTCGCAGGAACTAAATACCGCGGCCAGTTTGAGGAGAGAATCAAAGCGGTGATGGATGAGATTAAGCGTTCGGAAAATATTATTATTTTTGTTGATGAACTGCATACCCTTGTGGGAGCAGGAGGAGCAGAGGGCGCTATTGACGCGTCCAATATTTTGAAACCCGCGCTGGCCCGCGGCGAGATTCAGTGCATTGGCGCTACCACGTTGGACGAATACCGCAAATATATCGAAAAAGACGCCGCTCTCGAGCGTCGCTTTCAAACGATTCTGGTTGAGCCTCCCTCGGTAGAAGAAACCGTATTGATTTTGCGTGGTCTACGCGAAAAATACGAAGAACATCATAAAATTAAAATTACAGATGCAGCCTTGGAAGCAGCAGCAAAACTTTCTGACCGTTATGTCACCGGTCGTTTTTTACCCGATAAGGCGATTGATATTATTGATGAAGCGGGAGCTTTTGCACGTCTTTCCACCCACACGGCTCCGCCCGAGGTCAAAGAAATTGAGAAGCGGTTGGAAGTTATCCGCCGCGAAAAAGAAGATACGATCAAGGACCAGGATTTTGAAAAAGCGGCAGCCTTGCGCGATCAAGAACGCGAGACAAAAAAACTCTTAGATAAAACTAAAAAAGAGTGGTCCGAAGCCCGGTCAAAAATAGAGATTGAGATTGGTGAGGATGACATCGCTAAAATTATCGCTAAGACAACGGGGATTCCCGTTGCGCGTCTTGAGGAAAAAGAGAGTGCGCGTCTTTTGCGTATTGAGGAAGAGCTTAGAAAGCGCGTGATTGGTCAAGAAGAGCCGATCTCCGCAATTGCGCATGCTGTCCGCCGTTCGCGTGCGGGTTTGAAGGATCCTCGGCGACCGATCGGGTCGTTTATATTTTTAGGGCCTACCGGCGTGGGAAAGACGCTTTTGGCGCGCGCTTTGGCTGAGTTTATGTTCAATGATGAAAACGCGCTCATTACTTTTGATATGTCGGAATACATGGAAAAGTTTAACGTCTCGCGTTTAGTCGGGTCGCCTCCGGGATATGTCGGCTACGAGGAGGGTGGTCAATTGACGGAGCGCGTGCGACGCCGTCCTTACGCCATTCTTCTTTTTGATGAAATCGAGAAAGCTCACCCGGATGTGTTTAACATGCTGCTTCAAGTTCTTGAAGAAGGACGATTAACCGATTCGCTTGGGCGTAAAGTGGATTTTCGCAATTGCATGATTATCATGACTTCCAATATCGGCGCTGAACTCTTGAGTAAACAGGGCAGTATTGGTTTTAAGGCTCAAGATGTCAGCACGGCCGATCACAAAGACATGCGCAGTCGCCTGATGGAAGAAGTAAAAAAAACGTTCAAGCCGGAATTCATTAACCGTGTGGATGAGGTCATCGTATTCAAGCGCCTTGCCCGCGAAGAATTGCAGAAAATTGTTGAGATTGAAATTGCAGCCCTTCAAAAACGCCTTAGCGAGCGCAATATCGAAATTCATTTGGATGAGAAAGCCAAAGAATTTTTGATTAATAAGGGCTTTGACCAGCAGTATGGCGCCCGGCCTTTGCGCCGCACCATTCAACGATATGTGGAAGATCCCATCGCCGAAGAATTGATAAGCAAAAAAATACGTCCCAACGACAGCGTGCAAATCACTGTCAAAGATGAGGACCATTTGGCGTTTTCTCAAGGGGCCGGCGCAGGGCATTAATTGTGGTTGGAAAACGCGTTGCAACGGTAAAGCGTCGTCACCAAAAAGTGTTGCGGATTATATTGATTGCAGCGCTTTTAGCGGCCGTTGTTTTTTTTATAAAAGAGCGTAAGGATTTTTTAATTCAGGATGCCAAGAATTCGCTCGAGGCAGTGTTATCCCGCGAATCTGATTATCGGGTCCAAATCGGAAAAATCAGCGGCCGGTTTTTGGGGCAGATTCGTTTTGAGAATATCCGGGTGTTAAGCCCCGGCTTAAGCCCGGAAGAAGAACGGCTTGTACTGCAAATCGCAGAAATTAGTTTTCATTATCGGTTGTTGGATTTTCTTTCCAAGAAGTTTGACTCTCGGATCACGGTGGTGATTCAAAGCCCGGAGATTTGGTGGAAACCGCGGGTGCGCCTAAGCCGCCAAAATGATTTTCCTTTTTTGAGGTGGATGAGACGTTGGGCGTTGGCGCAGAAGGACATTATTGACATACGTATTATTAATATGAGCCTAATATTTCAGCCGCAGCAAATTAAGTTGGAAGGCATCAATTTAAGTTTTGAGAACAATAAGATTAACGCGGAGATTCCTTTGAGGCACCTAACGTTTGGCGGGATGGATATTTCAACGGTGATCAAAGCCAGTGGAGATTTTCATCTAGGTTTTTTTGGATCGGAGGATGCGCTTCAAGGAGAACTTAAGACCGAGGGGACGGTAGTGAATTGGAGCCCCCTGCCGGAGGAATCAGTTTTTAATTTTTACTTTTCTCAGTCTGATTTTAATCTGACCTCGGCCAATGTTTTGGGCGGAATTCGTATCAGCGGGGATGTTGATTTCCAGAAAGATTATCGAATGATTTGGGATATCCACGCGGAAAACTATTTGCTGTCCAACCTTGATTTTATTTTAAAGACTTCGCCTTCAAAATTGCTTCCGTCGCGCGTGGACATTGATCTGCATTTTGAGGGCAATCCCTTGGCGCCGGGCGTGGAAGGTCGAGCGCGCATTTATGACGGGTACGTCGGGAAAAGAATGTTCAAGGTGATGGATTTGTTTGTCAGCGGGATTTATCCGACGGTCAAGATTCAAAACTCAAGGCTCCTTTTACCGGATGATTCGGTGATGAAGTTTGCTGAGAAATCCGTTGAGTTTAGAGAGCTTTTTCGGCTTAAGACTTACGAGCAGTTGATTGGAGAGGCCCAGCAAGACACGGTGGTGTGGGGGGATTGGGAATTTCGGCGCCCCAGAGACATGAAGGACAACCCCGAATTTTTACTTCAGAGAGCGCTGGGGGACCGAGCGCGTCTAAATTTTAGGGATTACAAACGTGACGAGACCTTGCAGAATTCCGATGAATCGGACAAAGTCGAGGTAGGCCTTGAGTATCGATTAGCGGGCAAGAATTTGCTTAAATTTCAAGTGCGTGAAGATGAGCAATTTTTAAGCGTCGAGCAGAAAGTTAAATTTTGAGATACCGAGGAAACGTTTTGAAAACAACGGCAGAGACGATTGGAAAGACAGTGTTGGATGCTGTCAAGTTTTCAGGAGGCACTTTTACTCTATTCTGTCAGACGCTTTTGGCGGTCGCTTTGCCGCCGTTTCGCACGCGCCAAACTTTTGAGCAGATGGTCAAAATTGGTGTTGATTCACTCCCCATTGCAACACTAACGAGTTTTTTTATGGGCGTGGTCATTGCGCTTCAGAGTGCCTACCAAATGCAAAAGGTCAACGCGGAGATGTACATCCCCAGCCTAGTGGCCATTTCGATCACGCGTGAAATCGGGCCGGTGTTGACGGGGTTGGTGGTTGCTGGCCGTGTGGGCGCTTCTATTGCCGCCGAACTTGGCAGTATGAAGGTCACGGAGCAAATTGACGCGCTTGAAACTTTGGCGGCTCCCCCGGTGAAGTACTTGGTGGCACCTCGCTTTGTCGCCCTTTTTACGATGCTGCCTCTTTTGACGATTTATGCCGATGCGATCGGTATTTTTGGCGGCTATGTGGTCTCGGTTTTTAAGTTGGGGCTTTCTCATGCGCTTTACGTCAGGATGACGTTTGACCCATTGGCTCTTAAGGATATTTTTTCGGGGCTTTTTAAGACGGTCGTGTTTGCTATGATTATTTGTATTACCGCTTGCTATGAAGGGATGCGCGTTGAGGGCGGTGCCGAAGGCGTGGGAAACGCAACCACGCGTGCGGTCGTGACGTCGTTTGTTCTGATTATCATAGCGGACGCTTTTTTTACCGTCATTTTTTATTTTTTAACCTAAGGGAATGAAAGTATGGGCATGGACGGTCTCATGATGGAAGCAAGGAAGGTCTCTAAATCATTTAACGGTAAAATGGTTTTAAACCAGATGAGTTTGACGGTCGCGCGCGGTGAAACGCTGGTGATCATCGGCCGGTCTGGTTGTGGAAAAAGTGTTTTTTTAAAGCACCTCATTGGGCTAATGCAACCGGATTCGGGGTCCATCATGGTGGACGGGATGGACCTGTCGGCTTTGTCGACGCGGCAAATGAACCACATGCGCATGCGTTTTGGGATGGTGTTTCAGGGGGCGGCTCTTTTTGATTCGATGACGATCGGTGAAAATGTCGGTTTTGGATTAACCGAGCATTCAAGCTTGAGCCAAGCGGCGGTTCGCGACCGCGCGGAAGAGGCGTTGGAATTGGTGGGTTTAAAGGGTATTCAGGATTTAAAGCCGTCCGAGTTGTCCGGCGGAATGAAAAAACGAGTAGCGCTTGCGCGCGCCATTTGCATGAAGCCTGAAATTTTGCTTTACGATGAGCCGACGACGGGATTGGACCCCATCATGTCAGATGCCATCAATGATTTGATTGTCTCGCTTCACGACAGGTTAAAAGTGACTGCCGTTGTCGTGACTCATGACATGGTCAGCGCCTACAAAGTGGGTACGCGCGTGGCAATGATGTATCATGGAAATATTGTTGAAATTGGGACTCCAGACGAAATTCGCAATACCACGAATCCGGTGGTACGGCAATTTATTACCGGTTCTGCGTCGGGACCGATTACGGATATTCAGTTTAAAAGTCTAACGACAGCCTAAAGCAGGCAAAAGGAGAAACGCTGATCATGAAAAAAGACGGCCTTGAGATCAAGGTGGGCCTGTTTGTCTTGTTAGCCATAGGAATTCTGTCGTATTTTGTTTTTCGCGCGGGTGATTTTTATATGAAGCCCGGTGTTACTATCCGCTTTGTGTTTAGTTTTGTGCAGGGAATTGACAATGGGACCCCCGTAAGGTTGGCAGGTGTCACTGTTGGCGAGGTCAAGGATATTCATGTGCTGCGTAATCCTAAGGGCGAAACGCAGGTGGAAGTGGGCGCTTGGATTGCTCAAGGAGTCTATATCGAAGACGATGCCAAAGCCGTGATTAAAACGCTGGGGATGCTCGGTGAAAAATACATCGAAATTATTCCTGGCACGCCCAATAATAAAATCATCGGCAACGGCAGTACGCTGATCGGAAAAAATCCTTTTGCGATCGAAGATATGGCGGAGGGCTCGCGGCAGCTGATCGGGCAACTGCAGGTAGTGGCGGAAAATGTTAATTCTGTTGTTAGTGACCCCGAGTTTAAAGCCGCAGTGAAGGGTGCTTTTGTTAATGCCGACAGAACCTTCAGCGGGGCAGACGCGATGGTGAAGAATTTTACCCAGGCCAGCGAAGATTTAAAAGACGCTGCCGCCTCCGCCAAGATTGTGTTGGGCCGTCTACGCGATGGAGAGGGTACCGTTGGAAGACTTTTAAAGAACGATCAAGTGGCCAGGGATTTGGAAGCGTTCACCGCAGACATTAAACAGCACCCATGGAAGCTCTTGAAGAGGAGTTAACGTTATGACATTTGGTTTTATCCGCACGCTTTTTGTTTTACTCAGCGCGGTTGTTGGTTTTCAGCTGGGCAGTATTTATCAGGGCTATGGTTCTGCTTGGGCTCTGGCGGGTTGTTTGATTGGAGCGGTCATCGCGCTTTTTGTCATTATTATAGAGAATGTGCTGGGAAAGGTTTCAACGCGTGGTTTGTCCGCAGCTGTTTTTGGGTTAACGATGGGATTAGTGATTTCCAAGATTCTTTCAGGGGCTATCGATGTAATTCCCGATCTAGACCCCTCTTTATCGTCCGCGATTAAAATCACGATGATTCTGATCCTCTGTTATATCGGGATGGTTTTGGCGATGCGCGGGCGCGATGAATTCAGCCTCATTATCCCTTATATCAAATTCGACCGCCAGGACCAGAAGAGCAATTTGATGATTCTCGACACTAGCGCGATCATCGATGGGCGTATTTTTGACATTTCAATGACCAAATTTTTGGAAGGCAGATTCATCATTCCGCGGTTTGTGTTGAAGGAGCTTCAACAAGTGGCAGACTCAAATGATTCTCTAAAAAGAAACAGAGGCCGCCGCGGGCTTGATATTCTTAATAAATTAAAAAAATCATCTTCCGTTGCTGTCAAAATTCACGATGAGGATTTTCCTGAAATTTCACAAGTCGATGAAAAACTTGTCAAATTAGCCAGGCTTTTGGAGGCCAAAATCATCACCAATGATTTTAATCTAAATAAAGTTGCGGAGCTCCAGGGGGTGGGTATATTAAATATTAATGATCTATCCAATGCGCTTAAGCCCATTGTGCTAGCCGGCGAAATGATGGAGGTGCATGTGGTTAAGGAGGGGAAAGAGGCCAGCCAGGGAATTGGGTACCTAGACGACGGCACCATGGTTGTGGTCGAGAACTCCAAAAAAATGATCGGGCAGACAATTCGAGTGACGGTTACCTCGGTGCTGCAAACATCCGCCGGCCGTATGATTTTTTCAAAATTTGAATGAATGGAATTTCCGCGATACTGCCGGCCGCTGGGAGCAGTCGCCGTTTCGGCTTAAAAAAGTCGAAGCTTTTTTTTAAGGTAGATGGCAAACCGATCTTGTTTTATACATTAAAAAATATTTCTCGGGCCTATCGCTTCAGAGAAATTCTTATAGCGTCACATCCCGATAATTTTAAAGAGATTCAAAAAATTGCTTCAGCGCTCGGTCTTCATTCCATAGTGCTTGTCCCCGGCGGCGCGACTCGCGCAGAGTCTGTAAGAAATGCGTTGTCGCGTGTTTCAGCTAAATCCGATTGGGTGTTGGTGCATGACGCGGCTCGTCCTTTGGTTAGCCGTCGAATTATTTTGGATGCTTTGAAATCTGCCAAAAAAACAGGTGGAGCCATCACGGCGATTCCTGTGACAGCAACGGTGAAGCGAGCGGGCCCTGACAAAGTGATTACTAAGACTGAGGATCGCGCGGCCCTTTATTTGGCACAGACACCGCAGGTATTCAAAAAAGAAAAACTTCTTGGCCGTTATAAGGCATTGGGAAACAAAGCGATGAAATTGACGGACGAAGCGTCTTTTTTTGACGGCTCAGGCATGAAAGTCATGATTGCGCCCGGGGAGGAGAGCAATTTAAAAATTACAACTTTTGAGGATATTGAGCTTTTTCGCTTCTATTTAAAAAGTTCCGCCAGCCGGCAGAGAGGGTGAAATGCGAGTCGGAATCGGTTATGATATTCATCGGTTGGTTCGGGGTCGGAGGCTAATCCTGGGGGGTGTCGAAATCCCCTTTCACAAGGGGCTTTTGGGTCATTCGGATGGGGATGTGCTCCATCACGCAGTGGTTGATGCGGCGTTGGGAGCGGCTGGTTTGGGGGATATTGGAGAATTTTTTTCCGACCGGGACGCTCGTAACAAAAATCGCGACAGTTTTGTATTTGTTGAGAAAGTAAGGAAGATTTTGGCGAAAGAAGGTTTTTGTGTCACGCAAATTGATTCGGTGATTGTGGCCGAGAGACCGAAACTTTCCGTTTATAAAGAAAAGATACGCAAAAGTTTATCAAGTGCCTGGGGTCTTAAGATAGGCCAGGTGAATATAAAAGCCAAGACCAATGAAGGTCTTGACGCGACCGGCAAGGGACAGGCGATTGCTTGCCATGTGGTTGTATTATTAAAAAAAGGAAAGTAATACTGTGGGCATCCCCTTTTTTCTTTTATTTTTAGGTCTAGCCGGAATTGTTGTAGGTTTTATTTTAATCCTGTTTCTGGTGATCCTCAAGATCATTGTTTACAAGATTTTTTTTCGGCATGAAATCCGGGCTACACTCGAACGCGATCCGGCCGCCACGGGAAGCCTTGTGATCATTTTGACTTATCCGGGCATCAGCGCGTTTTTCTCTTACCGGATCGCGCATATTTTTTATCGTTTAAAGCTTCATTTTATCGCCCGAGTGATCTCCCAGTGGTCGCGCTTGTTTACCGGTATCGAAATTCACCCGGGTGCGCAGATCGGTAAAGGTCTTTTTATCGATCACGGGATGGGAGTGGTGATTGGGGAAACGACGATAATTGGGGAGAATGTCACTCTTTTTCAGGGTGTAACGCTTGGCGGTACCGGTAAAGAAAAGGGAAAGAGACATCCGACTCTGGGAAATAACGTGGTTGTAGGTGCCGGTGCCAAAGTGTTGGGCAATATTGTGTTAGGGGATAATGTCAGCGTTGGCGCGAATGCCGTGGTAATTCACGATGTACCCGCTAACTCCACCGTGGTTGGAGTTCCCGGCCGCATTACCCGCCGCGAAGGCCAGCGTGTAGATAAAGGGGATGTTGATTATTGCAACCTGCCGGATCCGCTAAATCAGACGCTGGACAAAATTGAGCAGGAAATTCAAAAGATTGAAGATGAGCTAAAGGATAAAAAACCAAAGTCTTAGTGTGAGGCGGTTTAGCGATAAATCTTTTCTGGCCGGCGTTAAATTTTCCCCTCCGAGGAAAATTTAACTCGATAGATGAGGGCTCGCTCGTCCCCATCTACTACGATGGGGACACCATGGCCGTTCGCCTCATCAACGCGGCCATAAAAGATTTATCGCTAAACCGCCTCGTGCTTAAAAAATATGCCTATTCGTATTTACAACTCTCTAACGAAGCAAAAAGAAGACCTCAGGCTTTTAGATCCTAAAGGCAAAGAGGTTAAAATGTACGTTTGCGGTCCCACCGTCTATGACGAGCCGCATATTGGACATTTGCGCTCTGCCTACGTTTTTGACATGGTGCGAAACTATCTTAAGTTTTCAGGCTACCAGGTGAAGTTTGCTCGAAATGTGACCGATGTGGATGACAAGATCATTGAAAAAGCGCGCACGCTGGGGATGGCGGACTTAAACGAGGCTACTGCCCAAGTTTCGGGAAAATATTTTGAACTTTATAAAAAGGACCTCAAGCGCTTAGGTTTGCAGGATCCTGATTTTGAGCCTAAGGCGACTGAGTTTATTCCTCAGATGATTGAGATGATTAAAAGTTTGATAGAGAAAAAACACGCTTATATTGCGGGCGGAGACGTCTATTTTGAAGTCAGTTCGTTTGGCAAATACGGCGAAGTTTCTCACCAGCGCATGGATCAGATGCTCGAAGATGCGCGTGTGGAAGCCAATCCACTCAAACGCTACCCCTTGGACTTTGCGCTCTGGAAGGAAACCAAAGAAGGAGAACCTTCTTGGGAAGGACCTGTTGCGGGTAAAAGGGGACGTCCCGGATGGCACATCGAGTGTTCGGCGATGAGTCTTTCGTATTTTAACGGGGCTTTTGACATTCATGGCGGTGGACGTGACTTGATTTTTCCGCATCATGAGAATGAAAATGCTCAGTCTTGTTGTGCGACAGGAAATCCTTTTGTGAATCTGTGGATGCACCATGGCTTGATCACGATCAGCGGAAAAAAAATGTCTAAGTCGCTTAAAAATTTTATCACGCTGACCGAAGTCATGAAAGAAGACCCTAGTTTTGGCGATGAAATATTGAAGCTGTCTTTTTTGGGGACTCATTACAGTGCGCCGCTGGATTATACGCCTGAGCGCGTCAAGATGGAGCGGCAGATCTGGAGGCGCTTCCTTGATTTTTTTGATTCCTCGCGCGCAGTGGAGAAGAGCGGGGTCAAACTGGCCGAGAAACGGGTGACGGAGATTCACCAGTCTTTCCGTCAGGCGATGGATAATGATTTCAACACGCCGGAAGTGCTGACGCTGATGCAGGGGTTGATCCACGAAACCTATAAATCCAAGGACCAGATCGCTCAGGTAAGCGCCGCCGCCGCTATCCGGAATTTTGGTTCGGAAGTGTTTGGCGTCGTATTTGACCAAAGCGAAGACGCCAGCGCCATCAAGCCTGAGATCGAGCGGGGAATCGCCGAACGCGCCGCTGCACGTAAAAATAAAGATTTTGCGAAAGCGGACGAGATCAGAAATCGTTTGCTAACCCAACGCCATATTGAGCTGCGCGATTTAGCTGATGGCCGCACGACTTGGAGGGTCCGGCTGTGAAGAAAAAAGGAATGTTGATTACGCTGGAGGGCAACGAGGGTTGCGGAAAATCAACCCAGATAAAACTGCTTTATCAATTTTTAAAAAAGAAGCAAAGGCGCGTTTTTTTAACACGCGAGCCCGGCGGCACGCGCGTGGGGGATGCGATCCGTGAAATCCTTTTGGATAATAAAAATAAATCGCTTACTGCTGTGACGGAAACTCTGCTCTACATGGCTAGTCGTGCCCAGCTGGTGGAGGAAATTATTGCCCCGCGTCTGGCTAAAGGTGAAATTGTTTTGTGTGACCGCTGGTCGGATGCAACGGTGGCGTATCAGGGATTTGGCGGGAGTGTGGATGCCAAGTGGATTCAGTCTCTTGCAGAAAAAGCTACTCAAGGAGTCAAGCCGGCTCTTAGTTTATTTTTAGATTTACCCTTAGCGGTGGGGCTGCGGCGCGCGGTGTCCCATAAAAAGGCAGATCGCATGGAGAGGAAAGCCCTTCTTTTTCATCAACGGGTCCGCCAAGGTTATCGATGGATTGCGCGGCAGGAGCCCAGCCGGTTTCGTTGCCTGCAGATAGTACCAAAAGATTCTATTGAAGTAGTTCATGAAAAAATAAAATTGGAGATTTTACGTGTCCTTGAAAGCTAATCTTTTGCAGCCAGCAGTGGCGGCCACTCTCAAAAAATACTTGGAAAGAAATAGGCTGCCGCATGCTCTTTTATTTTTGGGGCCTTTGGAAGCGGGTCAGAGAGAGGTTGCCGCCAATTTGGCAAAAACTATTTTTTGTGGGAATAAAAAAAATGAGGAGTCTTGCGGTGAGTGCCCCCATTGCCGGCAAATCACCGCAGGGCATCATCCCGATTTTCTGATTCTTGAGCCCCAAGAGGGGCATGCGATTAAAATCGAATCGATTCGTGAATTGATTGGAAAGGCCAGTTTTAAGCCTTTTCAGGCTCCTGTAAAAATATTTGTCATTGATCATGCCGAGCTGATGAACGACATCGCTCAAAACGCAATCTTGAAAACGCTCGAAGAGCCTCCAAACGGAACTCATTTTATATTAATTTGTTATGCGGCAGAAAAGCTGCTTCCGACAATACGTTCGCGTGTCCAGACGATTCATTTTTTGCCGGTGGTTAGCGACGTGGCGCCTGACCCCGAGATCCAGGCCGCCCGACACGAACTCTTGGCTTTCATTTGCGGAGAGCATGAGTGGAAGACAGCCGACACGGTATCACTAGAACGTGAAGGGGCGCTAAAAGTGCTGAATTTGGCGATTAGCGATTTACGTGACATGCTGATTTTAAGTGCCGGCGCTGAGCAGTTGCTCGGATTTATCGAGGACAGACCTCTTAAGGAGAGAGCTTTAAACAGCTTCTCTGAAGACGATTTGGCAGATAGAATAGATGTTCTTTCAAAATTTTATGAAAATATGAAGGCGTCCGCTAATCTTAAGCTGGCTCTATCTGTGCTTCGGGATGAGTTGGCGTTGGCTGAAAAATTTTAAAAAAAGAAAGTTTATGAAATATTATCTGACCACCCCGCTCTATTATGTCAATTCCAGGCCCCACATCGGCCACTCGTATACCAACATCGCCGCCGATGCGCTGGCGCGTTTTAACCGCCTTATTGGCAACGAGGTCAAATTTCTGACGGGCACCGACGAGCATGGCCAGAAAATCGATAAGGCCGCGCAGGCTGCAGGCATGGCTCCGCAGGAGTTTACAGACAAAATATCACAGACCTTCAGCGATCTTTGGAAGCTCTTGAACATTTCCAACGATGATTTCATCCGCACGACAGAAGAACGCCATAAGAAAACGGTCCGGTACGTCTGGGAAAAACTTAAAGACAAAAAGATTAACGGTGAGAATATCCTTTATTCCCACACGTACGACGGCTGGTATTGCGTTTCCTGCGAAACGTTTATCACCGAGGGGTTGTTGGACCCCAACAACCCAGGATTGTGTCCTGATTGCAAAAAACCTGTTGAACAAATGAAAGAGGACACCTATTTTTTCCGAATGTCTGCTTATCAAGAGCGCTTGACCCAGGATATCCGACAGGGAAAATTTAAGATTCTTCCTGAGACGCGCCGAAATGAAGTTTTGGGATTTTTGGAGCATAACAAACTAACAGACTTAAGCGTTTCGCGTCCGAAAAATCGCCTGGCATGGGGCATTCCTATTCCGTTTGATCCGGATCATGTGACGTATGTTTGGTTTGACGCTCTCATTAATTATGTCTCAGCGGTTGGCTATGGCTCAGATGACGCCCAGATGAAAAAATGGTGGCCCGCCGATGTCCACATCATTGGTAAAGACATTATCCGGCATCATGCAGTGATCTGGCCGATACTTTTGTATGCGCTTGAGCTTGAATTGCCAAAAATGATCTTCGCCCACGGCTGGTGGGTGACCGGCGGAGAAAAAATGTCCAAATCCAAAGGCAATGCCGTGGACCCCATCGAAATTGTAAAAACCTATGGCGTTGATCCGTACCGGTATTTTCTGTTGAGTGAGGCGCCATTTGGTTCGGATGGAACTTTCTCTGAAGAAGCCCTAACCAGTCGCTTTAATACAGACTTGGCCAACGACTTGGGGAATCTTCTTCACCGCACCCTTACGATGTGCGAAAAATATTTTGATGGAAATATCCCGAGAGACAATCCTTTTTTAGATCGATTTAGCGCGTTCTCGGGGCAGGAGTATCCGGAAAAAGAAAAATTGATTCAATTGGGCGATAACGAAATAGTTGCCAGGTCTTATGCATTAAGAATAGCCATGAATGATCGCTCAAGAAGATTGCCTGGTTATTTTGAAAAACTTGATTTTTCAAACGCTATTTCTGATATTTGGCAATTAATTAGCGAAGCAAATAAATATATAGAACTCACAGCTCCTTGGAAATTGGCGAAACAGGAAAACAAAGACGAACTAGCTTTGGTGATTCTTTCCCTTTTGGAGGTCTTAAGATTTATTGCTGAGGTGGTTGGTCCATTTATTCCTGAGACCGGGGAAGCGATTAGACGACAATTGGGGATTAAAAAACCTATCACGGAGTCACCTTTTTGTGACGATGTATGGGGTTATTTTAAGGCAGGCGGAAAAATTGAAAAGGGCACGCCTCTTTTTCCAAGAATTGAAGCTAAAAAAGAATAGTTTTTTAACACCGCGCCGGGTGGCCGGGGAATCTTTTTGGGACGCGTAGATAAGACGAGCGGCCATGGTGTCCCATCGTAATAGATGGGACGAGCGAGTCCTTATCTATCGAGTTTAATTTGCCACGGCGGGGCAAATTAAACGCCGGCCCGAAAAGCTTCCCCGGACAGGCCCCGGCGCAACACCGAAGAACACGTTAATACCAAGTTTGATTCCCGATTAGAACTCTCGGGAATGACGGTTTGGTTGGGATGACGGATTGACTGGGATGAAAATATGGAAGCTTATTTAGATTACAACGCAACAACTCCGGTAGACGCTTCTGTTTTAGAGGCGATGAGGCCGTATTTTACGGAGGAGTTTGCCAACGCATCGAGCATTCATCGCAAAGGGCAGGCGGCACGCCACGCGGTGGAACATGCGCGCGAAAAATTAGCCGATTTGCTCGCTGTTGAGCCGGGGGATGTCATCTTTACTTCGGGGGGCACAGAATCGGATAATCTAGCGCTCCGCGGTACGATGGTTTCGCGTCTTCTTGAGCGCAAGCATTTGGTGGTTTCCTCAATCGAGCATCAGGCGGTGTTGAGCACGGCTAAATATCTCGGCGGTCTTGGTTGTGAGGTGACGGTGGTGCCGGTAAATGCTCACGGAATCGTCGATTTGGATATTCTTAAAAAATCGGTCACAGAGCACACCTCTTTGGTGAGTCTCATGCATGTGAACAATGAGATTGGCACGATTCAACCGATCAGCGAAGCGGCCCAGATTGCCCATGAAAAAGGCGCCTACTTTCATGTGGACGCTGTTCAGTCTTTTGGCAAAATGCAGATTCATCCCGCAGAAGCAGGAATTGATCTTCTTTCCATTTCCGCGCACAAAATTTGTGGTCCCAAGGGATCCGGGGCCTTCTATATTCGAAAGGGATTAAAAATTAAGCCTGTTTTTTACGGCGGGCATCAGGAAAAGAACATCAGGCCGGGAACAGAAAATGTGCCGGCGATTGTTGGCTTTGGAAAAGCGGCTGAGCTGGCTCAAAAAAATCGTACCACCGAGTCCAAGAGGGTGGAAGGCCTTCGAAACCGCCTGGAAGAGGGTATCTGGAAAAAAATTCAGGGAGTTCGTCTGAACGGAGATCCCAAATCAAGAATTTATAATACGCTCAACGTTTCGTTTGAAGGATTGGACGGCGAAACCATCCTTGTCAATTTGGATCTTAAGAATATTTTTGTCTCCACCGGCTCGGCGTGCACGGCCGGATCGATTGAGCCATCCCACGCTCTGTTGGCGATGGGGCTGGATGAGAAAATGGCACGCGCAGCGGTCCGATTTTCTCTGGGGCGTTTTACCACCGAAAATGAAGTGGATTACGTACTCTCGGAGCTGCCGGCCATTGTCGAGCGCCTAAGGAAATCCGCCACATGATTATCGACACGCACTGCCATCTTTATATGGATGCTTTTGATCTGGACCGTGAGGCCGTCATTGCTCGAGCCAAGGAATTTGGGATTCAGTACATGGTGAACGTTGGTATTGATGGACCGACCAACAGAGCCTCTTACGAGTTGGCTTTAAAATACAAAACCATTTTTCACACTGCAGGATTTCATCCGCACAGCGCGGGCGAGTTTAATGACGCCGAATTTGCCGCAGTAAGAAGTTTTGTCCAGGAAACAAAGCCGGTGGCCATTGGCGAGATTGGTTTGGATTACTTTAAAAGCCAATCTTCGCACGAGGATCAGAAAAAAACATTTGTTCAAATGATAGGTCTGGCGTTGGAGCAGGATCTGCCGGTCATTGTCCACTCGCGCGAGGCGTTTGCCGATACGTATGAGATCCTAAAAAAGGAGGGGCAGGGAAAGCTGCGGGGAGTGATGCACTGTTTTTCGTACGACGAGGCGGCGGCGAAGGCGCTTTTTGATCTTGGTTTTTTGATCTCCTTTACGTGTAATTTGACATTTAAGAATGCGGTATCGCTGGCAGAAGTGGCGCGCGCGGTGCCACTTGATAAAATCATGCTTGAAACGGACTCGCCCTATCTGGCACCCCAAATCTTTCGCGGAAAGCGAAATGAGCCCTGTTGCCTGACTCATCTTGCTGATTTTTTGGCCGAAAAAAGAAGTGTTGCGCGCGAAGAAATCGAAAGGGTCACCTCTGAGACCGCTCGTCTTTTTTTTAGCTTAAAAGACCGCCCATGAATCGATTTATAACCTTTTTGAGAGCCAATGCTTTCACTGCGGGAATGCTTTTATTCATCTCAGCATTTTATATGATTTCAATTTTGGGAGCGCATTCGCTCAAGTCACGGTACGAGCCTTCGTTAGCGCCAGTGCCAAGCAATGCCTCCCTGTTTCAAGAGTTTAAAGAAAAAGAGAAAGTTTTTGAAAAGAAAATTGCTGAGAATCCTAGAATCCTCCAAGCCGCTACTCTGGTACTATTATTTATTTTTTTGATAGGCCTTTTTTTGAATGTGCGCTTCTATTTGGCTCTGAGGGAGAACAAGGTTTGGATTGGGTCGAGTTTGTCTCACGAATCTGTTCGGTGGGACTGGACTCATGTCTTTAGCGCCACCATCTTCATGTTTTTTATTGAAGCGATTCTGCTCATCATTGAGGTTCTTATTTATTATTGGAGCGGAACACCTGATATTCCGCAGGATTTTTTACTCATGGCTAATAGTCTTCTGCGCGGTGCGCTGGCGGCGCTGTTTATTATTTTTCTGATTCGCAGGCTTGGCCATCGGCTCTCGGACTTGGGCTTATCGATGAAGGATTTTTTTAGAAACATAGGCCGCGGCCTCGTGGGCTATGTGGCCGTGCTGCCGGTTCTTTTTATTACTTTGTTGGTTGTGGTGCTAGTGGCGAAGGTTTTATCCTACGAGCCCCCGCCGCAAAATGTGGTCCAAATTTATCTGAAAGATTCTTCGCAGTCCTATTTACTTTTTTTTACTTTTTTTGTTGCGGGGATTGGGCCTATCATGGAGGAAATTTTTTTTAGAGGATTCACCTACAAGGCTTTTCGCGGCCGATTCGGGGTGATCCCCGCCATGATTCTATCGTCGCTAATTTTTGCGGCGTTTCATGTCAATTTGGCGGCTTTCCTGCCTATTTTTATTTTAGGGATGATGCTTTGCTACCTGTACGAAAAAACAGGTTCACTGGTTCCTTCGATGACAGCTCACGTGGTTCACAATCTTCTGATGGTAAGTTTTACCCTTGGCTTTAAATCGCTGTCTATCCCATGAAATCAGTGAATGCTGCCGGCGAATTTGATATTATCCAAATAATCCGCCAGCAAACACGCACGGACCGTTCGGTGATTTTGGGAATCGGTGACGACACTGCTATATTAAGGCCCCACCCATCTAAAGAACTTCTTTACACGACGGATATGTTGATTGAGGATATTCATTTTCGCTTGGACGAAGCCAGCGCTTTTGAAATCGGCCGTAAATCGCTGGCGGTTAATTTAAGCGACATTGCAGCAATGGCTGGCACACCCAGGCACGCGGTGATTTCTGTGGGGCTTCCGTCGAGTCTTTCTAAAAAATTTGTCGGGGAGTTTTACCTGGGGATTAGGTCACTGGCCAGACAATTCGGCGTGAATATTGTCGGCGGTGATACCAATCGTTCCGCGAAGCTGGTTGTTTCCGTAGCGCTAATAGGGGAGTGCGACAAGGGCAAGGCCGTGCGCCGTTCAGGAGCAAAGGCGGGGGATGTTATTTTTGTCAGCGGGGAGCTCGGAGGCTCCTATGCGTCAAAAAAGCATTTGCTATTTACTCCGCGAATCGAGGAGGCTAACTTTCTGGCAAAAAATTTCAAGCTTCATGCGATGATGGACCTCTCTGACGGGCTGGCGGGGGACGTTCGACGGATCGCCCAAGAAAGCGCGGTTGGGGCGCTTATCTGTGAAGAGGCCGTTCCAGTGGCACCAGGTGCTTTGGGTTTGGAGGCAGCTCTCTCTGACGGCGAGGATTTTGAGCTTCTTTTTACGCTTTCGCCCAAAGAGGCCGCTCGGCTCAATCAATGTTTATTTAAACGTAGAGCTGATTTTTTTAAGCCGGTCGGAAAAATTGTCCACAAGAGGCATGGGGTGGCGTTGGTAAATCGATCCGGAAAAGCACAGCCGTTAGCCTTCAGAGGTTTTGATCACTTCGTATGAAGAAAAAATTGGGGGCAATAAGCCGCTGGGTATCCAGCTCTGAAAGCGAAACTAAAAAAATTGGTAAGCTGCTGGCTAAAAAATTAATACCGGGAAGTGTCGTGGCTCTTTACGGCGAATTGGGTGCCGGCAAAACGACGCTGGTGAAGGGGATAGCGGACGGCTTGGGGATCCGGTCGCAGACAAAAGTTTCAAGTCCTACTTTTGTGGTAATTCACGAGTATTCGGGCAAGTGTAAAATCTATCACCTGGACTGGTACCGGATCAAAAAAGTGAAGGGTGTGGATGCGCAGATGGCTCAGGAGTGTTTTTATTCTCAAGGAATCACGTTGGTCGAATGGCCCCAACGCGGTGAAAATTTATTACCGGAGCATTTTTTAGAAGTGAGGATTTCTCACCAAAACCTCACGACAAGGATTATTGAGGTGTCTGCCAAATGAAAATTCTCTCGTTTGACACCTCAACCCAAAAGCTTAGCATCGCTCTTTTTGAAGGCTCAAAAAAAATAGATTCTTATGATTCAGAAGTGACTGGGCGGCACTCGCAGGAGCTGATCCCGGGTTTGCAGAGAATTTTAAAGCGCGCTCATGTTCGTCCCAAGGAGGTTGGTTGTATTGCTGTGGGGGTGGGTCCCGGGTCATTTACTGGGCTGCGCATTGCCGTGACCACCGCCAAAGTCTTTTGCTACACGTTAAAAACAAAGCTGGTTGGAATTTCTAGTCTTGAGGCGATTGCCCGCAGCGCTACAGGCGAGGGAGAATTCGCTGTCTTGATGGATGCAAAAAAAGCACAGGTGTATGCGGCTATCTACCGCAAAAAGGGGGAGCATTGGCAAGTGATTCAAAAGCCTGCGCTCGTGCTTCGTGAGCATTTTTTGCAATCTTTAAACAGCCGGACAGCTATTCTCGAAGCCATGATACCAAGCGCCGTTTCTATTGCGCAGGCGGCTATGGAGCGGATAAGGCTTAAAAAATTTGATGACCCGCTCAAGCTTGAACCGCTTTATCTTCACCCCAAGGATTGCAATGTCGCCCCTTCTTCAAAAAAATAAATTTCCGCTGACTTGGGTAGAAGTAGATTTAAATATTTTAAAAAAAAATCTACGTGCCGTCCGGTCAGTAGTGCGCGAGTCTTCTGCCGGAATTCTTGCTGTCGTCAAAGCAGATGCTTACGGCCACGGGATGCTGCGGGTTTCCGCCGCCTTATGGGAGGAGGGCGTGCGTTTCTTTGGCGTGGCCACTATTGATGAAGCGCTGGTTTTGCGCAAGTCACTGCCCAAGGCAGCCATTTTAGTCCTAGGCTGTTTTCATCCCACCCAACTTAAGGATTATATTTCCAAAAAAATTACACCGACGATTTCTGGGATGGAAGATGCAATGCTTTTAAGCCGAGCGCTAAAAAGTATCCGTAAATTTCCTGTGCACGTCAAAATCGATACAGGCATGGGCAGGTTGGGGTTGCCGTATCAACAGGCAGGAGATTTTTTTAAGAAGATTCAGTCTCTCCCGGGAATAACGATTGAGGGGGTATATACCCATTTTTCCAGCGCCGATGATGAGAGCGTTACACCCACACATACTCAGCTTAAAATTTTCGAGGACTGCCTTAAGAAAATACGAGCGCTTGGAGTAAAACCAAAATATATTCATGCCGCCAATAGCATGGGGGTTTTGCGGTTTAAAGAGGCCCATTTTAATCTTGTCCGCCCAGGCCTTGTTTTGTATGGGCTTAAGTCTTCCCCCCGAGCGAAGCTGCCTAATGGTATACGGCCGATACTTTCCTGGAGAGCGAGAATTTCATTTTTAAAAAAGTTCACTTGCGGCCAAACGGTCAGCTATGGACGGACACACAAAATTTTAAAAAACACATTGATTGCCACTTTGCCGGTAGGGTATAGTCACGGATATCGCGTGGCTTTTTCCAACCGCGCTTCGGTGATCGTGAGAAAAAAACGCTGTCCGGTGGTGGGGCGGGTCACGATGGACCAGATACTTGTAGATGTCGGTCGAATCTCGGGTGTAAAGCGGTGGGAGGGAGTAGCTCTTATCGGGGGGCGGGGCGCGCAGGCAATTACCGCGCAGGATTTGGCGGGATTGGCCGGCACGATACCCTACGAGATTGTTTGTGGAATTCATAGCCGCGTGCCGAGAATTTATAAAAAATAAGCGTCATTTGACACCTCCGAGTCCCGTTGCTATAATACAAAATTCACTAATTTAAGCCAAGAGTCACCGTACTTTAAAGTCCTTATTTTGGGAGATTTATGTCAAAAATGACCGGTGCTCAAGCCGTTGTGGAAGCGTTTACCCGTGAAGGCGTGGAGTATGTGTTTGGCCTTCCCGGAGGAGCGTGTTTACCGTTATTTGATGCGCTTTATGACGCCAAGTTTAAAGTGATTCTGGTTCGTCATGAGCAAGGGGCTGTTCATATGGCCGAAGGCTATGCGCGTTCGACTGGCCGCCCTGGCGTGGTGGTGGTGACCTCAGGACCGGGTGCTACCAATACCGTCACAGGAATTGCCGATGCTTACATGGATTCGATTCCTCTGGTTGTCATTACAGGACAGGTGAAGTCTTTTTTAATCGGCAACGATGCTTTTCAAGAAGCGGATGTGACTGGCATTACGCGCCCGATCACCAAGCATAATTATTTAGTTAAAAACGTCAACGACTTGCCCCGCATTTTAAAAGAGGCATTTACGATCGCCACCAGTGGGCGGCCGGGACCGGTGTTGATCGATTTTCCTTCTGATATCAGCCTACAGACGGTTGATTTTGAGTATCCCAGCGAAGTGAGCGTGCGCGGCTTTAAGCCAGTGGTAGAGGCGCATTCCGGTCAAATCAAAAAAGCGGCAGAACTGATCATGGCATCCAAGCGGCCGGTGGTTTATACCGGCGGCGGTGTTGTTATTTCCGGGGCGGCTAAAGAGCTGATTGCTTTTGTCGAAAAGACGCAAGCACCTTGCACCAACACACTCATGGGTTTGGGGAGCGTTCCTGGAACACACCCTCTGTTTATGGGAATGCTGGGAATGCACGGAACGGTGTTTGCCAATCGAGCGGTGCATGAATCGGATCTTTTAATTGCTGTCGGCGCACGTTTTGACGACCGCGTGACTGGGGATCTTAAAAAGTTTGCTCCCACTGCCAAGGTTATTCATATCGATGTAGATCCTTCGGCAATCTCTAAAAATATAAAAGTGGATGTGCCCATCGTAGGCGACGTGAAACAAGTTTTGATCGAGCTCAACAAGCTGGTCGGAAAAATAGATACGGGAACATGGTTAGCCGATATTGAGAAATGGAAAAAAGAAAGCCCGCTTCGTTACAAGGATGACGGCGATTTGATTCGTCCTCAGTATGCGATCCAGAGACTCTGCGATATTCTTGGCAGCGATGCGATCGTGTCTACGGATGTCGGCCAGCATCAGATGTGGGCAGCGCAGTATTTTAAGCTGAATGGTCCTAATCAATTTTTGACCTCAGGCGGCTTGGGCACGATGGGCTACGGATTCCCAGCGGCTATCGGCGCGCAGTTTGCGTTTCCGAAAAAGACAGTTGTTTGTATTAGCGGCGATGGCTCGATCCAGATGAATATTCAAGAGATGGCGACAGCGGTGCTCCACAAGCTTCCGGTAAAGATTGCCATTATCAACAATAATTATCTGGGAATGGTTCGCCAGTGGCAGGAAACATTTTATAATCACCGCTATTCCAGCTCTACCATGAGCGGGAATCCTGATTTTGTGGCCTTAGCCAAAGCTTATGGCGCGACCGGCCGTTGCGTGACCCGCAAAAACGAGGTCGATGAAGCGATTGAGTGGTCCAAGACGATTACCGATCGTCCGTGTGTACTCGATTTTGTCGTAACGGAAGAAGAAAACGTATATCCTATGATCCCGGCGGGACGATCTTTCGAAGAGATCATCGATATGGCGTGATAACAATTCCCAACCCTTGTCATTCCCGAGATCTCTAATCGGGAATCAAACCAGGGTATGATCCCCGATAAATAATTTCGGGGATGACACTGTAAGAAAGGTTAAGTATATGGCAATTCATGACGCAACACCCGTCGAAAGCCGGATGCTGTCTGTGCTGGTTGAGAATCACGCGGGAGTGCTTTCGCGCGTGGTCGGTCTTTTTTCGGCTAGAGGATTTAACATTCGGTCGCTGGCAGTAGGCGAAACTGAGGACCCTACCGCTTCAAGGATCACATTGGTTGCAGAAGGGGATCAAAAAACCATCGAGCAGATCAAAAAGCAGCTCAACAAGCTGCTGGATGTGATTAAAGTGCAGGATTTGAGCGAAGAGGGATTTGTGGACCGCGAATTGATGTTGGTCAAATTAAGAAACACTCCCCAAGTCAAGGAGGCGCTCAAATCGGTGATGTCACAATTTCGTGCCCAGGTGGCAGATGAAAATCACAGCCTGATAACGCTGGAGTGCACCGAGACGCGTGAGAACGCAAAAAAGATTTTTGCACTGCTCAAAGGCATCGGCATTGTCGAAATCGCCCAAACGGGCGCTGTCGCGCTTTCGAACAAACTACCAAAAAACTAACTATACGTCATTCCCGAATGCTTTTATCGGGAATCAAACCAAACATGATCCACGATTAAACACTTCGGGGATGACAGAATAAAAAAGGAAATACAAAATGGCTAAAATTTATTACGACAAAGACGCAGATCTTTCTTTCATTAAAAATAAAACCGTTGGTGTGATCGGTTACGGAATTCAGGGCCGAGGACAGGCGCTTAATTTACGAGACAGCGGTCTCAAGGTGTTGGTTTCTCAGCGTCCTGGCGGACCTAATTATGACATAGCGATAAAAGATGGTTTTAAGCCAATGGATGCCGCCGAGCTAGCTCAGAAGTCAGACGTTATTATCATTCTAGCGCAAGACCCGCTCCAGGCCGAAATTTATAGAACGTCTGTGGATCCTTATTTGACCAAGGGCAAGGCGTTAGCTTTTTCTCATGGATTCAATATTCACTTTAAACAGATTATGCCGCCTAAGTTTGTCGACGTATTCATGGTTGCCCCCAAGGGCCCCGGCAGTCTCGTTCGCCGGCAGTACGAAGAGGGAAAGGGTGTGCCTTGTTTGATTGCGGTCTATCAAGACGCGACCAAGAATTGCAAGAAGCTGGCGCTGGCTTACGCCAAAGCATTGGGTGGGACACGCGCGGGTGTCATCGAAACAACATTTAAAGAAGAGACCGAGACGGATCTATTCGGCGAGCAGTCGGTTTTGTGCGGCGGCACGGCGGAGTTGGTCATGGCAGGTTTTGAGACGCTGGTGAAAGCCGGTTATCAGCCTGAAATTGCTTATTTTGAATGTCTGCACGAGTTGAAACTGATCACCGACTTGATTTACGCCACTGGGGTCCAGGGAATGAGAAAGCGTGTCTCCGATACAGCAGAATATGGGGATTTGACTCGCGGACCTCGCATTGTGAACAAAAAAACCCGTGAAGAAATGAAAAAAATATTAAAAGAGATTCAGTCAGGTAAATTCGCCAAGGAATTTTTGGCTGATTACAAAAATGGAAAGAAAAATTTCAACCGGCTGCGGCATGCTCATGACAACCATCCGATTGAAAAGGTCGGGGCTAAATTGCGCGGGATGATGAAGTGGATGTGATCGCCACCCATAAAAGAAATCACTAATTGGAAGATAGGTAAAAGGTAGGAAGATGGACGAGAAAAATAGAATATACATATTTGATACGACTCTGAGGGACGGTGAGCAGTCTCCTGGAGCGAGCCTGGACATGAAGCGCAAGCTTGAAATTGCGCGTCAATTGGCGCAGATGCGCGTGGATATCATCGAAGCTGGTTTTCCCATCACATCTCCGGGCGATGCGGCAGCCGTAAAAAAAATAGCGGCGGAAATTAAGGGCCCGACGATTTGTGCTTTGGCGCGTGCGATTGAAAAAGACATGGAGGTCGCGCTGGCGTCCTTAAAACCAGCCAAAAAATCTCGCTTGCATGTTTTTTTGGCGACGTCCGCGATACATCGTCAGTACAAATTAAAAAAAGCAAAGTCTGAAATTGTTCACTTGGCGGTCCAAGCAGTCAAGTATGCGCGTAATCGTATTGGTGAAGTTGAGTTTTCACCGGAAGACGCTTCACGCACCGAGCCTGATTTTCTTTATGAGGTCGTCGAAGCCGTTATCAATGCGGGCGCCAC
The DNA here is from genome assembly GCA_945877765.1 of Candidatus Omnitrophota bacterium. Taxonomy (GTDB): domain Bacteria; phylum Omnitrophota; class Gorgyraeia; order 2-02-FULL-51-18; family 2-02-FULL-51-18; genus CAMDWQ01. The sequence goes on along the minus strand of CAMDWQ010000003.1, from coordinate 74,235 downwards.
GATTGTCAATATCCCGGACACGGTGGGATACACAACCCCTTTTGAATACGGCAATCTGATCAAGGGAATTTTTGACCATGTGCCCAATATTAACAAAGCGATTATTAGCGTTCACTGTCACAATGATTTGGGGTTGGCGGTTGCCAACTCGCTGGCGGCGGTTCGTTTTGGAGCGCGGCAAGTAGAGTGCACCGTCAACGGTATCGGGGAGCGCGCGGGTAACGCAGCGATGGAAGAGATTGTCATGGCGCTGGATACGCGGCCGGATATTTATGGCAAACATACCAATGTCTGCAAGGATCAGATTTGCAAGGCCAGCCGCTTGGTCAGCTCTCTTACGGGCATGGTTGTTCAGCCCAATAAAGCCATCGTGGGGCGCAATGCCTTTACCCATGAGTCCGGCATTCATCAGGACGGCCTTTTAAAGCACCGCAAAACTTATGAAATAATCCGGCCGGAAGACGTCGGTTTTGGCGAGACTCAATTGGTGCTTGGCAAGCATTCTGGCCGTCATGCGCTGGAAAGCCGTTTGCACAAGTTGGGCTATCAATTAACAGCCAAAGAGCTGGAAAAAGCATTTGAGAATTTTAAGCAGTTGGCGGACAAGAAAAAAGAAGTCTTTGATGATGATTTAAACGCGCTGGTGGATACTGAAATTATTTCAGCGCCCAAGACTTACGAGTTGGTTTCACTGAGTGTATTGACCCAAACCGGCAAAGAGCCTAAAGTCAACATCAGCATCCGCTCCAAAGCCAAAGTGCATGAGGCTGCAGGCAGCGGGAGCGGGCCTGTGGATGCCGCTTTCAAGCTTGTCGACAAAATTATTGCGCAAAAAACACGGCTTCTTGATTATCAGATCCGCTCAGTCACCGTGGGCAAGGATGCCCAAGGGGAAGTGACAGTGAAAGTGCAAGATCACAAATCCAATAAAGTAGTGATTGGTCAGGGTGTCAGCACGGACATCATCGAAGCCAGTGTGCGCGCTTATTTGGATGCCATCAATAAAATTGTCTATCGCGGCGGGGTTTTAAAAAAAGATTCCGGGGCATACGGGGTTTGATGACCCGCGACCAGCAGATCGTAGTCAACGCCCAGACGCAACTCTACGGTATTTTTGGTAATCCCGTCAGCCACTCTCTTTCGCCACTAATTCAAAATGCGGCTTTTTCTCATCTTCAAATCAACGCCGCTTACCTCGCCTTTCCGATTGAGACCGGTTATCTGGGAATCGCGTTTGAGGCATTTCGTGCGATGGGTATGCGCGGAGCCAATATCACCATTCCCTACAAAGAAGAGGCGTTGAATTTCATCGACGACATTCCGGAGGACGTTGACCGCCGCATTGGCGCCATTAATACGGTGCGAAACGATCATGGGACGCTGCTGGGCTACAACACGGATGGTCCCGGATTTTTAATGGCGCTTAACGAAGAGCTTTCGTTTAATCCTGAAGGCAAATCGATTTTAGTCTTGGGGGCTGGAGGGGCGGCCCGCAGTGTCGTTTTTTCGTTAGCCCGTGCGCATGCCAATAAAGTATGGGTCTTGAATCGCCATGTCGAACGAGCCCAAGGATTAACCGAGCTTGCTGCTGGATTTTTTTCTGAAACTGAATTTGAAGCGGTAAAGTATCTTTATGAGGTTCAGGGCGAAGCTATTGATTTAGTGGTTAACGCCACCAGCTGCGGGATGAAGGGAAACCAGGATATTCCGCTGGATTTGAGAATCCTGGAAAGAAAGACCGCGGCTTATGATCTGGTTTACTCACCCAATGAGACCCCTTTTTTACAAACAGCCAAAGCGCTCGGTTTTCCTCATGCCAACGGTTTGGGGATGCTGGTGAATCAGGCGGTATTGTCGTTTGAGATTTGGACGGGCAAGAAAGACGGTGTGCGCAAAATCATGCTGGATGCTTTGAAAGGACAGGAGCTTTAATGATGAGCTTTATTCTGTTTGTTTTTGGGACGATAGTAGGCAGTTTTTTGAATGTGTGTATTTATCGGCTACCCAGAAACGAGTCGGTGGTTTCGCCGGGTTCTCATTGCGGTGCGTGCGGGAAGCCGATTCGTTGGTACGACAATCTGCCGGTGTTGAGCTATTTTCTTTTGCGTGGGAAATGTCGTGATTGCGGCGTCTCATTTTCAGCACAGCACGCCCTGGTGGAATTTCTGACCGGGATGCTGTTTGTTGCTTTTTATCATTTTTTTGGCCTAGAGGCAATGGGACTTATTTATCTTATTTTCACCCTGGCAGTCTTGGTAGAAAGTCTTATTGATTTTGAGCACAAGATCATTCCTGATGAGATTACGCTTTCTGGGATTGTGTTGGGAATCATTCTATCTTGTTTTTTTCCCATGATGCACGGGGCGAATAGCTGGTGGGAAGGGCTCTTGGCTTCGGTGATCGGCGTGTTTATCGGCGGCGGCTTTTTGTATCTCATCGCAGTGATCGCTGAATTTTTTCTAAAAAAAGAGGCGATGGGCGGAGGCGACGTGAAGCTCTTGGCGATGTTTGGCGCTTTCTTGGGTTTTAGGGGCGTGCTTTGGGCTCTAATGATGGGATCGTTTGCGGGATCTATCGCAGGTATTTATTTTAAATTCAAAAAGAAGGAAGAGCAGATTCCTTTTGGGCCTTTTTTGGGTTTGGGAGCCATTTTTTATATTTTTTATGGACAGGCGGTGATCGCCTGGTATTTGAATCGAATTGGGCTTTGATTCTACCGACAATTTCATAGGAGGTTTGTTATGCTTCGATTTTTGACTAGCGGTGAATCTCACGGGAAATGCCTTGTGGCGATTCTTGAGGGAATGGTTTCAGGGCTTGGTGTCGAAGAGAAGATAATCGATGTAGACATGGCTCGCCGTCAGGAAGGTTATGGGCGGGGAGGCCGTATGACGATTGAAAAAGATACGGCTGAAATTTTGTCCGGAGTTCGCTTTGGTAAGACGATCGGCGGACCAATTGCTCTACTTGTTCCCAATAAAGATTTTAAGATTAATCAGCTTCCGGTAGTGAAGCGTCCCAGGCCCGGACACGCTGATCTTGTGGGTGCCATGAAATATGGCACGCAAGATGTTCGCGATATCCTTGAGCGCGCCAGTGCCCGCGAGACGGCGGCTCGTGTGGCGGTGGGTGCTGTTTGCCGGGTATTTTTAAAAGAGTTTGGGGTGGATATTTTAAGCCATGTGGTTTCAATCGGGGGTGTCACGGCCAACACTCAGGGGATGAATTTTAAAACGCTTAAAAAAGAGTCGATGGGTTCGCCCATGCACTGCGCCGACAAAGCAGCTGAAAAGAAAATGATGGCGCGAGTCGACGGGGCAAAGCTTTCTAAGGACACGATCGGGGGTATTTTTGAGGTGGTGGTAACGGGGGTACCGGTAGGCTTGGGAAGTTTTGTGCATTATGACCGCCGCCTGACGGCCAAGCTTTGCGCAGGACTGATGTCGATCCAGGCGGTCAAGGGTGTGGAAGTGGGGATGGGTTTTGACGTGTCGAGAAATTTGGGCAAGGACGTGCACGATGAAATTTTCCATGACAAGAAAAAAGGATTTTATCGCAAAAGCAACAACGCAGGGGGTTTTGAGGGTGGTGTGACTAACGGAGAAGATCTCGTCTTGCGAGCCGCTACCAAGCCCTACGCGACGCTCATGAGCCCGCTACAGTCTGTGGATATCAGCACTAAGCAAAAGCAAGCCGCTACGGTGGAGCGCTCGGATGTGACGGCGGTACCGGCGTGCGGCGTCGTGGGCGAGGCGATGGTTGCGTTTGAACTGGCGGCAGCCTATCTTGAAAAATTTGGTGGCGATTCTCTCAAGGAAACTTTACGCAATTTCCAGGGATATAAAAAACAACTCGAGAATTTTTAGATTCATTTGAAAAATATTGTCTTGATGGGATTTATGGGAACCGGAAAATCTAGCGTGGGTCGACTTCTGGCCAGACGCACGAAGAGACAGTATGTGGATCTTGATTCCTATCTAGAAGATAAAGAAAAAAGAAAAATACGGGAAATTTTTGAGAAAGAAGGCGAGCCGTATTTTCGGACCATCGAAAAAGAAGCGGTGAGGTTCTGGGCAGGCGCAGACAACCACGTGATTACAACCGGCGGCGGTACGGTGCTGGACCCTGAAAATTTGACCCTGTTGAAAAGCAACGGCATCCTGGTGACGCTTGCCGCCAAGCCCGAGACCATCTATGAACGCGTTAAAAATTCAAAACGCCGTCCCCTTTTGAGCGCCAAGGAGAATTTATTTACTGAAATTCAGGCGTTGATGGAAAAACGAAAACCGTTGTATCAGCAGGCAGATTATTATTTTGACACCGATGGAAAAAGCGCCTCTCAGGTCGCCGATTTGATTCAAAAAATGTTGGTTTCGAGGACATAAGCTAATGACAAGCACGAACAAACTGCGTGAGATCGTAGCGCTAAGCCTCGTTAAAAATATGGGTCCGGTGAGCTATAAAAAACTAGCCGACAGATTTGGTGGCGAAGGATCCATTTTTTCAGTTAGAAAAGATAATTTTGAGAGTCAGAAAAAAGGGATTCGAGTACTATGGGAGGATTTGAAGGCAGCAGACCTTCTCCCGCGCGCAGATGAAGAGATTGAGAAGGCGCTGAAGCATCAAATTGATATCATTCCTATTTTTGACGAGAGATATCCGGCGCTTCTTCGTGAAATTCACGATCCTCCTATCTTGCTTTACGTTAAAGGTTCTCTGCCGCCAGCCGAAAGCGTGAATGTGGCTGTGGTGGGTTCTCGGGTGGCTTCTCTTTACGGCCGACGAATGGCGTCTCAGATTTCAAGTGATTTGGCTGGGGCAGGGGTGGTTGTGGTCAGCGGACTGGCGTTAGGCATTGATACGGCCGCTCATGAGGGGGCGCTTGCTGGGAAGGGATGCACTATCGCGGTGTTGGGTGGGGGCATTGCAAAGCTATACCCAAAAGAAAACAAACGATTAGCTGAAAAAATCTGTGAAAATGGGGCACTTGTTTCGGAGTACCCAGTAGAGATGTCGCCGGACCCTGGTTGTTTTCCAGTAAGAAATCGTATTATTAGCGGACTCTCTAGCGCCGTATTCGTGGTGGAGGCCAAGGAAAAAAGCGGGGCCTTGATCACCGCGGATCTGGCGCTCGAGCAAGGCCGCGGGGTTTTTGCGTTGCCCGGCAATGCGGACTCTTCGAAGTCATTTGGGACCAACTCTCTTTTAAAGCAGGGGGCGTGTCTTGTGATGTCCGCACAGGATATTTTGTCCGATTTAGGGCTTCTTGTTTCCCGGAGAGCCAAATCTTCTCAGCGAGCAGCGCTTTCGGCAGAAGAAGAAAAATTATTTTCACTTTTGGATTCCGGCCCAGTGCAGCTGGAGGAGGTCGTGGAGGGCGCGGGGATTTCCTTGCAAAAAACAGTGACCGTCTTATCTGCATTGCAGATGAAGGGACTTATCAAAGAGTCGCCTGGAAAATATTTTCAAAAGGCATAACATTCGATGAAAATACGATTAAATGGTGAGCTTAAGGATTTTAACGAGACGCTCACGCTCGCCCAGCTTTTGGATAAACTTTCGCTGGCCAAGGAGAAAGTCGTCGTTGAGCATAATTTTGAAATTATTCCTAAGGAGCGGCTTGCCCAAGCCCTGATCCACGAAGGCGACGAAATTGAGATCGTTCACTTTGTTGGCGGCGGAGCCAAACCGCAAGGTGCTTTGGTCATTGTGGAATCACCCGCCAAGTGCAAAACAATCCAGAAATATCTGGGGCCCGGCTTTGAAGTAGCCGCCTCCATGGGGCATGTCGTCGATCTGCCAAAAAGCAAAATGGGAATCGATATTGAAAATAATTTCGAGCCTCAGTACATTGTTACCAAGGACCGCAAAAAAACCCTGGCAGACCTGAAGAAAAAAAATAAGGGAAAATTAAAACTCTATCTGGCTTGCGATCCTGACCGCGAAGGCGAAGCGATTAGCTGGCATTTAAAAAATCAATTGGGTGCTGGCAAAGAAGTGCATCGTGTGGTATTCAATGAAATCACTAAGACCGCCATCCTAGAAGCCTTCAAACACCCTTTAGAGATCAACCAGAATCTTGTGGATGCGCAGCAAGCGCGGCGAGTTTTGGACCGTCTGGTCGGTTACAACTTAAGCCCGCTTCTGTGGCAAAAAGTAAGCCGCGGGCTCTCAGCGGGCCGTGTTCAGTCAGTAGCCCTGCGGCTAATTGTTGATCGGGAAAGAGATGTTCGTGCGTTTAAGCCGGAAGAATACTGGACGATTGAAGCCCAGCTCTCTAAGCAGAAAGGCGACAACACCCCCTTTGTAGCCAAACTAGAAAAAATTGGCAAGGTCAAAGCCGAGATTACCAATCAAAAAACGGCGGCAGAGACCTTGGATAAGGCCAAAGCACAATCTTTTGTCGTCGAAGAGCTTAAAAAGTTAAAGAAAAAAAGAAATCCGCAGGCACCCTTCACTACCAGCAAACTTCAGCAGGCCGCTTATAACGCGCTGCGCTTTCCCGCCTCAAAAACAATGAAAGTAGCCCAGACGCTTTATGAAGGTGTGGAGATCGGCGAAGAGGGAAGCGTTGGTTTGATTACCTACATGCGAACAGATTCTGTTCGCCTATCGGATCAGGCGATTAAGGAAGTCCGTGAATTTATTGGAAAAAATTATGGAAAAGATTATTTGCCGGCAATGCCCAATGTGTACAAATCAAAAAAGCAGGCGCAGGAAGCCCATGAGGCCATTCGGCCCTCTTCTTTTTTTAGGAAGCCCCAGGAGATTGAGAGCTATTTAACGCCGGACCAACAAAAACTTTATGCATTGATTTGGCAGCAGGCGGTGGCTAGCCAAATGACCCCCGCTTCTATCGCGCAAGAAGCGGCTACTATCAAGGCGGGTGAGTTTTTTTTTCACGCCACGGGTAGCCGTGTTGAGTTTGCCGGATTTTTAGCCGTTGCGGGCCGGTCCGATGAAGAGGATCATCCTCTGCCGGAGCTTTTGGAAAAAGAAGTTTTAAAGCTGCTTAAGATTGATCCGATCCAGCATTTTACTAAGCCGCCTCCGCGATTTACCGATGCTTCGTTGGTCAAAGCGATGGAAGAGGGCGGTATTGGCCGCCCATCCACTTATGCACCGATTATTTTGACACTCACGAGCCGCGATTATATTCGACGTGAAGGCGGCAGCCTCCTACCGACGGATTTGGGTATGCTGGTAACCGATCTTTTGGTAAAACATTTTGAGAAAGTACTCAACTTTGAGTTTACCGCACATCTAGAGGAAGGTCTCGACCAGGTAGAAGAAGGCGTTGTGGGATGGAAAAAAGTCGTGAAGGATTTTTACGATGTTTTCAGCGGACAAATCGAATCCGCAAAAACCCAAATGCAAACGGTGCGGCGAGAGGCGGAGCCCACCGATGAAGTTTGCGGCCAGTGCGGGAAACCCATGGTGATCAAGTGGGGGCGCCGCGGACGTTTTATGAGCTGCTCGGGTTGGCCCGAATGTAAAAATGCCAAATCCATTTCAACGGATGTCTCTTGTCCGCAATGCACCGCAGGAAAGCTTGTCGCGCGCCGCGCTAAATCCGGAAAAGGACGCTCTTTTTTTGGGTGCACGGCCTATCCGGCATGTACATTTATTACCAATAGGCTCCCTGCCTCAAAGCCTGCCCAGGGCCAGGAATCACCGCAAGAACCAGAAGCGTAAGGGCTTAAAACCGCCTATGTTTCCCAATAAGCTCACGGAAAGATTTTTGGTCTATTTGAGAGCCGAGAAAAATTATTCTCCGCACACGACGCTAAGTTATACGCATGACTTAAAAAATTTCTACGAATTTTTAGGAGAAGTCCCATTAACAGAGCTCAATAAGGATCTGATAAGACGTTATTTGGCTTCGTTAAGCCAGCTGGAGCTGTCCAAACGTACGGTGGCACGGCGCATGGCGGCGCTAAGGACGTACTTCCGATTTTTGACGCGCGAAGGCCACCTGGCAAAGAACCCTATTGCTAGCGTGCGTAACCCTAAGCAGGAGAAAAAGCTTCCGATGGTGCTCGAAGAGGATGAGATGACAAAGCTCTTGGATTCGCCAGGAGAGGATATTTTTGGCTGCCGTGACCGAGCGATTCTTGAGACTCTGTACTCGACGGGGATGCGAGTTTCTGAAATTGTGAGACTTGACCTTGAGAAGGTTGATTTTATAGGTGGGGTTTGCCGGGTGCTGGGGAAGGGAAACAAGGAAAGATTTTGCCCCATCGGCAGCCGAGCGCTCAAATGCATTCGCCAGTACCTCCAGGTGCGAGACGAAGGAAAAAAAAGATCCTCGCGAGCACTTTTTTTAAATCATTCGCCGAATCAAGAAGGGTCTCGCTTGACCAGCCGAAGCGTCTGCCGTATCGTGGATAAGCACATTGAAAATACTTGCAAAAGAGATAATATTTCACCGCACACTTTACGACACTCATTTGCGACACATCTTTTAAATCATGGGGCGGATTTGCGCTCGGTGCAGGAACTTTTAGGGCATGAAAATTTATCGACGACACAGATATATACGCACGTGTCGACACAGAGGTTAAAAGAGGCTTATGATAAAGCGCATCCAAGAGCTTGAGGTGCTTGTGGGCTACAACCAGGGTTGGCTGGCAAATCTATTTGAGCCGGCGTTAATTTTTCCCCTCCGAGGAAAAATTAACTCGATAGATAAGAGCTCGCTCGTCCCCGTCTATTACGACGGGGACACCATGGCCGCTCGCCTTATCTACGCGTCTCAAAAAGCTTTGCCAGCCAACCCTTTGTGTAATAGTGTCATCCCGAGCGATCCGCCAGCGATCTTTGGCGGAGAGTCGAGGGATCTAATATGCTAACCCGCCTTATTTATGATTTTTTATTTTTTATCTTTTCTCTTTTCTACTTGCCTCTTTTTATTCTCAAAGGGAAAAGTAAGGGCGGTTTGGGTTCTCGATTGGGACATGTTGAGCAAGCGGTGGTGGAAAAGCTTAAAGGGAAAAAAGTAATTTGGATCCATGCGGTGTCCGTTGGGGAGGTCGCTTTAGCGATACGCGTGCTCAGTCACTGGAGAGAAATATTTTCCGGTGTGAAGTTTGTTCTGACGACGACAACGGTGACCGGTTATGAGGTGGCGGCCAAGTCGATGAATCCCCAGGATGTGTTGCTGCAGTTTCCGGTGGATTTTCGCTTTGCGGTGAGGCGGTTTGTGCGGGCGGTCCATCCGGACGCGGTGGCTTTTATGGAGACGGAGATCTGGCCCAATTTGATTTGGGAGCTTTCGGAAAAAAAGATACCCCTGTTTATTTTAAATGGCCGCATTTCGGACAAAGCGATTTCAAAATACCGGCGAATTCGATTTTTTCTGAAGCCAATTTTAAACCGCCTGACGGCTATTGGTGCGCAGGACGAGCGAATGCAGGACCGCTTTCTTGAACTGGGCGCGGAGCCTGGCAAGGTGCAAATTACAGGAAATCTTAAATTTGACTGGGAGCCGCCGCAAGGGGAGTCCGCTGAGGTATTGGCGGTCCGGCAAAAGCTGTCGCAGCCGGGGAAATTTTTGTGTCTTGGGGCCAGTACGCATGAGGGGGAAGAGGCGGTTTTGATGGACACGTATTTGCAACTGCGTGAAATTTTTCCGCATTTGACGCTTTTTTTGGCGCCTCGGCATTTAGATCGGCTTACTTCAATAGAAGGTCTCGCGGCGGCAAAAGGAATTCGATTAAAAAGAGTTTTCAGCGGGGCACAAAATGGTTATGATGAGGGGGGTCCGGAAGCTTGGCTATTGGACCGTATGGGGCTTTTGGCTTATTTTTATCAGGCGGCGGATGCGGTGTTTGTTGGGGGGAGCTTGGTGGAGGTTGGGGGGCACAATTTAGTGGAGCCGGCCTACTATGCAAAGCCAATTTTATTCGGCCCATACATGAATAATTTTTTTGAAATGTCGCGGCTTTTTTTGAACGGCAAGGCGGCAATTGGCGTCAAGGATGCCGGGGATTTGAAAGATAGACTTGTTTTTTTAATGCAGAACCAGACGCAGGCGCGCGAGATGGGACAGAGAGCTCAAAATCTCGTGTCCGGACACCGCGGTGCCTTGATCCGAAATACACAGATTTTTTGTCAGTCTACAGGAGATATCTGGAAGTGAAAAAATCAATCGCTCGTCTTTTGGCCGACATTTACCGAAAAGTGCTAGAAATATCTCAAAAATCTTATCGAAATGGCCCCTTGTCTATCAAAAAATCAAAGGCTCGTGTGATTAGTGTGGGGAACATCACCTGGGGAGGAACGGGGAAAACGCCTTTGGTGGCAAAGCTAGCGGGGGATCTTTCAGCTTCCGGAAAGAAGGTAGCTATTCTGACTCGCGGCTACGGGAAAGATGAGGTGGAGGAATTGAAGAAAAAGCTACCGCATGTTCCTTTGCTTGTTGGCCGCGACCGGATTAAAACGGCGCGTGAGGCGGTAGAAAAGCATGGCTCCGAAATCCTGATTCTTGACGATGGTTTTCAGCATATCCGGCTTCATCGGGATTTGGATATTCTGACGATCAATTCAACGGAGCCCTTTGGCCCCGGAGGGCTTATTCCCGTTGGAACTTTGAGGGAGCCGATGGAAAACATTGCGCGTGCTGATCTTTTTATTTTGACCAAGAGCGATATCGGTGCCAAAAATGTTCACTGGATTACCCAAAAAATTCATGAAATAAAGCCAACCGCTGTCATTTTTGAAGCGGTGCACAAACCTCTTCATTTCTGGGATCCTGTGTTGAACAAAGCAGTAGGATTTCACGACTTCCGGGTAAAGAAGGTGGCCTCTCTTTCGGGGCTTGCCGATCCGCATTCTTTTGAAAAGACAGTTGAAAACATCGGAATTGAAATTGTATTTGCCGGTAGATTTGATGACCATCATGATTATTCACGAAGCGAGATTGATGAGTTTTTAAAACGAAGCGAAGCTGTTGGCGCCATGGATATCGTGACTACCCGAAAAGATTTTGAAAGATTGGCGCCTTTCTTTGAGCGCGGGCTTCCCGCAAACTGGAAGCGTTTTCAGTTCTGGGTGCTGGAGATCGAATTTCAGCTTAACGATGAAGATGAATTTCTCCGCAGGTGTGTGAACAGCTGATTTTATTTTTCCGATGACCAAGACCTCCTTCGAAGATGCGTTGATGCTAAACGCAATCCGCTTTGCCCGATTTCTCGTAAAAATATTGCCCTACCGCGCGGCGATTAAATTAGGATCTTTTATTGGGGACGTGGCTTATTGGGGCACCAAACGTCATCCGGTAATGCTTAAGAATCTTCGCGCCGTATTTGCCGGCGAGAAATCTCCTGCCGAGCTTAAAAAAATTGCGCGTGAGTCGTTTCGGAATATTGGCCGCGCTGGGATCGAACTCTTGCATGCCCCTGATATGGATAAAGCATTTGCTTTAAAACATATTCGTGTCATTGACAGCCAAAAGGTGGACAACGTTCTTAAAGAGGGCCGGGGGGTTATATTTCTTACCGCTCATTTTGGAAACTGGGAACTATTAAGTATTTCTGGAGGGTTGTTGGGGTATCCCATGACAGCGTTGGCGCGCGAGCAAAAGCATCCACGCTCGGACGCTTATCTCAATGACCTGCGCCGGTCCCAGGGCAGTGAAATTATTTTTAAGGGGATGCCGGTTCGAGAGATTTTGAGGTCTTTGAAGGCGGGTCGGATTGTGGGGATTTTGGGAGACCAGGATGGCGGAAAGTCGGGAACGTTTGTCCCGTTTTTTGGGCGCCTGTCCTCCTACCCCAAGGGAGTCGCCGCGTTTGCAACGCGTACCGGGGCGCGGATTTTTCCGACGTTTATTTTTCGTGAGGGGGTGGATAGCCACCGCATTGAAGTTGAGGGTCCGCTAATAGCACCCCCTGAAGACTGGACCAATGAGGAAAAGGAAAAAAATATTCTTACGCAGTTTGCGGTAATTTTGGAAGCTAAAATTAGAAAAGAGCCCGCCCAGTGGTTGTGGGCTCACCGCCGGTGGAAATCGACACCGGACCGTTTTGTGCTTGTCTTGAGTGACGGAAAAGCGGGGCACCGCAACCAATCGCTGGCGCTTTATGAGACGATTGTCCGCCAGCGCGCGGAGGACGGTTTGGGACCCGAGCGCACGCATTTAAAGATCATTGAGGTTCAATATCATCATGAGTTTTTTCAGAAAGTTTTTAGGGTACTGAACAGTCTGTTTGGCGGGCGCGTTCCTTTCGCTAGGTTTTGGGCAAAAATGTTTTTAACACCGGCTTCGTATCGTGAGATAATGCAGACTTATGCGGATGTTGTGATCTCGGCCGGTTCCTCGGTAGCAGGGGTTAATCTTTGGGCGGCTCGAGAAAACGCAGCTCGGTCGGTGGCGGTCATGGATCCAGGATTTGGGTTGAGGCACTTTCATGCAATTGTTGCCCCCAAGCATGATCGGCTTAAAAAAAATAGCAATGTTTTTGAAACCCAAGCGGCATTAACCCAGGTCTCTAAAGAGGCTCTTGAGATTGGGTCAGCCGCGCTGGGGAATAAGATAAGCTTGAAGCCTGGCTCAAAAGTGGTTGGTTTTTTGGCGGGCGGTGACACCGCGCAAATTATTTTTGAAAAAGATATTTTTTTAAAAATTTTGGACAGCCTGCGGTTGGGCATTCAGGAGAATGGCGCCCAGATTTTAGTCACGACTTCCAGACGAACTCCCGCCTGGGCTGAAGCGGCGGTTAAAGAAAAGTTTGCCCAAGAGCCGCTGTGTCCGCTTTTAGTGATCGCTAATGAAGCGAATCGCGCGGGCATTGTTCTTGGAGTTCTAGGGCTCTCGGATTTAGTGGTTGTCACGGGAGAATCAATTTCGATGATTTCAGAGGCGGCGGCATCGGGTAAAAAGGTGCTAGTGGTCGAGCCATTTGAAAGTTTGCGCAGGAAGCCAAAGTTTGTGGATTTTTTAAATTTAATGGAAAATGAGGGTCTTATTCAACGAGTCACTGCAGAAAATCTTAGCGCACAAATCCAAGCAAGCCTAGCTTCTCCTGCCAGGGTCGCCGTTTATCCGGATTCAGAACGTCTTCGTGAAGCGGCGCAAAAAATAAGCCGATGAACATTCTTCAGATTTTACCCGAACTTCAGTCGGGCGGTGTTGAGCGCGGTACTGTCGACTTGGCGTGTTATCTCCAGAAAAACGGCCACCGTGCCGTGGTGGTGTCTGCTGGGGGCGCGATGGTCGGGGATTTGACTTCGGCGGGGGTGAAACACTACGCACTCCCAGTTCACAAAAAAAATATTTTTTCTGTCTTGGTTGCCATTCGAGAGCTTTCCAAAATTGTCGTTCTTGAAAAAATTGACGTCCTTCATGCGCGAAGCCGAGTCCCGGCACTCATTGCTTTTTTTGTCAGCCGCCGGACGAATGTTCCGCTAGTGACAACCTGCCACGGTTTTTATTCCAAACATCTTTTAAGCCGAGTGATGGGGTGGGGAAAGCTGGTGATTGTCGCCAGTCATATTATCGGCAAAAGAATGCGTGATGATTTTGGAGTGCCGCATTCGAGAATTCGCCTGATCCCCCGCGGTGTTAACTTGGATGAATTTAAATTTAATGAGAGACCGGATGATGTTTTTTCAAAAAATATTGTCATCGGACTCATCGGCCGGTTGACGCCGATTAAAGGGCACCCGTTATTTCTTAAGGCCATGGCGCGTGTTTCGCGTGTCTATCCCCATGTAAAAATTCAGATTATTGGAGACGCGCCTAAACCGCAGTACAAGGACGAGCTGCTTTCTTTGGTAAAGCATCTGGGTTTGTCGCAGGCAGTTGAATTTCTTGGCACCCGTTATGACATTGCCGAACTGCTATCAAAAATGACAATTTTAGTGGCACCTTCGGTCGGCGAGGAGGCTTTTGGGAGAGTGGTAATCGAAGCGGGGGCTGCCGGTGTGCCGGTGGTGACGACGCGGATGGGCGGTTTGGTGGATATCTTGGAGCATGAAAGAGACGGTCTTTTGGTTCCCCCCGACGACCCCAGGATTTTGGCGGATGCGGTATTTCGCTATCTTAAGGATCCGGCGTTTGCACGGCAATGCGCGCTTTCTCTTAAAGCAAGAGTGGATAAAGAATTTCATTTGGATCTAATGTTTCAGAAAACTTTAAAAGTCTACGAAGAGGCCGTTGCCAAAAAAAAGATTTTGGTGATTAAGCTTAGCGCTTTGGGGGATGTCATTTTGAGCCTACCTTCCTTACGAGCTCTGCGGGAGAAGTTTCCGAATAGCCATCTTTCGGTGCTCGTTGGCAGAAAAGCACGGAACATTATCCGCAATTGCCCTTACATCAATGACACCATTGTTTTTGATATGCCTGGGAAAAATAAAATGAGGGCCCTGTGGAAGATGACGCGTCTTTTGTCGGATGAGGATTTTGATATGGTGGTGGATCTTCAAAACAACCGCATCAGCCATCTACTAGCCTTTTGTTCCGGGGCACGACTGCGGGCGGGACATGACAATAGGAAATGGGCTTTTTTTCTAAATCGAAAGACGAAAGATTCGCCGCCGGGATTAGGGGCGTTGGAGCATCAGTTTCAGGTACTCAAACTGGTCGGGGTCGAGCATTTGGACCGGCGTCTTGAAATGTGGACTCAGAAAGAGGAAGACGAGCGCATCCGCTTGTTTTTGGAATCTCAGTGGGTATCGCCAAGTCAGACATTAGTGGGAATAAACCCCGGTTCTTCACTGCGCTGGCCAACGAAGCAGTGGCCCGTTGAAAATTTTGCGAAACTTTGCGATGAGCTAGCCAAGCGCAATATTCGCGTGGTGATTACCGGATCTGCCGAAGATATCCCGATGGCGGAGGAACTATTCAGCTTGACGAGAAACAAACCGATTAATGCGGTGGCAAAAACGTCGATCAGTGAGTTGGTGTCCCTGGTGCGGCGATGCCAGGTATTTATCAGTTCTGATTCGGCACCCATGCATATAGCGGCAAGTGTGGGGGTGCCATTGATAGCGATTTTTGGACCCACAGATCCCCGAAGGCATTTGGTCGCACCTTTGCGTTATCAGGTATTCTGGAAAGAGCTTCAATGCAGCCCTTGTTATTTGCGCAGCTGTCCCATTGGGCATCCTTGCATGAAAAAAATTACAGTCCAGGAAATACTGGATTCAACGCTTTTTTTTGCCAATGAAAAGTCGGTAGGTTCACTGCCCGACCGCCAGACCTCTGAAAAACTTAAAGAGCTGGGTGTCTAAGGAGTTGGTATTTTTATGAAAAAAAATATTCTGACTATTGCGCTTGTTCTTGTTTTTTTTGCCGCCTTGCCGTCGATTGCGCGGTCCTTGTACGAGCCTCCGGTTTTGATGTATCACCGCGTGGGATCCCCTGATAATAATCACGGTCTTTTTGTGACGCCTGAAAATTTTCACAGACAGATGGAATTTTTAAAAGCGCACAGGATGGAGGTAATACCCCTCGCCGAACTTATCCGTAAAATGAAAGCGCAGGAGCCTATCCCGATGAATTCAGTCGTTATCACCTTCGATGACGGGTATCTAGACAATTTTAAAAACGCCTTCCCTGTTTTAAAAAAAATGGGTTTTCCCGCGACCATCTTTATGATCAGCGGTAATATCGGGAAAGAGGATTGGCTTTCGGAGGAAGATTTGAGGATTTTGGGCGGTTCTGATATCGCCATTGGCAGTCACACCGTTACCCATCAGTTTTTGCCTGAGCTTCTGCCGGCCCAAGCGCAAAAAGAAATCGTTGATTCAAAGCGTCAACTTGAGGAGATTTTGGGGCATCCCGTCACTTTGTTTAGTTATCCGGCAGGGGGGATGACATTCCCCATCAATCGTGCGGTTGAAAATGCCGGTTTTGAGGGTGCGGTGACCACTAACTATGCCAGCCGTCCATTAGATCCTTATGCGATTCACCGTGTAAAGATTAGCGACGCCCGCGGAAATCTTTTTAATTTTTGGCTTAAAACAACCGGTTTTTATCATCTAGGAAAGAAACGCGTCAAGGCCAAGTATGGCAACGACTAGAATCCTTCTGGTGCAGCAAAACTGGCTGGGGGATGTTTTGTTCGCCACTCCGGCTATTCGCGCGGTACGAAAAAAATATCCCACAGCTCACATTGCTTGTTTGGTCGCACCCCGCGCAGAAGTAGCGCTCAAGTACAACCCCAGCATTAACGAAATTATTGTGTGTGAAGATCGACTATCTTTTTTTTCGCCGAAGTTTTGGAGGATGGTTTCTTTGCTGCGGGCAAAGCAATTTGATACGGCCATTTTTTTTCACCGCTCAAAAACAAAGATGTGGTTGACTCGTCTTGCGGATGTTCGGGAGCGATGGGGATATGCAGCGCCCGGACGCTCACCTCTCTTAAGCCGCGCGATCGAGCCCTCCAAAGAACGACTGCATCGAATTGATTATTTTCTGTATCTGGTGGATCGATTGGGAATTTTTCCCGGCGGCCGCATTCCCGAATTTTTTCCTAAACCGTCAGCGGCAGATGAGTTTGCCAAGTTGATGCAGGAGGCTGGTGTGCTGCCTTCCCAGCCTTACGTGGTTGTCCACGCAGGAGGTAACTGGAATCTCAAGCGATGGCCCGCCGAATATTTTTCACAGTGGATCTATTTTTTTAGGGAAAAGTATCCGTGGAAAGTCATCCTCTGCGGGACCAGCAGTGAGCAGGGGGTTGTGGACAAGATTTTATCTAAATTTTCGACAGACGGTGGAGTGATTTCTCTGTGCGGTAAAACCTCTTTTGATTCGCTCGCGCTTCTTCTTGCAGGCTCACGCTTTCTTCTGTCCAATGATTCGGGGCCCATTCATTTGGCAGCCAGCCAAAAAACAAAAATTATTGGATTATTTGGCCCGACGTCTCCGCTGGAAACAGGGCCTGTCTCGGAAGCACCGGTAATGATTCTTCAAAAGGATGTCGGCTGCCGTGTGCCCTGCTATTTCCATACTTGCAATTACCGTGTGTGCATGGATTTTCTTTTGCCTAAGGATGTCTTTTTGGCTACTTGCCAATTCTTGGAGCCGACATGAAAACCAAAAACCCCGCCAAAATAAAAAAAATACTCATTGTGACGCTTTCCAATTTAGGCGATGTGGTAATGACACTGCCGGTGTTTGGGCTGGTGCGGGAAGCGTGCCCATCGGCATCGGTGGACGTGATTGTCGGTAGCGGCGGCCGCGATGTTTTTGAAGGGGACGAGCGCTTAAGACGCGTCATTTTATACGATAAAAAAGCCACTCTTTCGCAAAAGTGGGAAATGCTTCGGGAGATTCGGGCCCAGAAGTATGATTTGATTCTGGATTTGCGTCGTTCTCTTTTTGGCTTGTTGGGGGGTGCGCGCTACCGCAATTCGTACTTCTCTATTTTGCCCGGAAAACGTTCCCACCGTGTATTACGGCATCTTTATGTTTTAAAGAAATTGCTCCCCATTCATCACACACGCTCTTATTTATGGGAGCGGGCCACGGGAGAGGGGAGCGAGCTATTTCCTTTTATCCGGCAGGCTCAGGATGCCGGGCAGCGGATTATCCTGGCAGCACCTGGATCCAAGAGCGATATCAAAAAATGGCCCGTGGAGTATTACGCCAAGCTTTTGGACCGTTTGGCAGAGGAAGAAAATTGCAGGATTGTATTGATCGGAGATAAAAACGACGCCGTGGATGCTGCCAAAGTAGCAGCGCTAATGAAATCCAAGCCGGAAAATGTGTGCGGTCGAAGCAATTTTATGGAACTTCTGTCTATAGTCCAAAAAGCAGATCTTGTCATTACCAATGACAGTGCACCGCTTCACATCGCCGATGCACTGCGCCGCCCGGTGCTGGCAATTTTTGGACCCACTGACCCCAAGAAATATGGTCCGCGTTATCGCAATAGCAGTGTGGCAAGGCGCCTGGTTTTTTGTTCGCCATGCGAAAAAGCGCAGTGCCGCTATAAGCACGAGTGCATGAAAGAGCTGGGTGTTGACGAGGTCCACCAAAAAGCACTGGCGATTTTAAATGACACGATTGACCGGAAGAATTTTAAGGTGCTGGTTATTCGCCTGGATCGGATCGGCGATGTGGTGCTGTCACTTCCGGCGATGCAGGCTATTCGGGACCGCTTTCCCAATGCGTCCATTTCCGTGATGACAAGGCCGGCGACGGCGCCTTTGGTCGAGGGCCATCCGGCGGTCAATAAGGTTCTACCTTATTTTTATGAGCGCGGGGGGCGGCATCACGGCATTCTGGGAAATTTTCGCTTTATTTACGAAATCATTCGCCACAAATTCGACGTCGTTTTTATTTTAAATCCCAGTTTGCGGTCGTATCTAGTGCCATTTTTTGCGGGGATTCCTTATCGGGTGGGCTTTAAAAGACGGCCCGGTTTTTTATTGACGCATTCCATTGCCGACCGGAGGTCCGAAGGGGCTAAGCATGAAGCCGAGTACACTCTGGATGTGGTGCGGGCGTTTGGTATCGAGGCGCATCGCGCCGATTCCTACACGGGGATGCTTCAACACTGCCGTAACCCCAATCCCCCGGAAAAAAACATCATTGCGCTTCACGCCGGTGCCAGCTGTCCTTCCAAGCGCTGGCCTCGGGAAAAATTTGCCGCCTTGGGCCGTAAAATTCGCGAACAATACCCGGCGACATCGATCGTGATCATCGGAGGGCGGGAAGAAAAAGAATTAGGGGAGTACCTGACCCGTGAAATTGGGGGCCAGACAGAAAATTTAACCGACCGCCTAAGCCTTAAGGAGCTGGCGCGTTTTCTTTCCGGATGCCAATTGCTTGTCTCCAATGATTCAGGCCCTGTTCATGTGGCATCCGCGGTCGGGACGAGGACGCTCACGATTTTTGGCAGGAGTTCGCCTGGGCTTGGGGTGGTGCGGTGGAGAGCTTTGGGGCAGGGCCACGGGGTGATTCAAAAGGATGTGGGTTGTGTGGTTTGTCTGGCGCATGAGTGCACGATTGATTTTGAATGTCTTAAAGCGGTGAGTGTTGAAGAGGTGTGGGAGACTTTCAAATCAATGACCAACACTTTGTGTCATTCCCGCGCAAGCGGGAATCAAACCTAGACATGATCCCCGATTAATACATTCGGGGATGACGGTATTTTTAAATGAAAAAATTTATTCTCGTTTTCTTCTCGCTCTGCTTTCTCTCCCAAGCTTTCGCCCAGACTAACTTTTCTCCAAAAAAAGACAGCAAGCCCAACCCAATCTTAATTGAAAAACCAAACGCTTTTTTTACCGTTGGAGAAAAGCTCCGTTTTGAAGTCTCGTGGATGGGGGTAAACGTTGGCTACGGCGAGATTGAAATTAAGGAAATGGAAATAATCCGCGGCCGTCCAACGTATCACGTGACCGCAGAGGCTAGAACCAATGATTTTCTCTCAAAACTCTATCCAGTGCATGACCAAATACACAGTTGGATTGACGCCGAAAATTTTCATTCGCTCAAATTTAGAAAAATCTTAAGCGAGGGCCGCTACCGCGCGGATGAAGAGATCGAGTTTTACCCTCAGGAGAAAAGAGGGACTTACCACTCGTATAAAAATGGGACGCGCAAAGAGTTTGAGATTCCCGGTGCGATACACGATATCGTGAGTGCGTTTTACTGGTTTAGACTGCAACCCGTGTCGGTGGGAGGCTCCGCGAAGACACTTGTCAACAGCGAGGAAAAAAATTGGGACGCCGAGATACGGGTGCTGGGCACCCAGACCAAAGCGATACGCGGCTTCGGTTTGGTGGATACTTTTTACGTGGAGCCCAAATCTAGCCTCAAAGGCGTATTTTTTAGCCGAGGACGCGTGTGGGTCTATTTCACCGCCGATCCCCGCCGCGTCCCGGTGTGGGTTCAGTTTAAGACCCCCTTCGGGCCCGTTAATGGGGTCCTTGCCACCCCCGTGTCATCCCCGAAATCTTTTATCGGGGATCATACCCTCGTTTGATTCCCGATTAATGCCTTCGGAAATGACATGCGAGTGATAATAGAGTATGTAAATGCTAAAGATTTAATAAAAGATTATAGAACTAAATTTCCACAACTCATTGAATAATCAGAATATAGAATGTAAACTTTCCAGAATGAAACGACACAGAGCCCCTTTTAAAACACTTTCTTTTATTCTCATCCAAACGCTTTTGTGGGAGCAGGTGGCCTTTGCCAACCCTGACTTTAAAGCCGTCAAACTGGATATTTTTGCCAAACCCAAAATAGACCTCGGCATTCCAGAATCCATTGCGACGATAGAAGACTCCTGGTTTTCCTCCACCATTAAAGGAAAAATAGTTTTTCCGGGTGGCGCCGGAGGGGAGGCCTCCGCTGCGCGGAGTGAAAATTTACACGAGCACAGCGGAGTCCCGCAGGTGACAGGACCCGGTAAAACTATTTACCTCATCCAGGACGCCCACACCAATACCTCCGGGCAATTTAATCTAGCCAAGACCTTGGACATTCTTCTTACAAATCAACCGGCGCTTCAAACTATTTTTGTTGAAGCGGGCGTCGGAAACAATTCTCTCTCTGCCTTTAGAAACCGCGGCACCCTTGAAGAAAGAAAAAGAATCGCCGAGTCTTTTTTAAGAAACGGCGAACTCCACGGGGAAGAATACCTAGACCTGACCTCCAAGCACGATTTCACGATTTGGGGCGTGGAGGACATGGATCTCTACAAAAAAGCACTCGAGGATTACAAAGGGGTCGCCAAGCAAAGAGAGACGTTTGAAAGCTACCTCCAGAAAATCCAAAGCACCATCGATACGTTGAAGCCCAGAATTTATAATCAATTTCTTTTATCCTTTGACGCGGCGTCGGTCAAATACAGAAAAGACCAAGTCTCTCTTACCGACCACTTTGAAAATCTCAAAACCAGCGCCCAAAGATTGACTATCGATCTAAATCTTTTCCCCCATCTTAAGACGTTGGATAAATTAAAAACTAAAGAATCTCAAATCAATTTCCAGAAAGCCAACGAAGAGCAGGCATTGGCGATTCAGTCTCTTTCCCCCGAAGACCAGAAAGAGTTTGCGGAGCTAGCCAAAGACCAAAGAACCCCCTTTAAACTTTCCAGCCAAGAACACAAAGAAGGCAAAGCGTTTTACACCTTTTTGGAGGAAAAATTAAACCCCATGTCATCCCCGAAATCTTTAATCGGGGATCAAACCGTTATCCGCAACAACAGAGGTTACCCAGAGCTTTTTAAGTATTTCGACTATCTTAAAGAAGCCAAGTCCATAAACCCTCAAGGAATATTAAAGGAACTAAAGTCCCTAGAATCAGAGATTTTTTCAAAGTTGACCCTGACACAGGATGAGAGACTTCTCCACAAATCCCAAGAGACCGTGTACCTTCTGACGAAACTTTTCAAGCTACAATTGACACCCGAAGAGTACGCCGATTACCAGGTCCTGACCCAAGGGTTTACAATCACGCATCTGACCGGCTTTCTTAATAAGAAGATCATGGACCTTAAGACCTATTACGAGCGCGTCGTCTTCCTTGAAAAGGGCTATGACCCCATGGTCCAAAAAGCTGAGGACTTTTACCGCCTCACCTATACGAGAGACGTGCATTTCGTGGATGAAGCACTCAAAAGAATGGATGGAGGATGGAGGATGGAGGATGGAGGAATGGATCGAGGATCGAGGGTTGAGGATCGAGGAAACGTCCCATCCACCACCCTCAATCCTCCATCCTCAATCCTCCATCCGCCTTCCGTCCTCAATCCTCAATCCAATGTTGCTGTGTTAATCACTGGAGGCTTCCACACCACAAACCTTAAGAGCCTGCTCAAAAATAAAAATATTTCTTTCGTGTCTCTGACACCCCAAGTCCTCCAGGAAACCAATCAAGCGAGGTACGAGAAGATTCTTTTGGACCAGGGCGAGATTCTTCTGGGTCAAAAAGCTCCCAAAATGATTTCTTCGGTGAATACGCTGAGGACTTTACAGATTCAGACGTTGAGAGCCATCGCCGATGGATCGCCGACGGCGCGTCAATTCCAAGAAGGGTTTGCCAGCCTGCCCGCGCGCGGACGCGCCGGATTTGATGGTGTCTTGGGGGTCGCTGGGGATAAGCAGCTTTCCGCCGCCCGGTTGGCGGGTAGGGCTGAGCCAGATTTTTCGCACGACCCTACAGATCATTCTTGGCATTTCGCTAAGATGAGAGGATTGCTTCAAGCAATGATGAAAACCCCCGCTCGTTCTGGGGCGGCCTTACAAGAGCTAACGGAACGACAGAAATGGTATTCCCAGCCAAGGTTTAAGGATGTTGCAAGGGCGCCGCGGCCTGTCAATTTGATTATCGGAATCCTCTGGGATAAGTATTTTGTTAAGCAGAATTCTACAGCCATCGTTACATTCTTTGCAAATTTACCAAAAGATCATTTGCAAAAGGCAGTCTCTACATTGGTTGTTGCCATTTCTGGACATAAGAGCGACCTGTACGGCCAACGAAAAATAGTCAAGGAAGCAGCGGCCACGAATGTGTTGGATGCAGTCTATGAGTTAGCCACGCCGGAATCAAAAGACATAATCATAGAGACTCTGGAATATATAGTTGATCAAGCCAAAAAAAGATATGACCCTGTCATCAGCGAGCAGGCAGCTGATATATTAGAAATTTTTTTAAGAGGAGGTGCTTCGGCCGCCCGGTTGGCGGGAAGCACAAGAGATGATAATCCTTATGAGCCGCTACCTATGGACAGCGCGTCAGACACGGTAGTGCCACCCAAGGCCTCTGCTCCTAATTCATCACTGCCACCAGATTTGGTTTTGCGGTCGTTGGCTATCGGACAAATGCTTTCTTTTCTAGTGACTGGTTTGGGATTATATTTATTATTCTATAATAATGTGTCTATGCATCTCGATGATCACGCAGTACTTAGTCGCGATAGTTTCCCGTTTATGGGGCATGCGGATCTTGTCTACGTGATGTTTTTTTCAGCGCCTATATATTTCGGCATATCTATAGCAATCGTTTTTTATACTAGGCACTATGGATATTCACAGGAAAGATATCCGTCGGGTACTGGAAGTGATGTGCGACCTAATTATCGTGACCATCTTCAACACCTACTGTCTATTTATTTTTATTTTTTCACTATCATTCGTAGGATGATTCAGGTTTCTGGTTATGATACGGGGTCAGCAGCAAGTAGGGGTTTTGTATCTGAGAGTACGACTAGAGGGGGGAACAACTCCACGTCCGCCGCCCGGTTGGGGATAGAAATCGGGAAGGCGTTCAGTTTCAATGATTTTTTAGCTTATGTTGCGAGAGAACCGCGAATGAATAATCCTAGCTCGCGATGGACAGGCAATATTTATGTAACTTATATTAATGATGATGTGTCGGGTGCTCTGACCCTCATGAGTGTTGTTGGGGGAGAGCCAGGCGGCGCGAAAATAGGGATCTTGGTTAGACCGATCATTAAGCTAGATACGACATTGAATGGTAAGGACAGAGATTTTACTATTCCTGGGGATCGGATTAAATCTATCCAAATCGAACTAAGAGGTGCCCTGTTGGCGACGGACGAAATGGAGTCCTCAGGAACAAAAGCTCTTTTGTCTATTTTGGGCATAATCGGCTTCATCACGTTGACCGTAAGCCTGATGATGCGTTCACCCCAAAACCGAAGTATTGACCGCACACAAGCTCCAGTCGCGCAGCGGGCCTTTTTGCTGGATAATCAAGTCGGGGACCCAGTCGCGGAGCGGATCTTGTTGGTGGATAGTGAAATCAAGGATACGGAAGAAGTCAGAGCGTTTCTTCGGAAAGTACTTTCAACCGTAAAAAAATTTAGAGACGACACCGAAGCACAAGCGGAAAGCGATCCAAATGCCACCGATTCGCTAAAAGCGTTGGAAGCATTTTTAGGGGTGGCGAATGAAAGGGTGATGGTAACCAATCGATCTTTAGACGAACCGATCATGCTCGGGACTAATGATATAGAGTCACCCCTCCAGGATGGTATGCCGGTTGAGCATGTTTTTGTTCGGTTTTCTTGGCCCGCGACCAAAAACTTGCGGCAAATGAGTGAAGAAGATTGGGAGTTAAAGCTGAGGCCTGTTTTAATCAAATTCGGAAATGAAATTATTAAACATAAAGAAAATAAGCCGCAAGAAAAATTGCCGAAGGGTCAACCAGTGCGGTATCGGGGGACTATGCTGGCGAACACTAGACCTCCATCCTCAATCCTCCAACCTCCATCCGTTCTTTCCGCCGCCCGTTTGGCCAAGCCCTCCAAAAAAACCATAGATATTGAGACATACGCCGCAGCTCACTGGGTGATAGGGCTCGTACTTGGAAGTTTCTATAAAGAGGTGGATATAAACCAGTATCTTCCAGTT
The DNA here is from genome assembly GCA_945877765.1 of Candidatus Omnitrophota bacterium. Lineage (GTDB taxonomy): Bacteria > Omnitrophota > Gorgyraeia > 2-02-FULL-51-18 > 2-02-FULL-51-18 > CAMDWQ01. The sequence goes on along the minus strand of CAMDWQ010000003.1, from coordinate 49,893 downwards.
CCAGATAAACCAATTCAGACAGCCGCCAATAATGAGAGGGATGCCTATGCGTTCATGATGTACAGCTTGAAAGAAAGAGCTCGAGCATTCCAGGCATCTGTTGACAGGTTAATTCTCGGTCAGGCTTTTGTGATAAATGGTTTTTCCAATACCAAATCAGTGTGGCGTCCGAAAACGGTTGATAACCAAAAAGACGCTCTAACAGCCATTAGGACTGTTCTAAAGGACCCTAACATAACTAGTCGCATTGGTTTTGCCGAACAGTTGTTGGCGGTTTATAAATCTCATCCGCCTGACCATGAAAAAAAGAGGTATCTTGGCCAAATGGTTATCCGAATATACGCGATTGAAAAAGGATTAGAAGCGGCCAAAGCGTTGATTAAACCGATAAAAGGAAAAAAAAGCCAAGATGAAAATGTAAATGGCTTGTTGGAAGCGGCGAGCCAGGAGCTTGAAGAAATCAAACTCCTAAAAAAGGCGGTGCTAGCCTTGTTTAATGGTGACTATGCGGATGCTAAACGTAAAATTATTGCCGATTGGAATGATAATCATATTGTTCAACCGTTTTTTAAGAATAGCCAAGATACGCTGGAAAAAACAGTCAGTCCCTGGGAAGCCCTTCTAGGCCAAACTTTATTGAGTGATGAAATTAAGCAGGCTGTGACAAGAGAATTGGGCGCCGCGCAAAAAAATTTAAATTATTTACAAGATATTATTCCTCTTGGGATCGCTGAAATAGATCTTTTAGAAGCCCAGGCTGGGGCGATGACGAGGTTGGGGGGGGTGCCGGCGGAGATTTCCAACGCCGCCCGTTTGGCGACGAGGCTTAACCGGAGGGCTTTCTTAGAAACGGGGTTAGTCGCTACAGCACCACTCTTGGCTTGGAGCGCTTCTGCGGCTGACGATCTAGAAAACTCAACTCGATATGTCCATGACGAAGCGGCAAAAACATGGAGTGTCGTGCGGAACGGTATTGTGCTGCCGAGAAAAGCGCATATCGGCGGCATGGTGTATACCCCGGCGTATGATATTCCAACAAACTTGTGGGATAAGAAGATGTCGGAATTTTTCGCGGCCTTGTTTGAGTCATCTGAACTTTTTGACAGGAACGGAAAAGCAAAAGGACCAGCTCTTCAGGCGTTAGACCCCGTCCAACAAAAAGACATCCAAAAGCGTTTACTTGGTCACGCCAAACGCTTAATGAAGATGGGCGTTAAAAATATTCGCACCTACTACTTACCGACAGATGATCCAAAGCAGATCGACGCCATCAAAGAGATGTTCAGAATGCTGTGGACTGACTACGGCATTCGTGTTACCGCGGGACATTGGATCGGTTTCTGGAATAAGCCGGGATCGCCGGCTCTGACGTCTAAGGGCGACCGGGAGGCCGTTAAAGTTAGTCTCAGAAAATTTGTTGAGATTTATGGAGAAGAGCCGTGGCTTGACACGATCAATCTGGGTAACGAGATCAATTATTTTCTAGACAAAGACAAGGACAAGGCATTTCCTTCTAAACAGGATCCGTTCACCCCTAATGAACTTATCCAATACAAAGTCGAGATGGCCTCCGAAGTTGTGCTGGCATTTCGCGCGCTAAATGCCAGGCGCGCCAGCGCTGGCAAAAAACCTGTCGAGATCCCTGTCTCGCTGGCGCTTGGCGGCCTGACCGATGAACAAGCGCAATCGATCAAGAAATACAACGCGATAGAGGAAGCAAAAATCGGCGAAAAACCCGTAAAAGCCATTTCCGTCAATCTGTATCCGGGTGTCAATCACAAGGACGGATCGTGGAATGGCGATGTCTCGCTGATTGAAAGGGCTGCCGCATCGGCGGAGCTAGCCGGACTACCGCTGATCATCCAGGAAATCGGTCTCCCTAATCAAAACGCTGCTGGTGAAGATCAAGCGGCCCGACAACTTGAATTTATGAAGAAAGTATTCGAAGTGGTGGAAAGGACGCCCAACATCATTCGCGTGACTTGGTTTCAATTCAACAACAACCCCTGGAAAGCGAAGGAAACTGGCAAGTCCCACGAGGGACGCTATGGAGTGAGCGACCCAGTGGAAAATTCCGGTCTTTTTATATCGTCTGAGTGGGAGGGGAAAGGCCCCGGCGGAGTTAGAAGTAAAACCCCTCAACCAAAACACCCCACGAATCTGCGAGTTATTGTTAATGAGCAACCTCTAAGCGGCAAGTATGGTCATAAAACTAGTGAAAAATTTTACGCCTATATGCGTAAAGTTACCGAACTCGAAAGATTTCCCTCCAAACTCAGTGCAATGAAAGACAGCTACGTTGTTCTTAGGCTTAATCCAAAAGTGGCTTCGTTTACGAAATTTACCATTCAAATTCGAGGCAAAAATGGGAAAGGGGAAGTAACAAATTATATTACCACCTTCTCAAAGACTGATAATGATTGGGCGGCACAGGGAGAGAAAGCAACTTCATTGTCCAACGGGCAAATGATCGAGATTGCCGTGTCTGCCAAGGATTTAATAGGATTTTTCGGCGAGGGTGGTGAGATAACAGAATTCCATGTAAAACAAGGTATTAACGAAGGAAACGTCGAAAACGAAAATATCACAATCCCCCAAGTTCTTCTGGCGGCGCCATCCGCCGCCCGGCTTGCTAACAAGAATAGGACCTCCCATCGTTCAAATAGAATACGTCATCCACATCCGCCTCATCCAGATAGCGCGGGTAATAATAAAAGCGGAAGAGGCTTGGTCGTGCCGTATCTACCTGACCCCCCCCTGTTAAGGCCCCGGGTTAATAAGAAATTGAACCTCTCTTCTGTGGATGCTGAGGCTATTACGAATGGGTTGGTTAGTTTTTTCAATGAACTCCGAACTCGTGAGGGGATGGATAATTTGGAACTTAGCCAGGGTATACCGATGACTATTCACGGAGCTATTCACTTCAACAGTAGGGAGGTCTTAGACATTTCCGCCGCGTCTGTTGTATCCGAGGAAACAACGCCCCCAGTTTTTGCGATTGATCTGAGCTTGTTTCCAGGTGTGGAGAGTAAGGTAGAATTTGAAGTCAGATTCCAAGACCGCGCAAGTCAATTGGTTTTTGCTTCATTGACAATCTCTCCGAAAAACACAACTCCCGCTAATCTTATTGTGACGGCGAGCATCTTAAAAGACTCTATTGCCAGGGTCAGTACTGGCAATAGGTATGCGGCCGGCCGGGTCGAGCTTATAAACCTGGGTGAAATTAAACCGGCGATGTTACCACAAGAGGTGGCTCTTTTGGGCCTGGGCAAACAAGGTGACATAAGGACACTGATCACGCTTTCTGCTCTGGGAACCCTGCAAGATAGTTTACGGTCTAATGCTGATCCAAGTCTGCCTACAGATAAGCAAGTGATAGATAGCCTGAAAACAGCTCAGAAAAAAAGAAGCATTATTGAAATTCCCACACAAACACCGTGGTCGTCTGTGCTACTTGATCAATCGTACCCACTAAGCGGATGGACCAGAAGCATAAATAGTTATCTCGCTAACTCCAGTTCAGGCCTACGTTTAGTCATAACGGTTATAAAAGTCACAGATCATTCTTTTAACAGAGCGTCTAGGGAAGGCAGTTCATATGTTGTCGAAGCACGTTACTTAAATCTCAGGCAGTCTGATGAGCCCGCTGTATTTGAGGACGAGCAGGCCAAAAAAATTGCTAGTCAGTTCACTCCGATTGCCGCCCGGCTGGCGTCCACCGATGAATCGGCGCAAGCTGATTTTGACCTTTTGAATAGAAGCGTTAGAGCACCCGAGCTCAGAGTCTGGCGGGCAGACTTTTCAGAAACCTCGCCAGAGGTTGTAGTCACGCCGACCGACGGTCTAGCTAGGAATGTGCAGTATTTTTTAACAGATCTTGTGCCGATTCTGAGCCGGACATTTACCGAAAGCCTTGCATTGGCCGATGAAAGCGGGGAAGTGCAGGTGTACGAACTGACGGGACGAGACGGCGAGCTTTTGGTGGTCACTGGCGGCGCCTCCTACATCCTGAATACTTCAAACGGCGCTGTGAATCTGGCTCGGCAAGAAGATCGCAATACCATGAAAAATACGCGCAACGACGAACTCACCAAAAAACTTAATATTGTTCTTGCTGCCAACCGAGCTGGCCACGCGGTAGTTCCTGTATTGAGCAACCTCGCTGTATTTTTTGTGGATGTGTCCAATATGCCTACCCAAGAACTTCAAAATTTTGCTATCCATCAAGCATCAGGTTTGTCGCCTACCTCGATGGTAGTATTGTTGGGTGATGAGGGTCAGGTGAAGAAGGCGCTGAGTGTTCTCGGTGAAACCATTCGGTCTAAACAAGCTGGCCAGTTTGTAAGCTTGCAAAATCTTCCGGAATCATTTAAAGGTCAGGGTGTTTCCAATATTCTCCTGACTAACGCCCAATCTAAACTTCCTGAGCTAAATATTGAGCTGCCTTCCAATCTTCTTCGGGTCACTTTGCAAGGCCAAGTGGGTGGCCAGGCTCCAGTTTTTGCATTTAGCGAGGTGGGTCACATGATGAGACTATTGGCGGATGGGCGGCTCAAGGAGGCTTTCGATTATTTTCTCTCCATAGCTCCTGAGTACGGAATAGATACCCAAAAGCGCAAGGCAATGGAAATGAAGGACTTCAAAGATTTTCTAGAAGGCGAGAAGGAGGCTATTGCAAACTTTGCTTTTCCCGCCAAGGTTTGGGCCACTTTCAAAAAAGCCATGCAGCTTTACCTGCTCTCCCGTACGGTCGAGTCCAACGCCTAAAGCTAATTTCGTTGAAGCGCTGAAGGCGCTGTGTAAATATGGTATGCTTGGGTTTTAATTGTTACAGAGAAGGAGACGAAGTGGTGAGAATTATCTCAGCTAGGCAAGCCACAGCCAATGAAAAACAAGAATACATGGAGTTCTTATCATGAGAAAAGAATATGATTTTTCTGATTCCAAGAAAAATCCCTACACACACCTGCTCAAGAAACAGGTAACGATCAGGTTGGGGACAGAGGTTATTACTTATTTCAAGGAATTGTCCCGCAAGATGGGGATTCCTTACCAGAATCTTATCAATTTGTATCTTAAAGACTGCGCAGACGCCAAAAAAAAACCACAGCTTCATTGGGCTCGCTGATTTTTTTTGGGTATTTGATAAATACAAGCAAATATGGGATGCTTTGCTTCGGAGGATTTAAATATGAAACTTGAGGTTATTATCGAAAAAGGTGAATCGGGCTACTACGTTGCCGAGGTACCTGCTTTGCCTGGTTGCATATCACAAGGCAAGACCGTCGACGAGACAGTGATCAATCTAGGAACCCTAAGAAAATTAATTCGTCAGGCTGGTATATCGGTCGATGGTTTTAATAATCTCTGATTTAGAAGTACACGATTGGTGATGAGGTTGAGGAATTTTTTGATCTTTTATAGGATCCAGTAATCTTTGGGCGCTAAAATACGGACGCCTTTGTACTTTTTAATATCCAATAGGTCTTTATCGCCGGTAATGATGACATCGATGTGATTGATCAGCGCATCGGCGAGGATTTGGTCGTCGTCGGGATCTCGGCAAACCTTGTCGACGGTATCGGCTGTTTGGCCGAGAATATAAAATTGATTCATGAATTTAAGAAGCGCATCCACAGGCTTTCCTACAACCCTGAAACTCTTCTCTCTAAAAACTTTTTTAAGCTCGTCCAAGATAAAATCAGTTGTGTAGGGCTCGTGTTCGTGTACACAGTGATCTACAATTTCACTGCAATGTCCGCCGCTGGATAAAACGGCGGACACTAACACGTTGGTGTCAAAAAGAATTTTCAAGAGACCCGTTTAAATATCTCTTCTTCAGTAAAATGAACACCCGCTTTCTTTGCTTCGAGCTGAAACTTACTGCGCACTTTTGAAAATTCTTGGCGGTAAAAAAATTCGCGCAGAGCTCTTCGGGTTGTTTCGCTGCAGTTGGCGTTTTCTTTCTGGCAATAGAATTTTAGTTGGTTGAATATTCCATCGGGAAGGCTAATGGATACAGCGTGTCTCATCATTTTTCTCCTTGTTGTATCTGTCATACAATGTACCACATATTCACGATAACTTCAAGCCCTCGGACCAGAACAACCCACCCCTAGACTACCGGATTCATTGACACCCCTTAAGCCCCAGTGCTAAAATTAACAGTCTTTCCAGGAAACCTTTATGCATAAAAAAGATTTTGCCCGAATTCAACGCCTGATTTCATCCTTTGACCGCGCCCGCGTTCTGGTGGTGGGGGACCTTATCTTGGATGAGTTTATCTATGGCAACGTCTCGCGCATCTCTCCTGAGGCGCCGGTGCCGGTGGTCTGGGTGGATAAGGAAAGTTTCATGCCGGGCGGCGCGTCCAATGTCGCTAACAACATCCGCGCTCTAGGCGGTCAGGTGTATTTGGCTGGGGTGGTGGGGGATGACTCACGCGGCGAGACCTTGCGCGGCCTTTTGAAGAAAAAAGGCGTCAATTGCGATGGGATTTTCTCCGACAAAGATAGGCCGACGACGCAAAAGACACGTGTGATCGCGCATCATCAGCAGGTGGTCCGTATTGACCGCGAAGTCATTAAGCCGGTAGCCGAAGCAACACTTAAAGAAATCATTCATTTTATTGGCACGCAGATCGATGTGATTGATGCGCTCATTATCGAGGACTACGGCAAAGGAGTGATTGTGCCAAGCCTCGTGCGCGAAATTGTCAAAATTGCCCGCAAGCACAAAAAAATTATAACCGTCGATCCGAAAGAGACTCATTTTTCTTATTATCGCGGTGTGACGACGCTCACCCCCAATCACCATGAGGCCGCGGCGATGGTCGGGTTCAAAATTAAAGACGAAGCCAGTCTTGAGAAGGCCGGACGGAAAATGCTGCAGAAACTTAAATGTGAGACGGCTCTGATTACCCTTGGCGAAAACGGCATCGCTATTTTTCAAGAAGGCGAAAAAATGATCAAGATTCCGACGGTGGCGCAAGAAGTGTATGATGTGTCAGGTGCCGGCGATACCGTGATTAGCACTTACACGCTGGCGCGGGCGGCCGGCGCGAACGCAATTGAAGCGGCGCATATTGCCAACTGTGCCGCGGGGATAGTCGTCGGTAAGTTGGGAGTGGCCGTTACTAGCCGCGAAGAGCTCACCGAGCGCATTCAAAAAGAAATGGGGCTTTGATGGAAGCAGTAGGAGTCATTCCGGCGCGCTACGCGTCGACACGGTTTGAGGGGAAAGTCATCAAGGATCTTTGCGGGAAGCCCGTGATTCAGCATGTCTACGAGCGCGCAAAAAAAGCCAAGATGCTAGATGATGTGATTATCGCTGCCGACGACGACCGGATTATCCGTGTCGTTGAAGAATTTGGCGGGAAGGTTGTTTTTACTTCCAAGTCGCACACCACCGGCACGGATCGCCTCGCCGAGGTGGTGAATGCGCTGGATGTAAAAATCGTGGTCAATATTCAGGGGGATGAGCCGCTTATCCAGCCGATGGTCATTGATGATTTGGTCCGTGCGATGCAAAAAGACCCCAAGATTTCGATGGCGACGGTGGTCAAAAAAAGCACCTCCGAGGATGAATTTCGCAGCCCTGATGTGGTAAAGGCTGTCCTCGATGACGAAAATTTTGCGCTCTACTTTTCACGTTCGCCGATTCCCAGTCTTTTAAAGCCGGGCAAGGAGGGGGCTTTTTTTTATAAACATTTGGGGATTTACGCGTACAACAAAGATTTTCTTTTTACGTTCAAAAAGCTTCCCGCCTCTTATTTGGAATTAGGCGAACGGTTGGAACAGCTTCGTGCATTAGAATATGGCTATAAAATCAAGGTCATTGAAACCAATTTTGAAACCGTCGGCGTGGACACGCCCGGAGATCTTGAACTGGCAAGGATGATTATGGCGAAGGAGCTTAAGGAGCAAAATGCCTAGATATATTTTTATTACCGGAGGTGTCGTCTCAAGTCTGGGAAAAGGAATTGTTTCCGCATCGGTTGGCAAACTGCTGGAGTCCAAGGGCCTCCGCGTGATTCTGATGAAGTGCGATCCCTATCTTAATGTGGACCCGGGGACCATGAGCCCTTACCAGCACGGCGAAGTTTACGTGACGGAGGACGGCGGGGAGACGGATCTGGATCTGGGGCATTATGAGCGCTTTACAACGCTTGAGGCAACAAAGCTCAACAACATCACCACCGGCAAAATTTATTATTCGGTTATTAGCAAAGAACGCCGCGGGGATTATTTGGGCGCGACCGTTCAGGTGGTGCCTCACATCACCGATGAAATTAAATCAGCCATCAAAGCGGTGACACACAACAAATCAGTGGATGTGGTCATCTGCGAAATCGGCGGTACCGTCGGTGATATTGAGAGCCTTCCATTTTTAGAAGCCATCCGCCAATTTCGCCAAGACGTGGGAAAAGACCACGCGATCAACATCCATCTGACGCTGATTCCCTATATCCGAGTGGCTGATGAAATTAAAACCAAGCCCACTCAGCACAGTGTGGGGAAGATGCGCGAGATCGGTATCCAGCCGGACATTCTCATCTGCCGTACCGAAAAGAAACTTTCCAAAGATGTCCGTGAAAAAATCGCTCTCTTTTGTAACGTCGAAATCGACCAAGTCATTCAGGGTTTGGATGTTCAGGATATTTATGAGGTGCCGCTGGCATTAAAAGACGAGGGGCTGGACTCCATTATCATCCGCCTTTTGAAATTAAATTGTGAAGACGGTGATGAAAAAATGAAAGCCTGGAAGACCAATGTTGTGGACCGCTCCATCAACCCCTCCAAACACGTCAAGATTGGCGTGGTCGGTAAGTACATCGAGCATCAAGACGCGTACAAATCGATTTACGAGGCGCTTAAGCATGGCGGCATTTCCAACGACACTAAGGTGGAGCTCAAAAAAATTGATTCCGAGGATGTCCAGGGTCTGGGCGGCGAAAAGCATTTGAAAGATCTTAACGGCATCCTCGTGCCGGGCGGTTTTGGCGATCGCGGGATTGAAGGCAAGATTAAAGCCATTAAGTACGCGCGTGAAAATAATATTCCTTTTTTTGGTATTTGTTTGGGAATGCAGTGTGCCGTGATTGAATTTTCACGTAATGTCTGCGGACTGGGGAGAGCCAACTCCACGGAATTTAACAAGACGACGCCATTTCCCGTGATCAGTCTTTTGGAAGAGCAAAAACAGGTGAAGGATTTGGGGGGCACGATGCGTCTGGGTTCCTATCCTTGTTCGGTTAAAAAAGGTACTAAAACTTACAAGTCGTACGGCCGCGAATCGATCCACGAGCGCCACCGCCACCGTTATGAATTTAACAATAAATACAAAGTTAAAATGGAAACCAGCGGCTTGATCGTTTCTGGCTCAAGCCCCAACGGTAGACTCGTTGAAATTATTGAGCTGGCAGGGCATCCATGGTTTGTAGGCTGCCAGTTTCACCCTGAATTTAAATCCAAGCCGGACGAGGCGCATCCCTTGTTTAGGGATTTTGTTAAAGCCTCGCTCCAGCATAAAGTAGACTAAAGCGCTCCATGAAGCCTCACATTGTCCGCCTTGGGAAAATTTCCATCGGCGAGGGCAAGCCGCTTGTTCTAATGGCTGGTCCTTGCGTCGTGGAGAACGAAAAAAGCGCGATGCGTCATGCGCTGGCCATTCAAAAAATAGCCAATCGTCTTCATATTCCCTACATTTACAAATCCAGTTACGACAAAGCCAATCGCAGCTCAATGGGATCTTTTCGCGGTCTTGGAATTGGCGAAGGACTTGCCATTTTAAAGCGAGTAAAAGAGGAAACGGGCCTTGCGATTCTAACCGATATCCACACTCCCGAGGAAGCAGCCGAGGCCGCAACGGTGGCGGATATTCTTCAGATTCCCGCATTTCTCTCACGTCAAACCAATCTTTTGATAGCCGCCGGTAAAACGGGAAGAGTAATCAACGTCAAAAAAGGCCAGTTTTTGGCGCCCTGGGAAATGGGGAATGTCGTAGAAAAGGTAGTCTCCACAGGCAACCCCAATGTCATGCTCTGCGAGCGAGGTACTTTTTTTGGATACAATACGCTTGTTAATGATTTTCGCTCGATTCCGCTCATGAAAGAGTTTGGTTGTCCTGTTATATTTGACGCAACACATTCGGTGCAAGCTCCCGGGGGCCGCGGTAAAAGCTCGGGCGGTGACCGTCGTTTCGTTCCCGTGTTGGCGCAAGCTGGAGTGGTAGCGGGTGCGGATGGGGTATTTATGGAAGTGCATGAGAATCCAGACCAAGCGCCCAGCGATGGGCCCAACATGGTGCCTCTTAAGGAGCTCGAACGGCTTCTGGACCGCCTGCTTCGTCTAAGTAAGGTTGTTCGAAATGACCGCTAAAAACACGGTCCGCATGGCCAAAGATGTAATTCGCATTGAAGCGCGGGCACTTTTAGCGCTTTTGCCACGAGTTGGCCGCAATTTTGAAAAAGCCTGTGAATTAATATTAAAATCTAAAGGCCGCGTTGTGGTGACTGGCATGGGCAAGCCTGGCTTCATTGCCCAGAAAATATCCGCCACACTTTCATCTACCGGCACACCCTCCTTATTTTTGCATCCAGCCGAGGCGCTTCACGGCGATTTGGGACGCGTGATGAAGGACGATGTGGTCATCGCTTTTTCCAATAGCGGCCAAACAGAGGAAATCATCAAACTTCTTCCGGTGATTCGTCAAATCGGCGCTGGGCTTATTGCTATCACCGGCAATTCGCGGTCTCTCTTGGCTCAGCATAGCGACATCGTTCTTGACGTGAGTGTCAAAAGGGAAGCCTGCACCATGAATCTGGCGCCCACCGCGTCGACGACAGCCATGCTGGCGATGGGAGATGCACTAGCTGTCACGCTTTTGGAAAAAAAAGGGTTTAAACCTGAAAATTTTGCGCTCTATCATCCCGGCGGAGATTTGGGAAAAAGGCTTTTGCTTAAAGTTTCCGATATCATGCGTACCGGCAAAAACAATCCGCTCGTACGTGAGAACGAAAAAATAAAAGATGTCCTTTATAAAATTACCAATGCCCGCGCCGGTTCCGCGACGGTTGTCGATACAGCGGGTGTCTTGAAAGGGATTTTTACGGATGGGGATTTAAGACGCCACCTGAAGGATGGTCAGGATATCTTGGGTTGGACAGTGGCTCAAGCCATGACTTTGAATCCGGTGTGTATTGAGGCCGAGAAATTGGCCGCGCAGGCGCTTGAAATTATGCGTTCCAAAAAAATTGATGAAGTGCCCGTGGTCGACAAAAAAAATCGGCCGGTGGGACTCTTGGATGTGCAGGACCTGTTAAAGGCGGGTTTCTAAAAATGAACGATATTGCTCCCAATCTAAAAGAGAGGCTTTTAAAAATAAAAATAGTCTTGTTAGACAACGATGGCGTCTTGACCGATGGGCGTATCGTCTATGGCGATTATGGGGACGAACTTAAATTTTTTGACGTCCAGGATGGTTTCGGCATGACCCTTTTAAAGCGGGCAGGATTTCCGGTGGTGATTGTGAGCGGAAAAAAATCTCGTATTAATATTCGCCGCGCCAAAGAGCTTGAGATTTCTAAGATTTTTCAGAAAGCGACAGACAAGCTAAAAGTATTTGAAAAAATAATAAAAAAATATAAGGCCGCGCCAGAAGAAGTGCTCTACGTTGGGGACGATTTGATTGATTTGCCAATTTTGCGCCGCGTGGGATTCGCCGCCGCTGTATCGAATGCCGTGCCGGATGTAAAAGAGGTTGCTCACTATGTGACTGAGCGCGCGGGGGGCCGAGGGGCGGTCCGAGAAGTGATCGACCTTCTGTTAAAAACGCAGGGGAAATGGGACGCTGTTACCAGCAGGTATTTTCGTTGAACGCCTCGGTTTTTAAGAGAAATTTCCCTTTTTACCTTTTTATTTTTATTCTTGTGGGGTCGTTTTTGTTTCTATTTCTTCAGGGTAGGCAGCATCAGAGCCCTCAGAAGAAGTCCGTTTCCTCCAAAGAAGCATTGGACACTAGCCGCGACCAGCGTCTTCAAAAATTTACAATGACTGGGTTTGATGATACCGGTCAAAAATTTTGGAATCTTCAAGGAGAGACCGCCAAAATTGATGCGGGGCAGACCGTTTACCTGGATGAGAATGTGACGCTTCGTCTGCGCGACAATACGGTGATACGTACCGATCACGTGCAGTGGTCGCAGGAGGGGGGCACCATGCGAACCGCCGCACCGGTATTTGTCGACCATGACGCGGTGAAAGTCCAGGGGATTGGTGCTATGGGGCGGCCCAGCGACAGTTTTATTCAGCTTAACCGCAAAATTGTGATGACCTCTAATGACGGCTCCGTACTCACTTGCGACGGCCCAATGAAAATTTATTACAATGAGAACAAAATGATTCTTTACCGCAATGTGAAAGCAGTGGACCAGCGCGGCACGCTTTTAGCCAAACGTATGGATGTCTTTTTTGAAGCTGATGAAAAAAAAGTAAAGCAGATTGTCGCCATCGGTGACGTGGTGATTCAGCGAGGCAGTGATACTACCCGCTCACAGCGGGCGACCTATACCGTTGCCAACGGCTCCATACGACTTGAAGGTAATCCCGATATTACAGTTCATAAGGGAAGCGAATCTTTAATGCAATACGGTGTTAGGAGCTAATTCGATGGCGCTACTTGAAACAAAATCCCTAAAAAAGGCTTATAATGGACGCCCAGTGGTGAATGGCGTCGATATTTCAATCAATCCGGGTGAAATTGTGGGGCTTTTGGGACCAAATGGAGCTGGCAAGACAACAACCTTTTATATGGTGACAGGTGTTGTGCGGCCCGACAGCGGACAAATCTTGTTTGATCACCGTGATGTGACGCAATACCCCATGCACCAGCGCGCGCAATTGGGGATTGGCTATCTCTCCCAAGAGCCCTCCATTTTTCGAAAGCTCACCGTAGAAGAGAATATCTTGGCGATTCTTGAGACGTTGGATTTGCCGCCTCACGAAAGAAAGAAGCGGCTTGAAGAACTTTTGAGTGAGCTGGGTATTAAGCATTTGCGCAAATCGCGTGCTTACACGCTTTCGGGCGGAGAAAGACGCCGTCTGGAAATTACCCGGGCACTGGTGACACATCCGCTGTGCATTTTATTGGATGAGCCGTTTTCTGGTATTGACCCCATCGCGGTCTCGGATTGCCAGCACCTGATCAAGGAGCTTAAGCAGAAAGGGCTGGGTATCCTTTTGACGGATCACAATGTCCGTGAGACGTTGGCGATCACGGATCGCGCCTACATTATGTATGAGGGCCGTATTCTTATTTCTGGGACACGGGAAGAGCTTTTAGCCAGCAAAGAAGCGCGCAAAATTTATTTGGGTGAGAAGTTTACGATGTAGCCTAATTGTGATATGATTATTTCTTTTGGTGAAAAAAGGAGCAATAAACTTATGGAAATTGATATCAGCGGACGGCATTTTCAGGTCATGGAGCCTCTAAAAAAGTACATCCATGCCAAGATTGAAAAGTTGGCAAAGTTTTCTCTTAAATTGGAATCCGTGCATGTCGTGTTGGAAGTCCAAAAAATTCGTAATATTTCAGAAATTACGCTTTTGGCCAAAAATTTACGCCTGACAGCCAAAAATGACAACGCGGATATGTATGCGGCATTTGATGAAAGCCTAGGTAGTATCCAGCTTCAGTTGCAGCGTCAGCACGACCGCGTCAAGGACCATAAGGGCCGGCGCTACAATATCAAAACCAAGAAAGTTGCTGCCGAAGAAGCAGAAGACTAAAAGGATTATCTATCACCCATGAAAACCAGCCTTAAAAAAATTAAAGATTGCCGCGTCAAATTACTGGTGGAGGTCGAAGCCGATCGTGTTGAAAACCGCTTCCAGGAAGTGTTGAAGGATTTTCAGAAAGCCGCCCAACTGCCTGGGTTTCGCCAGGGCAAGGCACCGCTTGAAATGGTGGAGCGTCGGTATTCCAAAGAAGCTCACGAAGAAGTGATTAAATCATTGATTCCAGAAGCCTACCACCAGGCCGTGCAGGCAGAGAAGGTTCACCCGGTGGCACTGCCCTCAATCTCCGAGATTCAATGCGAACGAGGTAAAAAGCTGGTATTTTCCGCTGAATTTGAGCGCGCCCCCGAAACCTCGATCAAAAATTACAAAGGAATTAAATTGCGCCGCGAATCCGCTGAGGTCAGTGCCGATGATCTTGAAAAAGGGATGCAATCTCTGGTTGAATCGCGTGCCGAGTTGATACCTATCGTCGAGCCGCGCGCGGTGAATAAGGGTGATTTTATCGTCACCGATGTTGAAATCTGGCAAGAGGGCGCCTATGCGCCAGGCAAAAAAGGTGTTTTGCTTTACGTGGAGCCAAGCGAAGCCGATGATTTTTTTGAAAAAATTGTAGGGGCCTCCGAAAACGAATCCCGAGAGATTAGTCACAAGCTCACCCAAGAGGAAAAAGACAAGGGTGAAGCCGCCAAGCCGCATTACAAGGTCTGGGTGCGTGGCATCAAGGAGAAAAAACTACCCGCCGTCAATGACGAATTTGCCAAAACTCTCGGCAAAGACTCTATTGAAGCATTGAAAGAAGCGGTGCAAAAAGATCTCGCTCAACACAAGCATTCGCAGTCGGTGGAGAAAATGAAAAAAGAATTGTTTGAGAAGCTTTTAGAACAGAATTCTTTTGTTGTTCCTGAGGGCCTTGTGGAAAAGCAGACGGAGCGTTTGTGGGACCAGGCGCGGCGCCAGTATCAACAAATGGGAATCCCCGAGTCCAAGTTTCTTGAAGAAAAGCCTAAAATTCAAGACGAGATTGGAAAGAGGGCGGCGGAGCAGGTGAGGTTGTATTTTATTCTTCAAACCATTGCCGAAAACGAAAACATTGAGTTGGATGAACTAGAGCTCCATAAGCGCCTCGAAGGCCTGGTTACTGAATCAGGCAGGCCGATGGAAGAGGTGCAGCGGGTGTTTGGGGACGATTTACGCGAGAGCATGATAGAAGCTAAGACCGTGGATTTTTTGATAGCGAATGCGAAATTCGAAGAAAAGAAATAACTGTCATTCCCGAAAGTATTTATCGGGAATCAAACCTTAACATGATCCCCGATTAAAGATCTCGGGGATGACATTGATGTTTTTTTAAAGGAGAATTCTATGAGCATTCTAGTCCCGATGGTGATTGAAACGACCGGCCGCGGCGAGCGGGCTTATGATATTTATTCCCGTCTTTTAAAAGACCGCGTGATGTTTATCGGTACGCCGATTGATGACAATGTAGCCAATTTGATTGTCGCGCAGCTTTTGTTTCTTCAAATGGAAGACCCTGAGAAAGAGATTCATATTTATATCAATTCCCCCGGAGGTTCGGTCACGGCAGGATTGGCTATTTATGACACCATCCAATTTTTAAAATGTGACGTCTCAACCTATTGTCTTGGTCAGGCCGCCAGTATGGGCGCTGTTCTTTTGTGCGCGGGCACTAAGGGGAAACGTTATTCTCTGCCTAATTCTCGTGTGATGATTCACCAGCCGTGGGGCGGAGCTCAGGGCACAGCCTCTGATATTAGTATCCAAGCCAAAGAGATCTTGGGGCTTAAGGCGCGCCTGAATAAAATTTTAGCTTACCATTCTGGCCAGACCGTTGAACGTATCGAGAAGGATACGGAGCGTGACTTTTTTATGTCCGCCGAAGAAGCCAAGGCTTATGGATTGGTGGATGAGGTGGTTGCCAACATTCGAAACATTAAGAAATAAAATAAAGGGGTTTTTTATGAAGGAAGCATTGCTTTTGACACCCGGACCCACCAATGTTCCTGCGCGTGTCCTTGATAAAACGGCACTTCCCATGATTCACCATCGGACTAAAGAATTTCAGGCGATTCTTGAGCGGGTGAATGGGAATTTGGGGAAAGTGTTTGTGACGAAGCACCCTGTCTTGTATTTTGCCTCTTCTGGTACAGGGGCGATGGAAGCCACCGTGACCAATCTTTTGTCGAAAGGCGATACCGTTCTCTCAATCTCCGCCGGTAAATGGGGCGAGCGCTACCGTGACATCGCGCGCGTTTATGAGTTGGATGTCAAAAGTTTTGAAATTGAGTACGGCAAAGCGGTTTCGGTGGAAGAGGTGCGCGCGGCACTTAAAGCGCATCCCAACGCCAAAGCGATTTTAATCACTCTCACGGAGACTTCAACCGCGGTTGTTCATCCGATCAAGGAGATCGCGGCGCTTACACGCAATTCAAATACGCTTCTTTTTGTCGATGCGATTAGCGGGCTCTGCTGCGATCCGCTTCCGATGGATGAGTGGGGTGTAGACGTGGTTGTTTGCGGGAGTCAGAAGGGAATGATGCTTCCTCCGGGCCTGTCATTTGTCGCGGTCAACGATCGTGCTCAGGCGGCCATTTCAACATCAACGCTTCCAAAATATTATTTCAATTTCGCCGAGACGATTAAAGCAATGAAAAAAAATGACACGCCCTTTACCCCGGCGGTCAGTTTGATTCGCGGCCTCGACGAAGCGCTCATCATGCTTTTGGAAGAGGGAATCGAAAAAGTTTGGGCTCGTCATGCGGAAGTTGCCCATTACGTGCGTGAGAAAGTAAAGGACTTGGGTCTTGATCTATTTGCAAAGTCACCTTCCAATGCATTGACGGCGATTGTATTGCCCGCCGATATTCCTTCAAAAAATCTGATCAATTACATGCGTGACCAGCACGGGGTGGTGATGGCCGATGGCCAGGGCGAGCTTCAGGGGAAAATTATACGCTTCGCCCACATGGGCTGGGCCTGCACCGCCAAAGACGCTAAAACTGGCTATGACGCTTTTCGCGATGCGCTGGCCAAAGCTGGGTACGCACGCGCCCAAGTTGTTAACGCTTAAATTTAAAAAGGACACTTCGATGACATCGGCGACGTTAGCTAGCAAAGAAACATTTAAAGTTCTTGTTTGTGATGATCTCTCGGATGAGGGCTTACAGATTTTTAGAGCCGAAAAAAATATTTCAGTGGTCGTTAAGACCAAGATGCCGCTGGAAGATTTGAAACGAGAAATCGCTGACGCGGATGCTTGCATTGTCCGCTCTGCCACTCAGATCACCAAAGAAGTCATTGAGGCGGGCAAGAAGTTGAAGGCAATCGGCCGTGCCGGTGTCGGACTGGACAATGTGGATGTAGAAACGGCCTCCAAAAAAGGGATTGTGGTGATTAACACGCCCGGCGGAAACACGATCTCGGCCGCCGAGCACACTTTTTGTCTTTTGATGTCGATGGCGCGCAATATTCCAAGAGCCAACGAATCGATGAAAAAGGGCGAGTGGGAACGAAAAAAATTTACCGGTATTGAGCTTTATGACAAGACCCTCGGAATCGCAGGCCTAGGCAGGATCGGCTCGGAAGTGGCAAAGCGTGCGCAGGCTTTTGGAATGAAAGTCATCGCCTATGATCCTTACTTGCGCGCTGAAAAAGCTCTTGAGATTGGCGTGGAAGTGGTTTCTTTGGATGAGCTTTATCGGCGCTCGGATTTTATTACGCTGCACATGCCGCTGACGAATGAAAATAAAAATATGATTGGCGAGAAAGAAATTTCAATGATGAAAAAAACCGTGCGCATCATCAATTGCGCTCGCGGCGGATTGATTGATGAAGCGGCGTTGGCGAAAGCAATCGAGGGTGGCCGCGTTGCGGGTGCCGCCATTGATGTTTACGAGGTGGAACCTCCCAAAGATTATGCCTTGGCCAAGCTCCCACAAGTAATCGCAACACCCCATTTAGGCGCCTCAACGGAAGAAGCGCAGATCGCTGTAGCGGTCGATGTGGCTAAGAGCATCGTTGATTTTTTCCAGGGGAAGGGAACTAAAAACGCTGTCAACGTTCCCACGGTGGATCCTGAAGTGCTTGAGCAAATCAGGCCTTATTTGTATTTGGGAGATAAGCTCGGCCTTTTGTTGGCGCAGTTGGTGGAAGGACAGATTTTGCAAGTCGACATCAAATACTCCGGCAAAACCGCCGATTACGAAACCACCCCCATCACGGTGTCGATTATCAAAGGTCTTTTGACACCCCTATTGGCCGAAAGCGTGAACTATGTGAATGCTTCTGTACTTGCCAAAGAGCGCGGTATTAAAATTACCGAGTCTAAAACGCAGAGCGCGGATCATTACGCCAATTTGATTCAGGTGGAAATTAGAACCGAAAAGAAGGGGACGAGTGTTGCAGGAACCATGCTGACGCGCGAGGACACACGCATTGTGATGATTGATGGATTTGATGTGGAAGCGGTGCCGGACGGATACATTCTTCTTATTTCCAACAAAGACGTGCCAGGAATCGTCGGCCAAATAGGGACGCTTCTGGGAAATAATCATATTAATATTGCCGGCATGACTCTCGGGCGGGATGTGCAGGGCGGGCAAGCGCGCACACTTCTAAAGATTGATAGCGCCGTTCCGGACAACGTTTTGGCTGAAATTAAGAAGGCTAAGAATATTTTAGACGCAAAATTAATTAAGTTGTAGGTTGGAGATAAATCCGAAGCACGAAGCACGAAATTCGAAACAAATCCGAAATCCAAAATTCGAATGACAGAAATTTAAAAATTGATTTTTTGAAAATTGCTTTTTGTTTCGTATTTCGATATTCGAATTTCGTATTTAACCCCAAGGAAAATTTTGTAAAATGAACACAGTGGTCGTTGGAGCCCAGTGGGGCGATGAGGGCAAGGGCAAGATTATCGATATCTTGTCAAAAGGGGCCGATTATGTGGTCCGCTATCAGGGCGGCAACAATGCAGGCCACACCGTCATCAAAGAGTGCGGCGAATTTGTCCTTCATTTAATCCCCTCCGGAATTTTTCATCCCAAAACAATTTGTGTCATTGGCAACGGTGTGGTTGTCGATCCCGCTGCCTTGATGGAGGAAGTGGAAAGTCTTGAAAAAAAGGGTTTCCGTGTCCGAGGACGTCTTTTTGTTAGTGAACGAGCGCACCTTATTTTCCCCTATCACAAGCAAATGGACTGCCTGCGTGAATCAAAAAAAGGTTTTTTAAAAATTGGTACCACGGGCCGCGGGATTGGGCCTAGTTATGGCGATAAAGCGTATCGCACGGGGATACGGATAGCCGATCTTTATGACGAGAAAGTATTTCGCGAAAAACTCCAGCTTGCCGTCTCCGAAAAAAATGAAATTTTTGAGAAAATATACAATCAACCCCCTTCTGATTTTAATAAAATTTACGCGGATTACCGTGTTTGGGCCAAAAAATTAGCACCCTATGTGTGTGACACCGCTCTTCTCCTCTGGGAAGCACATGCCAAGAAAAAATCAATTTTGTTTGAAGGCGCACAAGGGACGCATCTTGATGTGGATCATGGCACTTATCCTTTTGTCACCTCTAGTTATGTGACTGCTGGCGGCGCTGCGGTCGGGACAGGGATGCCGCCAAGTAACATCAACAACGTGATTGGTGTAGTCAAAGCCTATACGACCCGTGTGGGCGAGGGGCCTTTTCCGACCGAATTTGATTCACGATTGATGGAAGAAATCAGGGAGAAGGGTAAAGAATTTGGAGCAACAACGGGTCGTCCGCGCCGTTGTGGGTGGTTTGATTCAGTGCTTGTACGCTATTCTTGCCGCGTTAACGGGATTAAGGAGATTGCCGTCACCAAATTGGATGTGCTTGATGATTTAAAGGAAATAAAAATTTGTATCGGCTATCGTCATCGCGGGAAACTTTATACCAATTTCCCAGCGTCACTTTCCGTACAAAAAGAAGGTAAGCCGGTTTACGAAACTCACCGGGGATGGCTTCAAGATACAACCCAAATAAAGAAATTTAATAATTTACCCGGGAATGCTAAAAAATATCTAAAACGACTCTCGGGCCTTTTGGCGGTCCCCATCACGGTATTGTCTGTTGGGTCCCACGAGAACCAGACCATTTTTATTCCACTTAAAAAGCGCTAAGACTCGCGGAGGAATTTTGGGCAGGACAAAAAACTCCAAACCAAATCACATCGCGATTATCATGGACGGGAATGGGCGCTGGGCGCAGGAGCATGGTTTTCCGCGGGCTGTCGGTCACAAAACCGGCGTTGAGCGAGTGCGGGAGATTGTCCGTGCTTCCCTTGATAGAGAAATTCCCATTTTGACGCTCTATGCTTTTAGCCAGGAGAATTGGAAACGCCCCGCCGAAGAGATCTCTGTGTTGATGCGGCTTCTGGATTATTTTCTGGAAGAGGAGGCCAAAACCCTCGTCGAGCAAGGAGTAAAACTTCGTATCCTGGGCCATCCCGAAGCGCTTCCCGCACCCATCTATGAAAAATTAAAGAAAGTCGTTTCTGCCACCTCCGGCAACAGCCGACTTCTTTTAAATATCGCTCTTAATTACGGAAGCCGCTCGGAAATTTTGGGAGCGATTTATGCCATTGTTGAGAAAGCCAAGAACGAACCCTCGTTTGTCACCGGCCCGGAATCTCTTACGGAGGAAAAGTTTGCCTCCTTTCTTGATACTCAAGGGCTACCGGACCCGGACCTTTTGATTCGCACAAGTGGCGAGATGCGTCTGAGTAATTTTTTATTGTGGCAGTTGTCTTATGCCGAAATTTATATCACTAAAAAATATTGGCCCGACTTTACCGCCGACGAGTATGCGTTGGCGATCGCGGAGTACCAAATGCGTGATCGGCGTTTCGGGGATGTGCTTGTATGAAACTTTTTCAGCGCTTAGTTTCGGCAGTTTTCCTTATTGGGGCTGTGATCTATCTGCTTTTTTACACGCCGCCGGTTGGTTTTAGTTGCTTGGTATTTGTTTTTATTGGCTTTGCTCTTTTTGAATTTTTTACGCTTCTGCGGCAGAATGGGACGCCCTCCTACCGTTTTTTTGGCGTCAGTATCGGGATGGTCATCCCGGTGGTGGTGTCGATGGAGCAGGGAGTCACGCGTTCCGGTGAAGTGCTTTTTTTAATCCTGGCGTGCCTATTTCTATTCATGCTTCAGTTTTCGCGCAAAGACAATCACGAGGCGTTGGTGGGTATAGCGGTCACGCTGTTTGGTATTCTTTATGTTAGCTGGTTTTCCAGTTTTTTAATCAAGATACGTTTTTTGCAGGGTGGCGCCGTATGGGTCGCCTATCTGATTGCTGTCACCAAGTCTGCTGATATTGGCGCGTATGTCGTCGGCAGTCTCATAGGTCGCCATCCGCTCATGCCGCACGTAAGTCCCAAGAAGTCGGTGGAGGGATTCTTTGGCGGTCTTTTTTTTAGCATCTTAGTCTCTTACGCGGCCAAGCCTTTTCTGCCGCTTGATTTCACGGTGCCGCACCTGATTGTTTTGGGCGCTATTATCGGGGTTGTTGGGCAGATCGGTGACCTTTCTGAGTCGCTCATGAAGCGCTCTTGTAATGTGAAGGATTCCGGAGCACTATTTCCGGGGATGGGCGGGGTGATGGATGTGGGGGATAGCATTCTGTTTACGGCGCCGATATTTTATTTTCATCTGAGGATATTTATTTCATGAAGACGCTCAATGTTTTGGGCTCTACCGGATCCATCGGTCTTAATACCTTGCAGGTGGCGCGGGAAAATCCTAGCCTTTTTTGTGTTAGCGGCCTCGCGGCAGGTTCTAAGAGTGAGCTTTTGGAGCAGCAAATTCGTGAGTTTTCTCCAAAAGCTGTCTATTTGGCCGATGAAAAAGGGGCGCTTGGCATTTCTTCTATATTTGGCAAAAAATTAAAAGTTTTTACAGGTTTGCAGGGGCTGCGGGAGTTTAGTATGTTTGTGGAGGCCGATATCCTGATGGCGGCAACCACTGGCACGGGGTCTCTGGTCTCTGTGCTTGATGCTCTTGGCGGCGGAAAAAAAGTGGCGCTGGCTAATAAAGAAATTCTTGTGGTGGCGGGTGATTTAATTTTGTCCGCCTTAAAATCAAATCCTTCGGCGGTGCTGGTTCCGGTGGACAGTGAGCACAGCGCTATTTTTCAGTGTCTTCAAGGCTCAAATCAAAAATATTTGGATAAGATTATTTTGACCGGTTCCGGGGGCCCCCTAAGAGAGATCTCTGCTGAAAAATTTAGTTCCCTAAAAAAAGAAGATGTGATTAATCACCCTAAGTGGAAAATGGGAAAAAAGATTTCGGTTGATTCGGCCACGCTGATGAACAAGGGTCTTGAGATGATTGAGGCGGCTTGTCTTTTTGGCTTGCCGGTGGACCGCATTGAAGTGTTGATTCATCCCGAAGCCGTGATACACTCCATGGTTGAGTTCTGTGACGGTTCGGTACTGGCGCAGCTGGGTGTCACGGACATGAAGCTGCCGATTCAATATGCGATGACTTACCCGGACCGAGTACCGGTGACAGCCTCGCGTCGGCTGGACTTTTCTCAGATTCAAGAAATGCATTTCGCTTTGCCGGACCGCAAAAAATTTCCCTGCTTGGATTTGGCTTATGCCGCGGCCAGGCAATCGGGCAGCGCACCCTGTGTTTTGAGCGCGGCGGATGATGTGGCGGTTGGCGCTTATTTAGATGATAGGATTCGCTTTATTCAGATTCCGGGAATTATCGAGAAGGTGCTGTCAAGCCACCGGACCGTACCAAGTCCGTCGCTTGACGATATCCAGTCGATTCATGATTGGGCTACTAAGGAGACAGTGAAATTATGCCAAGCCTATTGATTTTCTTACTTGTTTTGAGTTTGTTGGTCGTGGTTCATGAGTGGGGCCATTTTATCGTTGCACGCCTAGTCGGCATACGGGTTGAAAAATTCTCGATTGGGTTTGGTCCTGTGATATTTGGGAAAAAAATAGGGGATACCGAGTACTGTTTTTCGCTCTTGCCGCTAGGAGGATTTGTGAAGATGGCAGGCGAAAATCCCACCGACGCTTCTGGCGCCGCGTGGGAATTTAATTCCAAATCCCTTTTGCAAAAATTTGCCGTCGTGTTTGCAGGGCCGCTGATGAACGCTTTTTTGGCTTTTATAATATTTTGGTTTATTTTTATGGTGGGACAGCCGACCATGACGACCAAGATTGGCAAAATTCTTCCTGATTCGGCGGCGGGTGCGGCTGGAATGCTCGAAGGCGACAAGATCACAGCGGTGGATGGCGCTAAGGTGGCGCTCTGGGAAGAATTGCTCAAGAAACTTCATGAAAATCCGCAACCAACTCTTGTCTTGACGGTTGAGAGGCAGGGAGCTGTCCTTGAAATTCCAGTCATGCCAAAAATCCGTGAAACCCGAGATATTTTTGGAAAAGTGTCAAAAGCTGCTTTTTTGGGCGTATCCCCCTCATCGGAGATGGTGCATGTCAAAAGCAACTTCTTTGAAGCGATGAAGCTGGCTTGGGAACGCCTGTGGCTGATGACGGCCACCATCTTTATGTCGCTAGGCTTAATGATAACCGGAGCGATGCCATTCAAAGAATCAATGACGGGGCCGATTGGGATATTTTTCATGACACAAAAGGCGGCGGAGATGGGGATGGTTTACCTCCTTTATTTTACCGGATCGCTTAGCGTCAGTCTTTTTGTGCTAAATTTGTTGCCTATTCCTGTTTTGGACGGCGGTCATGTGCTTTTTATTTTGATAGAGAAAATCAAGGGTTCGCCGCTAAAGGAATCCGTGAAGGAAAAAATGACTCAAGTGGGAATGTTCGCGCTTTTGGGTCTTATGGTGTTTGTGATGTTTCAGGATGTTTCCCGTTTTTCAATTATTGAAAAAACGATTAACTTTTTTTTAAAAAAATAGGAGCGTTGTGGGGGTAACACCCTTGCCGTAAAAAAAATGAAACGATTTGTTAATTGGTCCGAAACTTTAATTCCCACACTTAAAGAAATTCCACAGGAAGCTCAAATCAAGAGCCACCGCCTCATGCTTCGCGCAGGATTGATTCGAAAGCTTGCCAGCGGCACGTATTCCTATCTGCCTCTAGGCCTTCGAGCGCTTAAAAAAGCCGAAGCGATTGTCCGTGAAGAGATGGAGGCTGTGGGAGCGCTGGAACTGCTGCTGCCGGCTCTTCATCCCGCGGAGCTCTGGAAAGAAACAGGTCGCTATGAAATCATGGGCGAGGACATGATTCATTTCAAAGACCGTCATGGCAAGATGAATGTGCTGGGGCCGACTCACGAGGAAATTATTACGGATTTGGCGCGGCGGGAGATTCATTCTTACAAGCAGTTGCCGATGACGCTTTATCAAATTCAAACCAAATTCCGCGATGAGATGCGTCCGCGTTCTGGCATTATCCGAAGCCGCGAATTTCTCATGAAGGATGCTTATAGTTTTCATGCAACTGATGAAAGTCTTGATCAGACTTATCGAGCCATGCAGGAAGCCTACAAGAAAATATTTACGCGAGCGGGTCTTGAATTTTTTATTGTGCAGGCAGATCCGGGGGCGATGGGCGGCTCAGGCTCTCAGGAATTTGTCCTTTTTTCCGACGCAGGCGAAGACCGCATGGTACAGCTAGGTGATTCAGAGGCTGTTGTTAGCGTAGAGATGGCAGTAAGACGCTTAAAAAATTTGTCGTTCCCTCAGGGTGCGGCTGCCGGCAAGCCGCTGAAGGTCCACACTCCCCAGTTGAGCAGCGTCGAGGCTGTCGCTCATTTTTTGAAAAAAAATCCAGCAGACTTGGTAAAGACAATGATTTATGGGCGCGCCGATGGTTCTTTTTTCGAAGTGTTGGTGCGCGGTGATCATGAGGTTTCGGAATTTAAGCTCAGAAAAATTGAGCCCGGTTGTTTTCTGGCGTCGCGGGATGCCATCGAAAAGCTTGGGTTCGCATTTGGTTTTAGCGGTCCCTTTTGCACCGAAGGCGGAACCGCCTCTGGCGAGGGGCTTAAAGTTTATATCGACGAAGACGTTCTCGAAATGAAAGATTTTATTACCGGTGCCAACGAGCGGGATTACCATCTAACCGGCGTCAATCTCGGGGATATTTCTGGCAAGGCTATAGAACCCGGTGATTTCCGTCAAGTGGTTGAAGGGGATGTTTCGCCCCAAGGGCAACCGCTTAAGTTTCGTACGGCTATTGAGTTGGGCCACATCTTTAAATTAAACCTGCGTTATTCCAAGCCGATGAAAGCTCATTTTCTGGATGCAACAGGCAAAGAGAATCCGTTGATTATGGGTTGCTATGGGATTGGGGTTAATCGCATCCTGGCAGCATCTATTGAACAGCACGCCGATGAAAAGGGGATTATTTGGCCCAAAAATATAAGCCCTTTTCAGGTGCATGTGGTCATGATTGACCCCTCGGATGTCCAATCCCAGGAGATTATCCACGCGCTAAAGAATTCAAGCGATCTGGCCAAACGGGGGGCGGATTTTCTTATTGATGATCGATCGGACTCGGCGGGAGTTAAGTTCAACGATGCCGACCTGTTAGGGATCCCTTTTCGCCTTATTCTGGGCCCAAAAAACCTCAAAAACGGCAAGGCGGAGCTTAAGATTCGCCGAACAGGCGAAGCGACTCTCGTTGATATCGCCTCAGTCCCCTCTGAAATCAACCGTCTTCTTGACAAATAGGCTTAATTTTGATAGCATAAATCCATACTAATTTAGGTTTATTTTCGAGAGGGTGGGTGAAAAACCACTTTCTTACCTTGGCGAAGCCAAGGACAAGTCCGCCAGTGTTTTTGGCGGATTTTTATTTATAGACTTTTTTCTAACTCGTATTAAGAGACACCAAAATGTTGTTGCCTTTTGAAATTGAAAAAAATTACGAGTTAATTCGCGCCGAAGTTGAAAAAACAGGTGTTGAGCTTTTTGAAATCACCTACCATCGAAATGGCGGTCGGTCGGTGTTGACGTTGACGGTCGATAAGCAGGGCGGCGTGACGCTGGATGATTGCGCACTGGTCAACCAGGCAGTGGGTGATTTTTTAGATAAAATCACTCAGGAAGGTTCGCAGGATGCTTTGCTCCAAGGAGCTTATAACTTGGAGGTGGTGAGTCCGGGGCTTGATAGGCCGCTTAAGGTCGAAAAAGATTTTTTGCGTGTTACCGGCGACAGGGTCAAATTGACGTTTAAGAAAGAGGCTGACCACGTAGCGACTTGGACAGGCAAAGTGCTGGCCGCGACTGCCGAGGGCGTCCAACTGGAGTTAAAAGACGGCGCTAAAAAATTGATTGCGTATGACCAAATTCTTAGCGCTCAGCGGGAAATTCAGATTAAAGGGAAACTTTAAAGCAGGTAAAAGGAAAAATTATGAGCACCGAACTGATCACGGTTCTTGAAAACATCGAACGCGAAAAGGGTATTGGGCGCAAAGTATTGATTGAGTCTATTGAAGCCGCTTTGGTTTCTGCTGCCAAAAAAGTCCTTCATGATAAAGATAAAGAGGTGACTGTAAAAATTGATCTTGAAACCGGCAAAATTCACACTTATTCCGAAGGCAAGGAAATTGTGTCCAACGAATTTGGCCGCATTGCCGCGCAAACCGCCAAACAGGTTATTTTTCAGAAAATCCGAGAAGCTGAGAGAGACGTTATATTTAATGAGTTTTTTGCGAAGGCGGATTCGATTGTCACCGGCACGGTTTACCGTTTTGAAAAAGGTTCGCTTTTGGTAGACCTGGGTAAAACAGAGGCCGTGTTGCCGCGTCGCGAATTGTCCCCCCGCGACAATTACCGCCAAGGAGAACATATCCGCGCTTATGTACTAGAAGTAAGTAAGAATGGCAAAGGCCCTCAGATTGTTCTTTCACGCAGCCATCCAGGGTTTGTGAAAACGCTTTTTGAATTGGAAGTGCCTGAGATTGCGGATGGAATGGTCGAGATTCGGGCGGTTTCGCGCGAAGCGGGGGATCGTTCAAAAATAGCCGTTTGGTCTAAGAATGACAAAATTGACTGCGTCGGAGCCTGCGTTGGCATCCGGGGATCTCGCGTCAAAGGCGTTGTGAAGGAATTACAAGGCGAGAAAATTGATATTGTTCGTTGGAGTGAAGATCCTGAGGAATTTGTCCGCGCCGCGCTTTCACCGGCCGAAGTTTCGTCCGTTAAAATCTCTAACCGCGAAGAGAAAAAAATCGAAGTAGTCGTTGCGGACGATCAGCTTTCGTTGGCTATTGGAAAAAATGGGCAGAATGTCCGTTTGGCAGCGCGTTTGGTTGGGTGGTCCATTGATATTCGTTCGAAAAAAGATATTGTGAAAGAGAAATTGGATGGAATGACTGATGGCTCTCCGGATGTCTCTGGTGACGAGGATGCGCCAAAGGACCAAATGAGCATTGAAACGATTGAGGGTGTGGGCCCTAAAACAGCCGAGGTGCTTAAGGAGGCTGGTTATTTGACCATTGAGGATCTTAAAAAAGCTTCTCGGGAAGATTTGGCGCAGATAAAGGGTGTTGGTAAAAAAACGCTTGAGAAGATTTTGTCCGTAACTGCAGGCACAACCGATGTTTCGGATGCTCCAGCAGAGGATGCGCCGGCGCAAGAAAATGAGGAAGCAAAATAATTAATTATGTCTATTCGCGTTCATGAACTAGCCAAAGAGCTAAAATTAACATCCAAAGATGCTTTGGACAAGCTCCATCATCTTAAAATCGATGCCAAGAGCCATATGAGTATTCTTACCACAGCGCAGGTGACGTCGCTCAAAGCTTCGTTAGAAAAACAAAAGCCCGCGCCCGTAAAAATGGACACTCAGGTCAAGGCTTCGCCAACGACAGCGCCGGAGGCCCCTAAACCCGCAAAGGCACAAGCATCTTCTACGGCATCAGCGACATCGATGATTGAAAATGCCAAACGCCAGATGCAGGCTCAAAAAATAGCCGCTAAAGTTCAGGCGCCGCAAGTTTCTGACATCAAGCGGCATACGCCGATCACGCAAACGGCTTCAATTTCAATGCCAGCGAGACCGAAAACCGCGGCACCTTCTGAAATTAAAAAACAAGCAGCCCCTATTGTCCCTATCCCTGTAGCGCCTTTGGTGTCCAAACCCGCTTTCTCGGCGCCTACAAAAGCAGCACCTGAAGCGCCCAAAACAAAGAAGATGGAGATAGGTGGTTCTATTCTGGTCAAAGATTTGGCGATTAAGATCGGAATTACTGCCAGTGAAGCAATTTCTAAGCTGATTAAGCTAAAAGTTTTTGCTTCCATCAATCAAGCGGTGGTTTTTGATATTGCTGCCAAAGTCGCTGTCGAGTACGGATTTGAAGTTGAAAAATCAAAGATTCAGTCAGAGACCGACACCACCGCAAAGGCTCGGGTCGATAACGCGGAGGTACAAAAAGATAAATCGAAACTTTTAACCCGCGCGCCGATTGTGACGTTTATGGGCCATGTCGATCACGGTAAAACCTCTCTTTTGGATGCGATTCGTAAGACCAAAGTGGCCGCTGGAGAAGCGGGGGGCATTACTCAGCACATCGGAGCTTATTCTGTTTCGATGGAAAAGGGCTCCGTTACGTTTTTGGATACTCCGGGTCATGAAGCTTTTACTGCCATGCGTGCTCGCGGGGCTCGGGCGACGGACGTGGTGGTGCTGGTCGTTGCTGCTGACGACGGAGTCATGCCGCAGACAGTTGAAGCCATTGATCATGCCAAAGCTGCAGGCGTTCCGATTGTTGTTGCGATCAACAAAATTGATTTACCGTCGGCCAATCTGGACCGCGTTAAGAAATCGTTGATGGAACACAATTTGATGAGTGAAGAATGGGGTGGCAAGACGATCATGGTGGGTGTGTCTGCCAAAACCGGAAAAGGTATCGATGAACTTTTGGAAATGTTAGCACTAGAATCCGAAATTCTTGAACTTAAAGCAGATCCGACAGCAAGTGCCTCAGGCGTTGTGGTTGAAGCTGAGCTTTCTAAAGGCAGTGGCGTGTTAGCAACGCTTCTTGTTCAGGACGGGACGCTTCGTGTGGGCGACACCGTCATCGTGGGTGATTATTATGCGAAAGTCCGTGCGATGATCAACGATATGGGCCACCGAACCAAAGAGGCTTTGCCCTCAACCCCTGTTGCCATTTTAGGTTTATCCAATGTCCCGAAAGCAGGAGACCGTTTTTATGTGGTTAAAGACGAAAAGAAAGCCCGTGAAATCATTGAAGAAAAAGAAAAACAGCTTCGTGAAAATGGGTTGGTTAGCGCTTACCATGTCACACTCGAGCACTTACTAGAAGATATCAAATCAGGTAAGGTCGAAGAATTGAAGCTTGTGATCAAGTCCGATGTGCAAGGCTCTATCGAAGCGCTCCGTTCAACGCTAGCCAAAATCCCCGCAAAAAATGCGAGGCTGAATATTATCCACACCGCTGTTGGCGACATTTCGGAATCGGATGTAATGCTGGCCGCCGCCTCCAACGCGGTGGTTATTGCGTTTCATGCCGGCATCTCTTCGGCGGCTCGTGAAATTGCTGAGCGCGAGCAAGTGGATGTGCGTTTTTATGAAATCATTTACGAGGCCAAAACCGCTATCGAAAAAGCCATGGAAGGGCTTTTGGAGCCAGAGTCCAAAGAAGCCTTTGTTGGCAGCGCCGAAGTTCGTCAGGTATTCAAGGTTTCCAAAGCTGGGACCATTGCCGGATGTACGGTGCAAAAAGGAAAAATTGTCCGCAATTTCCAGTGCCGCGTTTTAAGAGGCAATCAAAAAGTGCACGAGGGTAAGATCGAAAGTCTTAAACGCTTCAAAGATGACGCTCGCGAAGTGCTTGAGGGTTTTGAGTGCGGCATCGGCGTCTCCAATTTCGACGAACTCCTCACGGGCGACCGCATTGAGGTGTTTGAGATTCAAAAAAAGGCAAGAAAGCTAGAGTAAATGGGGCGTGTCCTCTCGGGTATGAGGCCGACCGGCCCGCTGCATTTAGGGCATCTTCTGGGCGCGCTTGATAATTGGAAGGCTCTTCAAGAAGCGCACGAATGTTTCTTTATGGTTGCTGACCTTCACGCCCTGATGGGTGAATATGAGAACCCCGCGCAACTACGGTCTTTTTCGCGCCAGATGGTGATTGATTGGTTGGCTTGCGGTATTGATCCCAAGCAAAGCACCCTATTTATCCAATCCGAAATTCCCGAACACGCTGAGCTTGCGCTGATTCTGGGGATGTTGACGCCGCTAGGATGGCTTGAACGCAACCCCACCTACAAAGATCAGCTTCGTGAAATTGAGGGCCGCGATTTAACAACCTATGCTTTTTTGGGTTATCCGGTGCTGCAGGCGGCTGATATTCTTTTATACAAGGCGGACCGCGTGCCTGTGGGCGAGGATCAACTGGCGCACTTAGAGCTGACGCGCGAGATTGTGCGCCGTTTTAAATTTTTATATAAAAAAGATATTTTTCCCGAGCCTGAAGCGCTTCTGACAAAATCCTCCCGTATTCTGGGGACGGACCGCCGCAAAATGTCCAAGAGCTATGGAAATGCCATCAATTTGTCCGATGACGAAGAGACGATCCGTAAAAAAGTCCAGTCCATGATCACCGATCCCCGGCGCCTCAAAGTGTCTGATCCCGGCCACCCGGCTGACTGCAATGTTTTTTCTTATTACGGCCTGTTTGCGGAGGCGGCCAAAGCAGCCGAGGCGCGCGATTGGTGCGAAAATGCCAAAAAAGGCTGCACGGATTGTAAGCGTGAATTGGGCGGCTTGCTGGCAGAGAAGCTGCGGCCCATCCGCGAAAAAAGAAAAATTTATGAGAATGATGAAAAGCTCCTGGAGTCGATCTTGGCCGAGGGCCAGGCACGCGCTTCGGCTGTCGCGCGTAGGACTTTACAGGAAGTAAAAAAGCTTTTACACTTGATTCCATGAGCGACCGAACAGGAATGGATTATCGCATTCGTCTAGAGTTATTCGAAGGGCCCTTAGACCTTCTTTTGTATTTGATTAAGAGGGATGAGCTCAATATTTGCGATATTCCCATCATGAAGATTACACAGCAATATCTGGATTACTTAAACCTCATGGAGGATTTAAATCTGGATATCGCGGGCGATTTTCTAGTGATGGCGGCGACACTCATGCAAATTAAGTCGCGGATGCTTTTGCCGCCTGACCCTGCGGGCCTTGAGACTCAGGAAGAGGACCCACGCGCGGAGCTGGTGCGGCGTCTTTTGGAATACAAGGCGTTTAAGGAGGCGGCGGAAAGATTTCGCGAATTGGAATCCAAGCAAAGCGGTGTGTTCGGCCGTTTTGGCAGTGAGCCAGAATACAAGGACGACGATGTTTCGTTTGGCGATGTCTCCTTGTTTGATTTATTGAGTGCCTTTGCAAAAGTTTTAAAGTCAATTAATGAGGACAAACCTCATGAAATTTTAAAAGATGAATACACCGTGGCTGATAAGATTCACGATATTGTGGAACGTTTAAAAAGCGAGACAACGGTTAAATTTAGCCGCTTGTTTCGCGCGGCGAAAAACAAACTGGAAGCCATTACCACTTTTTTGGCAATTTTGGAACTTATTCGTTTAAAAAAAGTGCTTATTGTCCAGGATGAGCAGTTTGGGGAAATAGAAATTTCAAAAAATAGCAATTTTGTTCTTGAGGATTGAAAAATAACCGTCATTCCCGAAGGCTTTAATCGGGAATCAAACTTAATGACATGATCCCCGATAAAAGATTTCGGGGATGACATGGGGGGAGTGTTCCGTTGGATGCACAAGACCTAAGGCCTATACTAGAAGCCATTTTATTTGCAAGTGATAGCTCGTTGACAGCGGATGAGCTTAAAGATGCCTTTGACGGCGAGATTTCTACCGCCGCCGTTAAGGCGGCCTTATCTGAACTTGAAAAAGAGTATGAATCGCTTGGCCGTGGGTTTGCGCTGAAAGAAATCGCGGGAGGCTACCAGATCCTGACGCATGAACGTTTTTCATCGCACCTGAAGCGTTTCTACCAGTCGCGTGAGAAGAAAAGACTTTCCCCGGCAAGCCTTGAGACGCTGTCAGTTGTGGCCTACAAGCAGCCCGTAACAAAAGCGGATATCGAGTTTGTCCGAGGAGTCAATGTGGACGGACCGCTCCGGACTTTGTTGGAGAAGAATTTAATTAAAATCGCCGGAAGAAAAGAGGTGCCCGGACGGCCTATTCTCTACGGCACTACTAAAGAATTTTTAGCGCACTTTGGTTTAAATTCGGTGAAGGAATTACCGCCGCTGTCTGAATTTAGTGAAAAAGACATTGATCAGAATCTTTTGCCGCCTCAAATGCGCGCAGTCACCCAAAGCGAAGCGGTCGCAGAAATTGAAGCAGAAACCGCCGAGTTGGGTTCGGGCATCCGGGAAGAAGGCCTGGCAGAGCAAAATTCCAAGGAGTCTCTTTTGTCAGATAAGGTTGAGACGGGGGAGGAAGATTAAAATGAGCTTAGATAAAGTCCGAAACAAAATCGATTCCATCGATGCCAAGGTTTTGGCGCTTCTAAATGAACGTGCTGGCGCTTCCCAGCAAATCGGACAACTAAAGCAAAAAGAAGGGCAGGGTATTTACGCGCCTCACCGTGAAAGACAGGTGTTAGATCGCTTAAAGTCACTCAACAAAGGCCCCATGACCCCTGATGCGATCGAGGCGATTTATCGCGAAATCATGTCTTTTTCCATAAGTCTTGAAAAAAAAGTAAAAATCGCCTACTTGGGCCCCCCGGTCACCTATACCCATCAAGCGGCGCAAAAAAAATTCGGAGCGTCGGTGGACTATGAGGCTTGCACCACAATTACCGATGTATTTTCCGAGGTGGGCCAAGGACGCGCGGATTATGGCGTGGTACCTGTCGAGAATTCAACCGAAGGTGCCGTGAACCATACGCTGGATATGTTTGTTGATTCGGATCTTAAAATTTACGGTGAAATTTTTCTGCCGATCCATCACTATCTTTTGTCTCGGTCGCCGCTTAAAGACATTGTACAGGTTTATTCCAAAGATCAGGTTTTCGGCCAATGCCGTCTTTGGATTGAAGCGCATTTGCGAAACGTGGATCTTTTGCCGACTAATAGCACCGCCGAAGCGGCGCAAATCGTGGCCAACGACAGCAATCAGGCGGGCATTGCCTGCATCGCCTCCAAGATAGCGGCGGATGTTTATGGGCTAAAGGTGCTGGCATCTTCCATTGAAGATAATTCCAATAACACCACACGATTTCTTATTATTTCACGCACCGAAGCCAAGCCCACGTGTTCCGACAAGACTTCCATCGTGTTGGAGATTAAGGATAAAGCGGGGGCGCTTCACGATATTTTAGTACCGTTTAAAAAACTTAAAATCAACATGACTAAAATCGAATCTCGGCCATCTAAGAAAAAAGTATGGAGCTATTTCTTTTTTGTCGATTTCCAGGGCCATTATGATGATCCAAAAGTTAAAAAAGCTATCGCGGCATTGGAAAAGCACTGTACCTTTTTGAAGGTTCTCGGTTCCTACCCCAAGGCTGAATAAATGAATTTATTCCCCACCGTCAAAAGTCATTTGGCAGACGTAAGAAATTATCAGCCCGGAAAGCCGATTGAAGAGCTCGAGCGGGAATATGGCGTCAAAAACGCCATCAAAATGGCTTCCAACGAGAACGCGTTGGGGCCTTCGCCGAAGGCGCTTAAGGCTATTCGAGAAAGCTTGCTCAAGATTCACCGATATCCTGATGGCGGCTGTTATTATCTGCGTGAAAAACTCAGCAAGATGCTTAAAGTCAAACCAGAATCAATTGTGTTTGGCAATGGATCGGACGAGCTTCTTATTTTTATTGTCCGCGCACTGGTGGGTCCGCGCGATGAAGTTATCATTGCCGATCCCACTTTTTTGATCTATGAAATTGCAACACAAACGGAAAATGGTTCGGTGATAAAAGTACCGATGAAGAATTTTAGCTATGATTTAGAGGGGATGAGAAAAAAAATTAACGCTCGGACAAAAGTCGTTTTTATCGCCAATCCCGACAATCCGGTGGGAACGTATACCAGCGCCAAACGTTTGGCCGCTTTTTTAAAGTTGGTCCCAAAGAACGTCACGGTAGTCCTGGATGAAGCTTATTATGAGTTTGCTGTTTCAAGGAAAGACTATCCCGATTCTTTGGCACTTTTGCATAGCTATAAAAATCTGATTGTGACCCGCACATTTTCAAAAGCGTATGGTTTGTCGGGTCTTCGCGTCGGCTTTGCTATTGCCGACCCATCGATGGCGAGGGCTCTTAATAAAGTGCGAGAGCCGTTTAACGTGAACCTTTTGGCTCAGGTGGGTGCAGTAGCAGCTTTGGACGATAAGGCGCACCTTCACAAAACAGTTGAAATGGTAGAAGAGGGGCGCAAGTATTTGGGCGATGAGCTTAAAAATCTGGGTTGTGATGTCGTGGAGACCGCAACCAATTTTATCTTGGCTGATCTAAAAATTGACGCGTCCAAGGTCTATGATCAATTGCTCAGAGCCGGAGTCATCGTCCGACCAATGGCGGTTTGGGGATTACCCAGTTATATTCGTGTGACCATCGGAAGATCGCGGGAAAATCGGTTTTTTATCCAAGTATTAAAAAAAATATTAAAAGAATACGACCTCTAACGATAAGGAGCAAGTCATGATCATTGTTTTAAAGCCAGAAGCTACAAAAAAAGAAATTAAGCATGTTGAAGATAAAATTCGAGAGCTTGGTTTAAAGCCAATGCTGTCGGTAGGAAAAGAGCGGACGATTATCGGCGTGATCGGGGAAGAAGACAAGGCGAGGCTTCAGCCGTTTGAGGCTTACCCAGGCGTTGAGAGTGTTGTTCAGATTCAAAAGCCCTACAAATTT
The DNA here is from genome assembly GCA_945877765.1 of Candidatus Omnitrophota bacterium. Classification (GTDB taxonomy): domain Bacteria; phylum Omnitrophota; class Gorgyraeia; order 2-02-FULL-51-18; family 2-02-FULL-51-18; genus CAMDWQ01. Next base: position 15,197 of record CAMDWQ010000003.1, on the reverse strand, counting down.
GTATCTCGTGAATTTAAAAAAGAAAATAGTGTCATTAAAATTGCTCCGGGTGTTGAAGTCGGCGGCAACAAAATCATCATCATGGCGGGCCCTTGCACCGTTGAAAACCGCGAGAGGCTCTTTAACATCGCCAAAGGCGTCAAAAAAAGCGGTGCCAAGGTATTGCGCGGGGGGGCTTTTAAACCACGCACGTCACCTTACGCGTTCCAAGGTCTTCGTGACAAGGGAATGAAGTTTTTATTTGAAGCCAAGGAGGAGGCAGGACTTCCTATCGTCACCGAAATCATGGATCCTCGTGATTTGCCACTTTTCTTAAAATATGCCGATGTCATTCAGATCGGTGCTCGCAACATGCAGAATTTTGAGCTCTTAAAAGAAGTCGGCAAAACCAAAAAGCCCATTCTTTTAAAGCGCGGTATGGCCAACACAATCAAAGATTTCTTGCTGTCCGCCGAGTACATTCAATCTGAAGGCAACAACAACATCATGCTTTGCGAGCGGGGGATTCGGACGTTCGAAGACGCGACCCGCTTCACCCTCGACATCAGCGCGGTGCCTGTGATCAAAAAATTGAGTCATTTGCCCGTTGTCATCGATCCGTCCCACTGCTCCGGTATCTGGGATTACGTGGCGCCTCTTTCTAAAGCCGCGATTGCGGTGGGCGCTGACGCCCTTCTGATTGAAGTGCACGACGAGCCTGAGAAAGCACTTTGCGATGGGCCCCAAGCATTAAAGCTCAATAAATTCGATACGCTGATGAAGGAAATGCGCTTGATCGCCGGAGCTGTGGGAAGATCGATTTAACGCAGGTGTGCGCCGGGGCTTGTCCGCGAAATCTTTTCGGGCCGGCGTTAAATTTGCCCCGCCGTGGCAAATTTAACTCGATAGATAAGAGCTCGCTCGTCCCCATCTATTACGATGGGGACACCATGGCCGCTCGCCTTATCTACGCGTCCCGAAAAAATTTCCCGGCCACCCGGCGGGTGTAGTCGGTTAAGGGGTTGGTTTAAAAGGATAATATGAAAAAAAGTATTTTTAATAATATCTGCATCGTCGGCGTTGGCCTCATGGGCGGGTCGCTTGGACTCGCAATTAAAAAGAAGAAGCTCGCCAAGATAGTCATCGGCGTGACGCGACACAAGGATACGATTCGTAAGGCGTTTGGCAAGAAGGCGCTGGATGTCGCGACGCTGGATCTAGTAGATGGCGTAAAGAATGCGGATCTTGTGATTCTCTGCGCGCCGGTTTCGGCGATTGCCTGGCAGATAAAGAAGATAGCCCCTCATCTTAAAAGGGGTGCTGTGGTGATGGATATCGGGTCTTCCAAAGCGCTGATTGAAAAAGAAGCTAAAAAATATATTCGCAAAAATACGTTTGTCGGGTGTCACCCGATGGCGGGGGCGGAGCATTCGGGAGTTGAAAATGCGACGGCTGAACTTTTTGATGGCGCCGTCTGTTTTATGACTAAGCACAACGCAAAAATTGCGCAATTCTGGAAAGCGCTCGGCTGTCTGCCGGTGGTGATGGGGCCCAGTAAACACGACGCTTGGGTCGCAAAAGCAAGCCATCTTCCGCATATTCTCGCGTTTTCATTGTTCCAGAATTTTGATTCTCCCAAGTTTCCTCTGAATCCCAGCATCCAAGGTTTCTCGCGCATCGCTAAATCCAATCCGGAGCTTTGGGCTGATATTTTTTTGTCCAACAGGGAATCGATCTTGAAAGCCATGAATGCGTTTGAGAAAAGTTTTTCTTTGTTAAAAAAGACCATCAGCCAAAAAAATTCTACCGGTTTACAAAAACTCATCGCGAATGCCCACCACCACGCGTCATAAGAAACTCATCATCGCCATCGACGGTCCCGCCGGGAGCGGGAAGTCGTCCACAGCCAAAGCGCTGGCCATTAAGCTGAGGTTGCCCTATGTCGATTCGGGTGCTATGTACCGCGCGGTGACTCTGAAAGCGATGCAGCAGGGGATTTCATTTCATAAAAACTTTCACGATAATAAAAAATTGATCCGTATTGCCAAAAGTTGCCGCATCCGCCTTACCACCTCACCAAAGGGTGCTCAAAAAGTTTTTTTAGATGGAAAGAATGTGTCGGAAGCCATCCGCGAGCCGGCTCTGACCCAGAATGTCCACTACATTGCGCAGGAGCCGCTGATTCGCCGTGAAATGGTCAGGAAGCAACAGGCTATGGGGAAAAAGGACGGGGCTGTCATGGAAGGCCGTGATATCGGTACGGTCGTATTCCCCAAGGCTGATTATAAATTTTATTTTGAGGCTCATTCCGATGTGCGTGCCAAGCGGCGGCACCGCGATTTGGCAGGGGCGGGTATGAAAATGCCTATTAATCGTGTGTTAGAAGACATAAAATTTAGAGACAAGACAGACTATGACCGCAAAGAGGGGCCGCTAAAGCGTGCTAAGGATGCCATTCTCATCGACACCTCCTTATTGACAATCGACCAGACGGTTGATAAAATCTTGCAATTCATTAAACGATGACAGGCTATAAGGGATCTGGTTTCTTTTATCGTCTGATTCGAGTTGCTCTTTATACCGTTTACCGTATTTTGTTTCGTTTTCGTTTTTATGGGGCCCAAAACGTACCGTCTGATACGCAGGCGCGCGGCGTTATTTTGGCACCCAACCACGCGAGTTTTATCGACCCGCCGATACTTGGGATTTCCCTTAAAAGACGTGTTACCTTTTTAGCCAAAGAGTATTTATTTAAAAATTTTATTGTTGGGGCAGTTTTGCGCGGCATCGGAGCCTATCCGATCAAGAGCGAAAAAGATGATTTTCGCAGCATCCGAGATTTAATCAGGCTGCTAAAAGGCGGGCAGTGCGTGGTTGTTTTCCCCGAGGGGACGCGATCGGCTGATGGACAGATGAAGGAACCCGAAAGCGGGATTGGTTTTTTGGCTGCCAAAAGCGCGGCGTACGTCGTCCCTGTTTATATTCGTGGTAGTTATGAGGCTTACCCGAAGGGTGCCAAATTTTTAAAGATGAAGCCGGTGTCGGTGTATTATGGAAAGCCGTTTATTCCGGCGGAAGAAAAAAGTTTGATGCAGGCGCAGGACCCGTACGGGGCGGTCAGCCGAGAAATTATGGCGCGCATTCGTAAGATCAAAGAAGATGTCGAGGCGGGTTCTTATTTAAAATAAAGTTTATTTCGGGCAAAAAATGATAGTTCGCTTAACCTGCTTGTCTGCGATCGTCGTTTCCGGAAGACCGGTTCTCTATGCAGGGCCGGGCAAGGAGGAAGTATGACGTTAGGAATCGTAAGGTTGTTTGAAGGGGAAGACATTGAAACAATGACGGCATCCGCCATTGACTATGAGAAGACGTTTCATAGTTTGGGCGAAGGTAATGTCATCAAGGGAATCATCACCAATATCACGTCCAAGGAAGTGATTGTTGATGTCGGATACAAATCCGAAGGCATTATTCCGGCGTATGAATTTGATAATCTTAAGACTCTGAAAATCGGCGACGAGGTGGAAGTCCTTCTCGAGCAGACCGAAAATGAGCACGGTCGTATTGTTCTTTCGCGCAAAAAAGCCGAAAAGAGCCAGGGCTGGGACCGAGTGGTCGCGCTTTCCAAAGAGGGCGATACTGTTGAAGGCCGCGTAGTTCGTAAGGTAAAGGGCGGTTTGATGGTCGATATCGGCGTCGAGGCATTTTTGCCAGCGTCGTTGGCGTTTTTGAAGGGCTTTGGCAGTTTGAATTCGCTTCTTGGCCAGGCCTTTCCGGTCAAAATTGTGAAGGTCAACCCGAGCCGCAAAAATATCATCGTCTCGCGTAAAGACCTTTTGGAAAAAGAAAAGCAGGAATCAAAAGCCAAGATCCTTGAAGAGCTCGAAGTGGGTTCTATCCGCAAGGGTGTGGCGAAAAATATCACCGACTTCGGTGTGTTTATCAATCTTGGCGGTATTGACGGCTTGCTTCATATCACGGATATGAGTTGGGGCCGCATTAACCACCCGTCCGAGCTTGTAAAGGTGGGCGATAAGATTGATGTCAAAATTCTATCTTTTGACAAAGAAAGCATGAAGGTCTCTTTAGGCCTCAAACAAAAAGAAGCCAACCCCTGGATGGGCGTCGATCAGAAATATCCGATCGGTTCTAAGGTCAAGGGCAAGGTTGTCAATGTAGTGCCTTACGGCGTGTTTGTGGAACTTGAGCGCGGGATTGAAGGTCTTGTCCACGTCTCTGAAATCTCCTGGTCCAAGCGCATCACCAACCCCGCGGAAGTCTTTAAAGTTGGCGATCCGTGCGACGTGATGGTTTTGAATCTGGACAAAGAACACGAAAAAATATCGTTGGGTATCAAGCAGACCGAATCCAACCCATGGGTTGGCGTTGAAGAGCGCTATCCTGTGCGGAAAACCGTTAAGGGTGTCGTTCGCAACCTGACGGAATTTGGCGCGTTTGTTGAGCTCGAAGAAGGCATTGACGGGCTTATCCACGTTTCCGATATGTCTTGGACCAAAAAAGTGGGGCATCCGAAGGACGTGCTGAAAAAAGGTCAGGAAGTCGAAGCCATGGTTTTGATGGTTGATCAGATCAACCGCAAACTTTCGCTGGGCCTAAAGCAGCTTACCGCGGATCCATGGGATGAAGTGGCTGCCAAGCTTTCTACGGGAGCCAGTGTCATGGGCACCGTCACCAAGGTGGCAAGCTTCGGTGTGTTTGTCGAGATCGAAAAGGATGTCGAAGGACTGCTCCATATCTCGGAGACAGATCTAGCGAATCCGCAGATGCTTGAGACGGCCTTTCCTGCCGGCAAAAAAGTAAATGCGCGCATCCTTAAGATTGACATTCCCGTGCGAAAGATTGCCCTTTCCACTAAGGGTATCGCTCAGTAATCGGCTCTATGAATCGCGAACCTCGCGATCTCAAGGCCCAAGTAGATCTTCTCTGTCAAAACACGGTCGACGTGATTGACAGAGAAGATCTTTTTTTGCGCCTGGAAACCGCGCAAAAGGATGGCTTGCAGCTTCGCGTGAAAGCAGGTTTCGATCCTTCCGCTCCCGACATCCATCTTGGGCACACCGTTCTCTTAAGAAAGCTTCGCCAGTTTCAGGATCTCGGCCACAAGGTGGTGCTTCTGATCGGTGATTTTACCGCTATGATCGGCGACCCTACCGGCAAGACCACAACGCGTCCGGCCCTGTCAAAAGAAAATGTCGATAAAAATGCCCAAACTTACCAGAGCCAGGCTTTTAAAATTCTCGATAAGGACCCCAAGAAAATCGAAATCGTGCACAACAACGATTGGCTAGGAAAAATGTCGCTGGCTGATTACGTCAGCCGCATTGCCTCGCAAGTGACGGTAGCCCGCGTCCTAGAGCGGGATGACTTTGAAAAACGCATGAGAGAAAAACTACCGCTCACCGAACGCGAATTTATGTATCCGATGTTTCAGGGATATGATTCCGTCGAGGTCAAGGCGGATGTGGAGCTAGGCGGTACCGATCAGAAATTTAATCTGCTGATGGGTCGCCAGCTCCAAAAATCTTTTGGGCAAAAACCGCAGGTGGTAATGACTTTGCCGCTCCTGGTGGGGTTGGATGGAACCCAGAAAATGTCCAAATCTTTAGGCAACTACATCGGCGTGACAGATTCACCCAAGGACGTCTTTGGCAAGGCAATGTCGATCCCGGACGCTTTGATGAACACCTATTACGATCTTCTGACCGATCAAAAATTTGATTCCTCGGATCACCCGAGAGACGCGAAGGTAAAGCTGGCAAAGCTCCTGACAGAATTTCTTCATGGTAAGGAGGAAGGCGAGGCGCAGGCCGCGGAATTTAAACGCATTTTTTCCAACAAGGAAAATCCAGAGCACCCAGAGGAATTGAGGATCGCTGAGAACGAAATCTGGATCGTGGACCTTTTAAAGCGTGCCGGGGCGGTTACTTCCACTGGTGAGGCCAAACGTCTCATTGAGCAGTGCGCGGTGTCCATTGATGGGCACAAGATTTCAGATTTTAATTTGAAAGTTCCTTCTGGCCGAGGGGCTCTGATCAAGGCGGGAAAGAAAAAGTTTATTAGACTGATCTAGTTCTCACAAAAAAATAGCCCGTCGGAGAATATCCGACGGGCTATCGCTGCTACTTAAGCCTTCTTTTTCCCAGCCTTACTTTTCTTGGTCTTTCTTTTTGCGAGAGGTCTTTTTTCTGTTTTCTTGACCTGCCGCCCGCCGCGATGTTTTGCTGCCATTAGGAACCTCATTTTTTAAGTGCGTTAACTTCTAGAGACACCAGCAGCGCCTTAAGAAGGCTATGCGGCTAATGGACTACCTTACTATATACCTATAGGTAGCCCCGGCGAAGGAATAGTTACGGCTTATAATTAATAGAATAAATATAAAGAATAATTAGTAGCCATATTGTATTATTTAGTAAGTTCATGTATCATTAATAACAACTGAACAATTATATATAAGGGGAAATGCAGCCATGATAAATCAGTCGCCAAGATTAAAACTCTTTTTTTTAACAATGTTTCTTTTTTTGATCTCAGTGCCGGCGATAGCCGCAAACAATCAGGCCAAGGTGTTGAGCGTTTCAGGGCAAGCCGATTTCAAGAAAATGGGATCCGCTAATTGGGAGAGTCTGAATGTCGGTAAGGTTCTTTCGGAGGGGGATGCTTTGAGAACTAGCGCAGGTTCTGAAGTAGTGATGAATCTAGAGGGTGCGGCTAAGACAGCCGAAATTGTGGTGCGCGAATCCAGCGAGTTTGTTTTTAAAACGTTTCAGCATGAAATGGATGCAACGGACACCACTCTATTGGATGTGTCGCTTGGTGCGGTTTTAGTAAAGGCTCAGAAGCTCGTGGGCAATTCAAAATTTGAAGTGAAGACGCCAACCTCAATCGTTGGTATTCGCGGGACGACGTTTGAAGTTTCTGTTGCAAAATAAGCGCGCTCGCTAGGCATTGATAGACTTGAATATTAAAGAGCAATCAGATTTTGGTTGCTCTTTTTTTTATGAATTGGCACAGAAGATAAAGTAAGGCTACAGCAATGAAAATAATCTTACCCAATCAGATTCTCGATAATCTTAAATGGAGTCATGCCAACCGTGTGCGCGGGCTAATTGTTCTCTCAGTGCTAGGTTTGGTTTTTCTGCTGCATGAATTTAGTGTTTTGCAGCGATTCGAGCTTGTCACTTATGACTACCGTTGCCTACTGCGTGGAAGCAGGCCATCACAGCCAGAGATCGTCATTATAGAGATTTCTGACGATAGCATTGCAGCAATCGGGCGGTGGCCTTGGGACCGTGATTGGCACGCATCTCTAATCAAAATTTTAAAAAAACTAGAAGCACGCGCAGTAATTTTCGATGTGATTTTTAGTGAAAAAAGCTCTGCAGAAAAAGACGCAGTGTTGGTGGATGCAATTAAGAGCGCTCAAAATGTGTATTTAGCGCAGGTGGTGGAGGACCGGCCTTCTCAGGGTAGAGTTGAGCTGCTCGAGTCCCTGCCTGAATTCCGCAATAATGCCAAGGGAAATGGACATATTAATCTCTACCCTGACGAAGATGGGGTTATGCGACGCATTCCACTTTTTATGCAGGTAAACGGACAAAAGGTTCCTCAGCTTTCATTTGCCGCAGTGATGGACTATTATGAATTAAAAGCTTCGGAAATTCTGTATAAAAAAGATTCTATGATTCTCCCGATAAAGGGAGGCGCTTTGACGGTGCCAATGGACCCAAAAGGCAATATGATTCTCAATTGGGCAGGACGCTGGCACGAAACTTATAAGCACTATTCCTACATTGATGTGATTCGATCCTACGCACTTGTCCAGGCAGGAAAAAAACCAATCATTCCGCTAGATTCTCTTAGGGGGAAGTTTTGCTTTATCGGGACAACAGCATCAGGGCTTTTTGATATTCGCCCCATGCCGCTACAACCGCTCTATCCTGCGGTTGGTGTAAACCTAACCATCTTAAACAGCATGCTAGAAAAAAAATTCATCCACCAATCTTCACCGCTTCAAGATCGCATCATTTTTCTGATCATTGCGATCAGTCTCTTTTTTATCGCCAGTTCGCCAATCTATTTTCGCAACGCATTGCTGACGATGCTTTTGCTCCTCGGATACTGGTTTTTAGCAGCGCTTGCGTTTATTTTCCTTGGATGGTGGGTTACGCTGATTTATCCGACTGTTCTTGTAACCGCCATTTATTTTGGATTAACACTCTATAATCAGCTCTCAGTGGCCATTGAACGTGCAAGGCTTCTGAAGATGGCCACACGGGATTCGTTGACAGGCCTATATAACATCGGACAGTTTAAGCTGCTCTTAAAGGCAGAACTTACAACGCTTGCGATTCGCAGCAATCAGAGGGTGATGAGTATTTTGATGAGCGACGCTGATGATTTTAAGCGAACCAACGATACGTACGGGCATCAGACTGGGGACCAGGTGCTTCGAGAGCTAGCCAATGTAATCAAAACCACTTGCCGTGCGTTGGATGTGGCAGCGCGTTATGGCGGAGAAGAATTTATTGTCATGCTTCCAGGCGCCAGCGAATTAGATGCGGAGAAAATTGCGGAAAAAATCAGACTTGCTTTAAGTCAAAAAATGTTCCATCACGAGAAGGGTGATTTTTCTACAACAATCAGTATCGGCGTGACGCAAGCCCGAGCCGGAGAAATGGACATTCAGAGTTTGGTGGAACGGGCAGATAAAGCGCTTTATGAAGCCAAGCATAGCGGAAAAAATAAAGTTATAGTTTACCGGGAGAAGATCCTGGGAAAAATTTGAGCGCCCAACGAGCTAGTAAAAAGTAATATAAAATAGATTGACAGTATTTATAATTGGATGTATATTCTCAACATTCTGCATTTGACATTCTTTAAGCCTTGGGCGGATCCCCCAAAAAAGAATATTGACAGATTGATATAAAAAACACTATAGTAGTCGACCACCAGTGATGTGAAAGACAGCATCATGTGAGTCTTTTTTGTTTTAAAAAATTCGTTTGTTTCGACAAACGCCCGTCAGAACTAAAGACGGATTGCTCTTTCAAAATTGAATAGCTAGTATCAAAAGTGCGGAATTTCCGTATTTTTTTTTGAGCATACGTGGAATCCAGTATTTAGGTCAGCTCAAACAATTTCTGAGGCCTTCGGGCTTTAGAGACAATTATAAATATAATTGGAGAGTTTGATTCTGGCTCAGAACGAACGCTGGCGGCGTGGTTCAGGCATGCAAGTCGAACGATCTCGCAAGAGATAGTGGCAGAAGGGTTAGTAACACGTGCGTAACCTGCCCTTAAGACGGGGATAACATCTCGAAAGAGATGCTAATACCCGATGACATTACTTGGTGGCATCATTGAGTAATCAAAGCTAGCTCGCAAGAGCTTGCACTAAAGGAGGGGCGCGCGGCCTATCAGCTAGTTGGTGAGGTAATGGCTCACCAAGGCTTTTGACGGGTAGCTGGTCTGAGAGGACGATCAGCAACATTGGGACTGAGACACTGCCCAGACTCCTACGGGAGGCTGCAGTCGAGGATCTTTAGCAATGCCCGAAAGGGTGACTATGCGACGCCGCGTGGAGGATGAAGGCCTTCGGGTTGTAAACTCCTGTCAAGGGGGAAGAAACTTTACCGTTTAAGAGATGGTAAACTGACATCACCCCTAAAGGAAGCCACGGCTAACTCTGTGCCAGCAGCCGCGGTAAGACAGAGGTGGCAAGCGTTGTTCGGATTCATTGGGTGTAAAGGGCAGGTAGGCTGTTTTGTAAGTCCGGCGTGAAATCCCAGAGCTCAACTCTGGAACTGCGTTGGAAACTACATGACTTGAGTATCGGAGAGGTTAGGGGAATTCTCGGTGTAAGGGTGAAATCTGTAGATATCGAGAGGAACACCAGTGGCGAAGGCGCCTAACTGGCCGATTACTGACGCTGAGCTGCGAAAGCAAGGGGAGCAAACAGGATTAGATACCCTGGTAGTCCTTGCCGTAAACGATGTAGATTAGGTATCGGGGGTGTCGATCCCTCCGGCGCCGACGTTAACACATTAAATCTACCACCTGGGGAGTACGGTCGCAAGACTGAAACTCAAAGAAATTGACGGGGACCCGCACAAGCGGTGGAGCATGTGGTTTAATTCGAGGCTACGCGAAGAACCTTACCCAGGCTTGACATGGTTAAGACTACGCATGAAAGTGCGTTTCTCCGCAAGGAGCTTTTCCACAGGTGCTGCATGGCTGTCGTCAGCTCGTGCTGTGAAGTGTTGGGTTAAGTCCCGCAACGAGCGCAACCTTTGTCTTTAGTTGCCATCAGGTAAAGCTGGGCACTCTAGAGAGACTGCCGGTGATAAACTGGAGGAAGGAGGAGACGACGTCAAGTCAGTATGGCCCTTATGCCTGGGGCTACACACGTGCTACAATGGCCGTTACAAAGGGCTGCAAACTCGCAAGAGCAAGCAAATCCCAAAAAGACGGCCTCAGTTCAGATCGGGGGCTGCAACTCGCCCCCGTGAAGTCGGAATCGCTAGTAACGGTAGATCAGCATCGCTACCGTGAATACGTTCCCGGGTCTTGTACACACCGCCCGTCAAGCCACCTGAGTTGGGAGTACCCGAAATCGACGATCTAACCCGCAAGGGAGGAAGTCGCTTAAGGTAAGACCAGTGAGGAGGGCTAAGTCGTAACAAGGTAACCGTACCGGAAGGTGCGGTTGGATCACCTCCTTTCTAAGGAGAATTGAGAGTGGACAGCTTCGAGCTGACATCTCAATATTGACGACCCTAAATACTTTGACGCACTTTTGATACTAGTTATTCTCTAAATTTTCGCCCATCATCATTAATTTTTTTGATGGGCAATTCTTCCATTTTAAATGGATGAATCTGGATTGAGGGCGAGGCTTTAAGGTTGCAAGGGCCAATAGCTCAGTTAGCAGAGCACAGTGCTGATAACGCTGGGGTCAGAGGTGCAATTCCTCTTTGGCCCACCAATTTCAGTTATCGGCCCAGTTTAGGGCCTGTAGCTCAGCTGGTAGAGCGCCTGCTTTGCAAGCAGGAGGTCAGCGGTTCGAGACCGCTCAGGTCCATTGCTTTGTAGCAGGGCACTGAGTAAGCCCAATCCAATAAAATTTTTTTCCGTCGGTTTTTGTGACGGAATTGATCTTTGACAACTTCATAGGGTAAGACGAATCTTCAATAAACCGCTCAATTATGGTTTATCCAATAATTTATTATTAGATAAATCAGAACGAGCCGAGATAAGAAAAAGAACATAAGGTCAAGCTACGTAGGGTTTGTGGTGGATGACTAGGTGTTAGCAGGCGATGAAGGACGCGGTAAGCAGCGATATGCTTCGGGGAGTCGCAAACAGGCTTTGATCCGAAGGTGTCCGAATGGGGCAACCCCCTATCGTTTATACGATAGGACCCTCCACTGAATTCATAGGTGGTTGGAGCGATACCCGGGGAAGTGAAACATCTCAGTACCCGGAGGAAAAGAAACCGAAGAAATTCCCCCAGTAGCGGCGAGCGAAAAGGGAAGAGCCCAAACCGATTCAATGCAAGCCTACAAGCGTTGTTGAGTCGGTGTTGCGGGGCATTACGTGGTCTCATTGTAGTGAGGCCGTTCAGTTACAAAATGTCTATATAATCGAACGCTCTGGAAAGTGCGACGATACAAGGTGAAAGTCCTGTAGATGAAATGTAGACATCTGAAAGTAGTGTTCCCAAGTACATCCTGACACGAGAAACCAGGATGGAATTCAGCCAGTCCACTGGCTAAGGCTAAATACTAGCTAGCAACCGATAGTGCACAAGTACTGTGAAGGAAAGTTGAAAAGTACCCAGGAATGGGAGTGAAATAGGACCTGAAACCGCAAACTTGCAAGCTGTAGGAGCCCTATGCCCCGCAAGGGGAATGGGTGACTGCGTGCCTTTTGCATAATGATCCGGCGAGTCAATCTCTGATGCAAGATTAAGGCCGTTGTGGCTGAAGTCGAAGCGAAAGCGAGTCCTAATTAGGGCGAATAAGTATCATGGATTGGACCCGAAGCTGAGTGATCTACCCATGGCCAGGGTGAAGCCTGAGTAAAATCAGGTGGAGGCCCGAACGCGTGAACGTTGAAAAGTTCTGTGATGAGCTGTGGGTCGGAGTGAAAGGCTAATCAAACTCAGTAATAGCTGGTTCTCCTCGAAATATCTTTAGGGATAGGCTCGGATAATTGTTTATCGGGGGTAGAGTACTCAAAGGGCTAGGGGTCCCACCAGACTACCGAACCCTATGAAACTCCGAATACCGATAAATTTACTCCGGGACTCAGAACACCAGGGCTAAGCTTGGTGCTCAAAAGGGAAAAAGCCCAGACCGCCAGATAAGGTCCCTAATATATGCTAAGTGGTAAAGGATGTGAGATCGCGTTAACAACCAGGATGTTGGCTTAGAGGCAGCCATCATTTAAAGAGTGCGTAACAGCTCACTGGTCGATTGTGATTTCGCGCCGACAATGATCGGGGCTCAAGCATATAACCGAATCTGCGGATTTACATAACGCAAGTTATTAAGTGGTAGAGGAGCGTTCCACACCAGGTTGAAGGCATACCGTAAGGAGTGCTGGACGAAGTGGAAGTGATTATGCCGGAATGAGTAGCGAAAAAACACGTGGAAAACGTGTTCGTCGAAAGTCTAAGGTTTCCTGGGGAAGGTTAATCCGCCCAGGGTTAGTCGGTCCTAAGTCGAGGTCGAAAGACGTAGATGATGGACAATCCGTTAATATTCGGATACTACCTGTTTTGCGTTCACAACTAGTGAGGGACGCAGGGGGAAAAGCAATCGGGCTGTTGGATGTGCCCGTTTAAGCCCGTACCCGGTTTCGCAAGAGACCGGCAAAAGGCGATGTCGAGTCAAGGCTACGGCCGCGACGAAGTTGCTGCATCCTGACTGCCAAGAAAATCTCATTTAGTGAGTGGAACAGGTAACCGTACCGCAAGCCGACACAGGTAGACAAGGATAAATGTCCTAAGACGCTCGAGAGAACTGTTCTTAAGGAACTCTGCAATCTAGCCCCGTAACTTCGGAAGAAGGGGTACCCTACTTTGTGTTAAAAGCATCGTAGGGTCGCAGTGAAATGGGCACCGCGACTGTTTAGCAAAAACTCATCTCTCTGCCAAGTCGCATCATAAGACGACGTATAGGGAGTGACACCTGCCCGGTACTGGAAGGTTAAAGCGAGGGGTTATCCCGTAAGGGTGAAGCTCTGAACCGAAGCCCCAGTAAACGGCGGCCGTAACTATAACGGTCCTAAGGTAGCGAAATTCCTTGTCGGGTAAGTTCCGACCTGCACGAATGGTGTAACGATGGTGCCGCTGTCTCAAGAACAGGCTCGGCGAAATTGTAGCGGCGGTGAAGATGCCGTCTTCCCACAGCTAGACGAAAAGACCCCGGAACCTTTACTGTACTCTGGTATCGATCTTTGGTCCGTTATGTGTAGCATAGCTGGGAGACTTTGAAGCTTGGCCGCTAGGTCAGGTGGAGTCGTCAGTGAAATACCAGCCTTAATATACTAGGGATCTAACCCCATGCCGTTAACCGGCTGGGGGACTGTGCCAGACGGGCAGTTTGACTGGGGCGGTTTCCTCCTAAAGAGTAACGGAGGAGTGCAAAGGTTCCTTCAGTGCGGTTGGCAATCGCACGCTGAGTGTAAAAGCATAAAGGAGCTTGACTGCGAGACATACAAGTCGAGCAGGTACGAAAGTAGGCTTTAATGATCCGGCGCTTTCTTGTGGTAGAGGCGTCGCTCAACGGATAATAGGTACTCCGGGGATAACAGGCTGATCGCGTCCAAGAGTTCATATCGACGACGCGGTTTGGCACCTCGATGTCGGCTCATCATATCCTGGGGCTGGAGAAGGTCCCAAGGGTCCGTCTGTTCGCCGGTTAAAATGGTACGTGAGCTGGGTTCAGAACGTCGTGAGACAGTTCGGTCTCTATCTGCTGTGGGCGTAGGAAATTTGAAGGGAGAATTCTCTAGTACGAGAGGACCGAGAATTACTGACCTCTGGTGTTCCAGCCATGCCGCCAGGTGTGCAAGCTGGGTAGCTATGTCGGGAAAGGATAAGTTCTGAAAGCATCTAAGAACCAAGCCCCCCCTAAGATAAGATTTCCCTGGGGACTAGTGCCCCCTAAAGACTCCAAGTAGATCACTTGGTTGATAGGCCGGATGTGTAAAAGCCGTAAGGCTTGAGCTTACCGGTACTAATAAGTCGTGAGGCTTGACCTACATTTTTTGCATATTGTAGGATTCTCTTACCCTGTGAAGTTGTCAAATTCAACTTTGCTCTTTTAAAAATTTGAGCGTGCAATCAATTCCTTCGACGCGTCCGCTTTGCGGACTTGCTAAGGATTTGGTTCGCAGAAAGCGCTCACCAATCTTGCTGGTGATAATAGCGAAGAGGTCCCACCCGTTCCCATTCCGAATACGGAAGTTAAGCTCTTCAGCGCCGATGGTACTTGAGGGGCAACTCTCTGGGAGAGTAGGTCGTTGCCAGCATTCAAATTAGCCGTTCAACTTACAAAGTTGAACGGCTTCTTTTTTTACACGTCATCCTGAGCGAAGCGAAGGATCTGAGGGTCTTGGTGTGTAGGTGTTGGCATCGCTTGCGGGTATTTGTCTCGGTCGTTTGGGCGGATTACGGGATTGCGGACTATAGGCAACCGCGGGACTCTCCCTGCGACAAACACCCGCAATTGATGCCTGGTTTCATACAATGAGGTAATTTGGTAAAATCCTCTTACGCTAATTTTGTCGTCAACGATGCTTTGTCCTATCTTGAGGAACTACGGCTCGCGCGATGTTTGATGGGCATGGATTGTATCTATATCGGGGAAACAAAAAGAAATGATAAATAGTGTAAGATGATATCCATGGACTTAGACAAAATAAAAAAAGACTGGGCTTCTCGGGGATTTAGTTTTGATGTCTGGAACGATCCTCCGGGGCGGGTGTGGAAAAATTATCACCATGAAACGGATGAGCTTTTCATGGTGGTCGCAGGTAGGGTGGAGATACTGTCAAATGTTGTGGTCTGAGTTCCTGGCACTGCGTATCCTTCCGGCATCTTTTTAGACCTGCACCAACTCTACTTCTTTTTTCACCATCATCCCATCTTTGAATGGGACATTGTTGAGTACTGCTTCAATTTTTTGATGG
>CAMDWQ010000002.1 GCA_945877765.1 Candidatus Omnitrophota bacterium | reverse complement strand
CAGAATATTAGCGATATGAATGATTCTTGCAATATCATCTGAATAAGGAGATTTATCAAAAATACCTTCCGGGGTATCATCAAGGTCTTTATTTGCCTGGCTTATGGGAGATTCCAGGAGGAAGGTTTTAGAAAATTTAAGATACCCCTTGATATCCGATTCGGTTTGTTTCAATTTGCGGCGGAGTTCTTTGAGGGCTTGCGACTTATCAGAAGCGCTCAGCCGTGCCGCAACGGTGACGGGCGGAATCACTGCGGCAGATTTCTTAGGGGTAGCGACAGCTGCCGTGGATAAGAGAACCTCTTTGGCATCGCCGGTTGAAGTTTGGCCCAACTTATACTCCAGCGCGATGCGAGCAGCCAATTCTTCGGCCTCGGGAGACACCACCGCCTGGCTAAGCAGATTATAAAAGCGGTCACTCTCGGCGGCGGCCACCACTCTGATGCTGTCGTCGCGAGATTCACGCGTCGTCTTCGATTGGGGAGCTTCACCATTCAGCGGCGCAAGAAGAAGCCGCTCGTATTTGGCCTGATTCGTCGCGGACGTCACCACCGGCGTGACCACGGCGTACGAATATCCTTTTTCGCGCAGGAGATGTTTCAGGTGCGGCGTGTGGTAGCCGCCGGAAATAAGCACGGCGGTATCCTGCTTTTCCTCTTTCATGATCCGCTCGGCGTTGCGCATGAAGGCGAAATCGCGCTGTTCCACGGAATCGTAAAATGTCCCAAGCGCTTCCTTGCCTTTTTCCAAAATATCGCGGTACGGGATCATTTCCCCGGCATAGCCGTTTTCGGCGAGTTTGCGGTTGATAAACGCCAGGTGGCGCGTCGTTCCGAAATCCGTTTCGTTCAATTTGAAAAATGCGAATTCGCGCGTGCTCATCTGGATTTTATACGCGGTCTCGAGGAGTCCGAGGTAGCGGTCGATCCCGCGCGCCAGGCGCTGATCGTCTTGAGTGAGGAGGACCGCATACGCGTCGTCTTCCGCGCGCGTCAATTCATCGACGATGCGGTCGAGATCAATCGCCGAAAACTCCTCGAGGTAGGCGCCGTATTTGGCAAGCTCGGGATAGGCTTGAATGCTCACATGGGACCGCTCGGCCGCCTCGAACAGACTTCGAAAATGCGTGTACTGGGAAATCTTCTGCCCTTTCGCGGCAGCGGATTGTTGCAGATACTCATCCAGATCCGCCGTGCCGCCCCTCGCGGCCACCGCTTCGACGAGCGCAGCTTGCTCAAGCGAAGCTGCCTCAAAACTAATTTCCTTCTCGCGAGCTTCAATGCGAGCGAGTGCCGAAAGGACAGGATAGCGCCCGAGATCAAGTCCGGCCCGCGCGGCTAGCTTCAACACCTCACGGTGCCCTGTGTCGTCAGCCTCGCGGTCGCGGCGGGTCTTGCGTTCTTTTTCATAGGTAAGCAGTTCTTCGGGGTAGAGGCGCTTTTTCACTTTCTCGAGCGCGGCTGTGATAAGTTTCAAATACCCCAGTATGTCCTCGCGTCGCGCGGCGAGATCGGCGTATGCCCTCACGCTATCCAAGTAAAGTGCGCGGTCCTCGATGCCCATGATTTTCATCGGGCGGTCGGAGATCAGATTGAGATATTCTTCGCCGGATATCTTTCCTTCAAATAAAAAACTCTTAGCGACGCGCTTCCACGTGGCCGCTGAGGCGACTTGCTTGATCACCGTGAGCGAATCGTCACGCGAACCGCCCTCGACTAGGACCAGCGACACGTGATAGTTTTCCATGATCGAATCAAGCGTGGCGGCCAAATTTTGCTGACCACTCAGATTCGAATGCGCATCCTGAATGTGGATCATGAAAAGACCGTTGGAACCGCGATGGATTTCACGCAGACGAGAAGATGCGGCGGGCACTTGAAAAATTGAAGGATCACGTGCAAGTGCCGACGATATCACTGGTGGCGATGCCACGCCAGGAGCCGCCTGCGCGGCTTGAGAATACGCAAACGTCCCGATAAGAATAGCCGCAATAAGTCTTAGACTTAAGCGCTTCTTTTTAGACATACAATTTCACCCTACAGGAAACCATAAAACGCACCCCTTGATCTAACTATTTATTAACCAAAGTATGCCCGCAGACTTCAATAAATACAAATTAAATGTTGTTTCTAAACAGGGTGATAAAACGAGGTTTTTTTGTTAACTTTAGAATTTTTAAATTTCAGGACGATTGTTTGGAGGATTTGGACTGATAACGAACAGCTCTTAGGGCATCCACGATACTTATAGATGTCTTCACGGATACCCTCAAAATATATACCTCAAGTATTACATTTTTAAATAATAAAAGTCCAGTGTGCGCCGGGTGGCCGTTAAATCTTTTTGGGACGCGTAGATGAGGCGAGCGGCCACGGTGTCCCCATCGTAATAGATGGGGACGAGCGAGCCCTCATCTCCGAGTTTAATTTGCCACGGCGGGGCAAATTAAACGCCGGCCCGAAAGGATTTACCGGACAGGCCCCGGCGCAGCACCTATGAACGCCTACCCCACAATATCCAACGAAATATCCAGCGCCGGAGCCGCATGAGTCAACGCACCGATGGAGATGCGCTCCACTCCAAGGTCGGCGTAGCTGCGGACATTTTCAAAATTGACGCCGCCGGAGACCTCGAAGGGAATCTTGCTGGAGGCTTCGGTGCGGGCCCTGATGCATTGCTTAATCATTTCGGGGGGCATGTTGTCCAAGAGGATATAGCTGGGTTTGCCTTTTAAGGCTTCGGCTAATTCTTTTAGATTTTTGACCTCGATGCCCACGGGCATGTTTTTTAGGGCGCTGGCTTTGGCCCGAGCGATGATGTCGACAATTTTTTCATTACGGAGAATATTCAGGTGGTTGTCTTTGATAAGAATCTGGTCATAAAGCCCCGCGCGGTGGTTGGTTCCCCCGCCTGTTTTGACGGCATACTTTTCCAGGACTCGCAAATTCGGCGTAGTTTTTCGGGTGTCTAGGATTTGGGCACGCGTTCCTTTGACTCGGTCGACAAAGCGCCGGGTAAACGTGGCAATACCGGAAAGATGGGTCAAAAAATTCAGCGCGGTCCTCTCGGCGATCAGAATCGAAGCCGCATTCCCCTCGATGTAGGCGATCTCTTGGCCGGGTTCCATTGCAGCCCCGTCTTTTAAGACGGGTAGAAAACGCAGATTTTCATCGACGTAGCGAAAAACTAGCTCGGCGATTTCAATGCCGCAAAGAATACCGGCGGCTTTTGCCTCGATCTCGGCTTTGATGGGGGTGTTTTTGGGGATAACAGCAGAAGTGGTGACATCTCGGGAACCAACGTCCTCACGAAGCGCCAATTTTACAATGAGATCGATCACATTCGTGCGAAGCATTACAACCTCCGGCTATTCGCCGAGCGTTTTTAGGTTTTCTTCTAGTCTTTTTTTACGATTTTCAAGCTCTTCGCCTTTTTTACGCTCTTTGTCAACGATATCTTTTGGCGCCTTTGATACAAAATCCTGATTGGATAAGCGTCCAGCGAGAGCTTTCATCATCTTTTCCACATCGGCCAGCGCCAATTCAATACGCTGACGCTCCATCGCGATATCCACAAGGCCAGAAAGCACGACATATGTCTCAACTCGCCCGACATTGGCAACCGCGGATTCTTTGGGCCGGGTCACCTGCTTACCGATGGTGAGCGAGGATATTTTCGCCATCTGCACAATATGACTCGAATAGTCTTTTAAAATTTTCATTTCCTTGTCACGAGAAATCTTGATGGCAACACTCACCAAATCCTTGGGATTGATCTGCCAGGCAGAACGAATGTTGCGGATGGCCTGGATTTCGCTGATGATCAGCCCGACCTCTTCCTCGATTTTTGGATTCAGAAGTTTTTTATTACACTTGGGCCAAGCCGAAATCATGATGGAGTCACCAACGTGTGGCATTTTTTGCCAGATTTCTTCGGTGATAAAGGGCATGAAAGGGTGTAAAAGCTTAAGTGTATTTTCAAGCACGGTCTCAAGAACCCACTGCGTCTCTTTGGTTTTTATACTTGGTTTTGCCAACTCGACATACCAGTCGCAAAATTGATGCCAGAAAAAATCATAAAGCGTGGAAACCGCCTCATTAAAACGGCTTTTCTCAAGGCTATCCGTGACGCTCTGGATGGTGTGATTTAAACGGCTTAGAATCCAACGGTCGATATCACTAATATCGTCTATTTTGGGTGCCTTTGATTTCTTGTCATTGGTGCGGTTCATCAAAAGGAATCTTGCTGCGTTCCAAATTTTGTTGGCAAAATTACGACCCACTTCAAATTTTTCCTTGGAGGCATAAACATCCTGCCCCTCAGAAGTGATTGAAATAATGGCAAAACGTAGCGCATCGGCTCCATATTCGTCAATAATTCCAATTGGGTCCACCACGTTTCCCAGCGATTTAGACATTTTAGCGCCATGCTCATCACGCACAATGCCGTGAATATAAACCTGCTTAAACGGCTCTTTTCCCATAAATTCAATTCCCGACATCATCATGCGCGCCACCCAAAAGAAAATAATCTCATAGCCGGTGACTAGGCAGGCTGTGGGGTAAAAAAACTCAAGATCTTTATTTTTTTCAGGCCAACCGAGCGTTGAAAAAGGCCACAGCCACGAAGAAAACCACGTATCCAAAACATCAGGATCCTGCAGTAAATCATTTTTTTTGCAGACGGGGCACTCTTTGGGAGTTTCGCGGGAGACAATCATCCCCGGCTCCGAATAAACTTTTTTCTCTTTATTGGAGGTCACGACCCCGGCCGCGCGGCAGGGCTGGCAGTACCAAACAGGGATCTGATGACCCCACCAAATCTGACGAGAGATGCACCAATCCTTAATATTATTCATCCACTCAAGATATACCTTGGACCAGCGGGCCGGCCTAAATTCCGTACGCCCTTCGGTAACTGCGGCAATCGCTGGCTTCGCCAACGGTTTCATACGAACAAACCACTGCTTCGAAAGGTAGGGCTCGACCACGGTCTGACAACGATAACAATGACCCACTGCATGCATGTGTTCTTTGGTTTCAAGAAGAAGGCGGCGGTCTTCAAGTTCGGCAATTATTTTGCGACGCGCCTCAAAACGATCCAGTCCTTTATAGATACCCGCGGCATCATTGAGCGTCGCGTCGGGATTCATAATATTTAAAATTTCAAGACTATGCTTTTTAGCCAAAAGAAAATCAACCGGATCGTGGGCGGGTGTAATTTTTAAAGCCCCCGTGCCAAATTTGGGGTCAATGTCCTCATCTTGAATAATCCGAAGCCGGCGATTTAAAAGCGGAAGAATCGCGGTCTTACCAATCAAATGCTGATAGCGCTCATCCTTAGGATTAAAACCAATAGCCGTGTCACCAAGGAGCGTTTCAGGACGCGTGGTAGCGATAGTGACGTGCTGATCGGTGTTCTCGATCTGATATTTAATATAATAAAGATGCCCATTAAGCTCTTTGTGTTGAGCTTCTTCATCGGATAGCGCTGTCTGACAGCGTGGGCACCAATTAATGATGTATTCGCCGCGATAGATCAGACCTTTTTCATAGAGTCGGACAAAAACTTCGCGGACCGCCTTTGAGAGCCCTTCGTCCATTGTAAATCGTGTCCGCTCCCAGTCGCAGGAGGCGCCCAGGCGCTGGAGCTGTTTGATGATGGTGTTGCCGTGTTTTTCACGCCACTTCCAGACGCGCTCCAAAAATTTTTCACGACCCAATTGATGCCGGTTAGTTCCTTCCTCGCGCAATGACTTTTCAACGACGTTTTGCGTTGCAATGCCAGCGTGGTCAGTGCCGGGCATCCACAATGTCTCAAAGCCACTCATCCGCTTATAACGAATAAGAATATCTTGGAGTGTGTTGTTGAGCGCGTGCCCCATATGCAAAATACCGGTCACATTGGGCGGCGGAATCACAATCGTGTACGGTTTTTTACCTTTTTTGACCGAAGCTTTAAAATAGCCACGCTTGCGCCACTCTTCGTACCATTTTTTTTCTACAAGCTTAGCCTCGTAAGTCTTGGGAAGCTCATTGGGATTGTCGCTAATTTTTTCAGGCTGCTCTTTGGGCTTGTCTGTCACAGGGCGCTCCTTAATAGCTTGTACTCCATCGCATCGATGAGCGCTTTCCAACTCGCCTCAATGATATTGGTGGAAACGCCGATGGTGGACCACACGCGCTCTTTGTCATGAAATTCGATGATCACACGAACTTTGGCAGCTGTACCCGCTTTGGAATTAACAATACGCACCTTGTAATCGTCCAACTCCACCTCGGCTATTTCTGGATACGAATCGGTAAGAGCCATCTTAAGCGCCTTGGCCAGCGCATCCACAGGACCGTCGCCGGTTTTGCGGATTGTTTTAGACTTAGCTCCTTTAACAGAAACTTTCACAATAGCCATCACATCAGGATTTTTTTCACCGATACGTTCATTTTTAATTTCAGCAGATGCTTTGAAGAATTTTTTTTGACGACCAATAATTTTTCTCATCAAAAGCTCGACGCTGGCATCAGCGCCTTCAAATTGATAGCCTTCATTTTCAAGAACCTGCACGCTGCGAAGAATAGCCTTTGTTTCCGGCGCCTCTTTTTTAAGGTCGATGCCCCATTCCTGCGCTTTTAAAATGATGTTAGTGCGTCCGCCCATTTCGGAAACCAGGTGCTTACGCGCGTTTCCAACACTCGCGGGATCGACGTGCTCGTACGTGATAGGATTTTTTTTCACCGCGTCGATATGCACGCCTCCTTTGTGGGCAAAGGCACTTTGCCCAACGTAGGGCTGGCTTTTAGCGGGCACCATATTACAAACTTCACTGACAAAGCGCGACACAGCGGTTAATTCACGAAGCTTTCCCGGGGACAAACAATTAAAACCAAATTTAAGCTCGAGGTTGGCAATGACGGGGATCAAATCACAGTTACCGCATCGCTCTCCAATCCCGTTCACAGTGCCCTGGACATGAATCGCGCCGGCTTCCACGGCCGCGATAGCATTGGCAACGCCCATTGCCGTATCATTGTGGGGATGAATTCCCAGCGGGTGCTTGAGTTTCGCCTTCACCTCGGCCACGATCTTAGCAACAACCGACGGCATGTTTCCGCCATTGGTTTCGCACAAGACTAAAACAGAGGCGCCGGCGTCGCGGGCTGCCATGATCGCTTTGAGCGCATATTCCGGGTTCGCTCGATAGCCATCAAAAAAATGTTCCGCATCATACACCACTTCTTTGCCTTTGGACTTTAGATATTTCACCGATTCAAATATCATGCGCAGATTTTCCTCAAGAGGCACTTTAAAGACCTCTCGGACATGCAGGTCCCAGCTTTTTCCAAAAATGGTGATGACTTGGGTTTCTGCCGCTAGCAATCCCTTCAAAATTGGATCCTCAGAAGCTTTTCCGCCGGCACGCATGGTGGAACCAAAGGCCACGAGCTTGGCGTGCTGAAATTTAATTTTTTTGACGTCTTTGAAAAATTGAACATCTTTGGGATTGGCGCCGGGCCAACCACCCTCAATGTAATCAAAGCCCGCCTCATCCAGGCGCCGGGCAATCAAAAGCTTATCCTGAACAGAAAAAGAAATATCCTCCCCCTGTGACCCATCACGGAGAGTGGTGTCGTAAATCTGTATTTTTTTAGCGCTGCTTTTCATTTTTTCTTTTTATTGAGCTCAAATTCTTGATGTAAAAGCTTAACCGCCTTATCGGCACTAGCAAGCTTTACCACGCACGAGATCTTAATTTCGCTGGTGGAAATCATCTCGATGTTGATTCTATTTTTTCCCAAGATCTCAAACATTTTGGCCGCGACACCCGCATGACTGCGCATACCGATACCCACCACGGAAACTTTGGCGATGTGCGGATCCTTGGTCACTTCCTTGATTCCGCTTTCATCGGCAACTTTTTTCAAAAGAGTCACTGCTGTATCCGCTTCGTTGCGCGGGACCGTAAACGAAATATCGGTCGAAACGGCCTTGCCGATATTCTGAATAATCACATCCACATTGATCCCCGCATCAGAAAGCGTCCTAAAAATCTTACCGGCAATACCGGGCTTATTAGGCACACCGCTGACAGTAATCTTAGCCTCATTCTTACTGACAGAAACACCGCGAATCAAAACATCTTCCATTGATTTATCCTCCTTCACAATCCAGGTTCCTTCGTTGGTGGAAAAACTGCTTCGTACATGCAGAGGAATATTATACTTACCCGCCACCTCAATCGAGCGCGACTGCATCACCTGCGCCCCAGAAGATGCCAGCTCCAGCATTTCCTCATAACTGATTCGTTCAATTTTTTGCGCGTCATGGACCAGGCGCGGGTCCGTCGTATAAATCCCGTCGACATCGGTATAGATTTCGCAGGTGTCCGCCTTCAGCGCCTTGGCCAACGCCACCGCGGTTAAGTCGCTTCCGCCTCGACCCAGCGTGGTGATGTCTTGATTCTTGTTGGTCCCTTGGAATCCTGCCACGATGATTGTTTTCTTGTTTTTAAGCTCCCGAATAATTCGATCGGACGAGATATCAATAATCCGCGCTTTGGTATGCGTGGAATCCGTACGAATACCCACCTGATACCCCGTAAAAGAAATAGCATCCACCCCCAACTCCTGCAAAGCCATCGCTAAAAGCGCCACAGAAATTTGCTCGCCGGTCGAGAGCAGCATGTCCAGTTCGCGGCTCGACGGGTTTTTGGAAATTTTATCCGCCAACTCTAAAAGATCGTCTGTGGTGTCCCCCAACGCGCTCACGACAACAACCAGTGAGTGTCCCGCTTTTTGGTAGCTGGCAACTCGCTGGGCCACGCGCTTGATTCGTTCGGGGTTGGCAACGCTCGATCCGCCAAATTTTTGTACAATTAGACTCATGTTTTTCTCTTGTATCTAAGGTTTAACTTTTTAAAAATGACGACAAGAAACCATCGCTTCTATCTGCCAACGAACTCAGCCCGCAAGTTTTTTCATCAAAAGATAAATTTTTGTCTGCCGCAATCCCTTCGCCCGCGATCAAGGCAATTGTAGGATTCCGGGTAGCCGTTTTGCGCGATAAAGATTCTGACACGTCCCCGCAGACGCACACACGTAACGACGGCTCGTGGCTGTGACTTTTTAAAACTGTGCCAACAAACACGTCAAAGTCCTCAATTTTTTTAATCTTTTGTTTTAATCCGCTGGCGGCGGCTGCTTCCAGCGATCCATAATAGAAAAAAACCACCTCTGACTGCGTGGGCAGCTTCGTCGGATCTTTCACGCGAAGGAGTCCAATGTGCTCGGCGAGACCTTTTATAAAATCCGCGTCCGCAAAAAAGGCGCCGCTCAAACCGTGCTGTTTTTCAAAAGACTGAAGCCGAGGCTTTTTCCCCTGCCCCCACAACCATAATCCATTGGCTGGATTTTCACCCAAATCAATACGCACGCGGTTAATTTCTTGATTTTCTAAATAAGTATCCGCTTTTTTCATGAGCTCGACGACACTCCCATTTCCCCTGCCCTTGGGCAAAAATTTTGAAATTTTTTGCCCCAGAAAAAAAGACGGCGAAACACAGTCAAGCTCATCCAAGTCTTCGAGCAACTTTTCATCTCTGACCAATAAATAGTTTTTGTACCCACGGCCGCGGCAAAAACGAAAAGACTGGTCGGCAAAAGCAGTGCTTAAACCAGTAATTAGGATATCTGCTTCGCGATCTGAGATACCGCCAGAAGTCCTGTCCACCATCACGCCATCCGAAGCTGTGGTGAGGTCTGCACGAAATATCACTTCACGGTCATCCTGCCGGATACCAAAAGCCGGAGCTTCCAACGGCGCTAGACCGGTATAAAATTGCTGGGGATCGTATCCCAAAAGAGAGAGCACGGCCACCTCTGCCAGGGGCTCCAAGTTTGACGGAACAAAAGACACCGATTCCACCCGGCCTTTCTTAGCCAGCTCGTCCATCACAGGGGTCTTGGCGACTTCCAAAGGCGTGCGACCTCCCAAGTCCTCGACAGGCTCATCGGTTAATCCCGCACAAACAAAAATAAAAAATTTCATTTAGAGCCCCATCACTTTTAAGATATTCTCAAGTTTGGCTGGTACTGCCTTGGGCTTTTTAACAGACAAAAGCGCGCAGTCGGGATCTTTTAAGCCGTGCCCCGTCAATACACAAACAATTATTTTCTTTTTTGAATTCTTTTTTCCTGTTTTTTTAAAATAGCCATTTTTAGAAAGCTTCAAAACTCCAGCGACGCTCGCTGCGCTGGCAGGCTCTACAAAAACACCTTCTTTTTGAGCGAGAAGTTTATACGCCGATATAATTTCGTTGTCGCTGACTTTATCAATCAGGCCCCCAGACTCTTGGCGAGCTGCAGTTGCCGTCTGCCAACTGGCCGGATTGCCAATTTTGATGGCAGTGGCTATCGTCTTGGGATTAGCCACCATCCGATTGTTAACAATCGGCGCCGCGCCTTGCGCCTGAAAACCCAACATTACCGGCTTGGACCGAATTTTCTGATGTTCAAAATATTCCCGATAACCCTTCCAGTAAGCCGTAATATTGCCGGCATTTCCCACCGGGATGGAATGAAAATCAGGCGCCGCCCCACCCAACTGGTCACAGATCTCAAACGCAGCCGTCTTCTGCCCTTCAATGCGAAAAGGATTGACGGAATTGACTAATGTCACCGGATATTTTTGTGAAATTTCACGAACCAAACCAAGCGCGACGTCAAAATTCCCTTTTACCGGAATAACCGTTGCGCCATGAATCAGCGCCTGACTTAGTTTGCCCAGAGCAATCGCGCCTTCCGGAATCAGTACCACACATCGCAATCCCGCGCGCGCTGCATAAGCCGCTGCAGACGCCGAAGTGTTCCCTGTGGAAGCACAAATCACAACACGAGCGCCTTTTTCTTTGGCTTTTGACAATGCCAGCGTCATGCCGCGATCCTTGAATGAGCCTGTGGGATTCAAGCCCTCGTATTTCAAAAAAACTTTCTCGCCGGTAATCTCGGACAAATAGCCCGCCTCAATCAAGGGCGTATTTCCCTCGTTGAGTGTCACGACAGGTGTCGAGGCTGTTACTGGTAAATAGGTGCGGTATTTTTCGATCAGCCCAGGCCAAAAACTCATGATTCGACCCGCATCATGATTGTTTTTTCGCTGACACCGCGTGACGCATCAATGACTTTAAGCGCTTTTCGTATATTTTTTTCAGCGGCAGCGTACGTGAGAATAATCACGGGCACTGATTTTGTCGCGTGCGATTCCTTTTGATTGACGCTCAAAATTGATATTTCGTTTTGACCCAAGGTCTTAGCGATCATCCCAAGAACACCCGGTTTATCGGCCACCTGGAAACGTAAATAATATTTTGAAATAGTTTCTTCGATCCCAAGTACTTTTTTATTATCAAAATTTAAACGAGGCGCTTTCGCGCGTTGGCTGCCGGAGACGTTTCTTCGGGCAATGTCCAAAACATCACTCATGACGGCACTGGCAGTCGGCTTTTTCCCCGCGCCACGGCCATAGAAAAGCTGATCCCCCGCCTGATCGGCGTGAATAAATACAGCGTTATAGACTCCTCGAACTCCGGCCAATGGGTGACCATTAGGCAAGAGTGTTGGATGAACGCGAAGTTCAAGTCCCTTGGGATGTTTTTTGCCAACCGCCAAAAGCTTGATCGCGTAGCCCAGCTCTTGCGCGTAACCAATATCCTCGCGTCGCAAGCCTCGTATTCCCTCAACGTAAATTTTTTTAAATGAAATAGCTGAGCGAAACGCCAAGCGCGCTAACACCGCGAGTTTATGTGCCGAATCCACACCATCAACGTCCAGGGCTGGGTTTTCTTCCGCATAGCCTTTGGCCTGCGCTTCGACGAGCGCCGTTTTAAAATCGCAGCCTTCTTGAGACATGCGCGTCAAAATATAATTGCAAGTGCCGTTCACAATCCCTAAAAATTGGGAAATATCGTTGGAGACCAGTCCCTCCCGCAAGGACTTGATGATGGGAATGCCGCCGCAAACACTGGCCTCAAAACCAATCTTGCGGTTATTAGCATCCGCTGCAGTAAAAATTTCTTCCCCCGCCTCCGCCAAGAGCGCCTTGTTGGCGGTGACAACATGCTTTCCCGATGAGAGTGCTTTTAAGATAATTTCTTTGGCTGGGCGAATACCACCAATAAGCTCAATTAGGATATCCACACGCGGATCCAAAGCGACAGACATAGCGTCTGTCGTAAGAAGTGCTTTAGGGACAGAGACGGCTCTTTTTTTGGAAACGGAGCGTACGGCAATTTTTTGCAAAATCAAGCGCACTCCCGTTTTTTTCTCAAGAGAGACAGCCTGGTTTTTAAGAATCTCAAACACACCCGATCCCACGGTGCCTAAACCCACAAGGCCCAGACGTACTTCTTGCGGCTGCGAATCCATAGACTTCTTCATTGCGTTTTCCTGAAAACAAGAACGGTTCAATAAACACCAATGTCGGGGTGAGAGGATTCGAACCTCCGATCTCTACCACCCCAAGGTAGCGCCTTAGACCAAGCTGGGCCACACCCCGATATTGGTTAAATAAGCTTTTTATTATATCTTAATCAAGCTCGCGATGAAAGCTGGAATGCATGAGGGCTTTAATGGTTTCTTTGGGGTTTTTGTCTTGAAACAATATCTTGTAGACCGCCTCCGTAATAGGCATAGAAACCTTGAATTTTCTGGAAAGCTCATACGCGGCGCGTGCGGTATCAACGCCCTCCACCACCATCTCTGTTTTCCCTAAAATGGCTTTCAATTTTTTACCCTTCCCAATTGCTTCGCCGAGCGAGCGGTTTCGGCTGTCACGGCTCAAACAAGTGGTTGCCAAATCTCCAAGACCCGAGAGACCCATAAATGTTTCACGGTTGGCGCCCATCGCCTCACCCAGACGCGCCATTTCAGCAACGCCGCGCGCAAAAAGGGCCGCGCGTGTGTTGGAACCAAATCCCAACCCCTCCACAATCCCAGCAGAAATAGCGACCACATTCTTTATGGAGCCGCCAAGCTCAACACCAAGCATGTCAGCACTCTCAAAAAGAGTAAAGTAATCCGTTGTAAAGATCTCGCGTATTTGGGCCGCAAAGCCGGCATCTAGAGAGGCCACGGAGACAGCCACTGGCATTTTCTGAGCAACTTCCCGCGCAATGCTCGGACCTGAGAGCACTCCCAAACGCTGACGTCCCAACTCCTCAATGATGACTTGCGACATGGTCTTAAGAGAGCCTACTTCGATTCCCTTAGCGACACTGATAAAAGATTTGCTCTTTAGTTTTTCGCGTTTTATTTTTTTAAGAACAGAGCGCATGTGTTGGGAAGGTGTTGCTAGAACAAGAAAGCTGGACGCTTCAAGCGCAAGCGGCAGGTCGCTTGTCAGCCGGATATTCCGAGGTAATTTAAACCCCGCTAAAAATTTTACATTCTCGCGTGTTTTCTGGACCTGGGTGACGTACTCCGGGGAAACTCCCCACAAATGGACTTTAAAACCCTTGCCGGCCAAAACCAGCGAAAGCGCCGTCCCCCAACCACCGTTCCCCAAAACTGAAATGTTTGTATCTTTTGGATTCATAGATAGTTATGGAGTATAACAAAGCGCTAAAGCTTGGTCAAAAGAATTAAAACGAGGGAATCTTTCCTTGGGGAAAATTGCCAGACACCATATCAAACTTAATGCGGTGCATAAATACCACCGCAAAAACATGAAGATTTTGGACTACATAAAAACTGCCAATCACGCGGTATATCATCTGCCCCATTCCCGTCTTGGGATCTACGACTTTACGTATCGAAACATGCCGGTCTTTTTTATGGTGGGTCTGTGCTTGCACGTCCGCCCAATTTTTTAATTTATCGGCATCCAGAAAGGGGCTTTGCTCCGAGACGTAATAGGAGAATTTCTTTTCAGCGCGGGCCACCACGCCATCCTGATTAATCATCTCCACAATCATCAAATTTTTTCTTTTGTGGTTTTCAGAGGTTGATGTCTTAATGCTAATCTCTCTCATCGAAGGTCCTTTTAATAGAACATACTAAACAAATTAAGAAAGCCAACTAAAAAAAACGGCCACACAAAGAGTATGCCCATACCTGGGCGTAAATACAAGGTAGGCAGACACTAATTCTTTTTATCAAATTTTAACTCATTTTTATTTAATAATCTCAAAATGTTGCTACGATGGCTCCATAGAATCAAAAGAAAAAGCGCAAAAAGCACCGCTATTGATAAGCGATCAGGCACTACCCAGAAGCTCAGCGCGACAAGAAAAATAAGAGCAAAAAGCGAGCTGATGGAAACGGTACGAGTGATCAAAAAAACCACGACCCAGACAGCCAAAGCACCCAAGAATAATAGCGGGTAAGCGCCAAAAACAGCGCCGGCTCCCGTAGCCACACCCTTCCCCCCTCTAAACCCTAAAAAGGGGGTAAATATATGTCCCAGGATTGCAGCGGAAGCCACAATTAATGCGACGGTGGGAACCGAGATACCGCCTGAGGGATACAGCGCCAGCACCAGCCACGCAGGAATCGCACCCTTTAAAAAATCCAGCGCAAATACAAGGCTGCCCCCTTTTTTTCCGAGCACCCGAAACGCATTGGTTGCCCCCACGTTGCCGCTGCCGTGCTCCCGGATATCCAAGCCCTTTATTTTTTTTACCAATAAAAAAGCTGTTGGGATAGAGCCTAAAAAAAATGAAAAAAAGAAACTGATCACAATCCTAGCTGTCATGTGCTGGGCTCCCGGTTAAATATTTTTTCACCCATACGAATGTACAAGACGCCTGACAGCACGGTTAACACGGCCGTAAGAATAAACAAAACGGTCAGAATGTCGTGCGGCAATCTGAACAGCACCGCGCACAAAGTCACCATTTGTACAAGCGTCGTAAGCTTGCTGATAAAAAGAGGCTCCGCCTTCAAAGAGCCTGTCGATAAAAAAATAAGCGCTGATCCGATAAGAATAATGACGTCTCTGGAAATCACCAAAAGGGTCACCCACCCAGGAATCCTCATCGGGGCCGGCAGGTGCGTCAAAAGTGACAAGCAAAGAAATCCGCTAGAAAGCAGAAGCTTGTCGGCAATCGGATCGATGTAACTGCCAAACACGGTCTGTTGTTTTAGCTTTCTGGCAACGAAGCCGTCCAGCGCATCCGTGAAGCAGGCCGTTAAAAAAATACCCACTGCCCAGAAAATAAAATATTGTTTCTGGGGAGTGTAGCCTAGAAGGCTAAAAATAAATGCGGGAACCAGCAATATCCTTAAAGCGGTGATATTATTGGGCAGGTTGGAGAAAAAATTAATTCGTTTATTCAATTTTTCCAAAACGATTTAAGGGCCACCAACGGAATACCGCTTTGCCCAGTACATTTTTTTTCGGCACAAAACCCCAAAAACGGCTATCGGTCGAATTGCCGCTATTATCTCCCAATACAAAATAATTATTCTCCGGCACCTGAATGGTTTCTCCGGGCGCCCCATAGGGGTCGTGATTATAGTAAAAAAACTTTCCAAAGAGCTTGGGGTCATCGAGAGTTTTTCCATCAACAATAATCTTCCCATCTCGAATCTCCACTTTTTCACCGCCCAAAGCGACTAAGCGCTTAATAAAATCTTTTTTGGGATCCACCGGATATTTAAATACAATAATATCACCTGGCTTTGGCGCCTCAAAACGATAGACGTATTTATTCACAAATAGCTTATCCCCCTCCATGAGAGTCGGCCGCATCGAGCCTGAGGGAATCTTAAATGCCTGGATAATGAACGTGCGTATAATCAGCGTCAAAATAAGCGCCACTAAAATAGAATTCGTCCACTCCTTGGCTTCGCGAATAAGAACCTCTTTGGGGATGGGAAATTTCATATCGTTTTAATCCTCTACCTTGAGAGCCGCCAAAAAGGCTTCCTGCGGAATTTCTACTTTACCGAATTGCTTCATACGCTTTTTTCCTTCTTTCTGTTTTTCCCACAACTTGCGCTTACGAGAGATGTCTCCGCCATAACACTTGGAAGTAACGTTTTTACCCATCGGCTTGACCGTTTCACGAGAGATGATTTTACCGCCAACCGCTGCTTGAATGGCGACTTCAAAAAGCTGGCGAGGAATTAATTCTTTTAGTTTTTCGCACAGCACGCGTCCCTTGGCCTGCGCTTTTTCATGATGAACCATCGAGCTAAATGAATCGCAAATCTCATTGTTGATAAGAATGTCCAGCTTGACCACATTTCCTTCCCGGTGGCCGCTCAATTCATAATCAAAGGATCCATAGCCCTTCGTGGCGGATTTGATGTTGTCGTAAAAATCCACAATGATCTCTGACAAGGGGAACTCATACACAATTTTGACGCGGTCCTCGCTGATGTACTCGGTGGATTTATAAACGCCGCGTTTTTTTTCAGACATTTCAAGGATTGCTCCCATATTGGCCGGAGGCACCACCATTGAAGCGGTTACAAACGGCTCTAAAATTTCCTGGATCTGCGTCACCGGCGGCATTTTGGCGGGGTTGTCAATTTCTACAGTTTCCCCTGCTGTTGTCACAATTTTATACACCACGCTCGGAGTGGTGATGACAAGATTCATGTCGTATTCGCGCTCTAGGCGCTCCTGCACAATCTCCATGTGAAGCAGCCCCAAGAAACCACAGCGGAAACCAAAACCAATTGAGGGCGAGCTTTCAACCTCAAAAACAAGAGACGCGTCGTTAAGCTGCAATTTCTCGAGTGCGTCTTTGAGCGATTGAAAATCTTTTGAGTTTACAGGATAAATACCGGCAAACACCATCGGGCGAATTTTCTTATAACCCGGCAAGGCTTGCGCGCAAGGCCTGAGAGCATCCGTGACTGTATCCCCGTTCTCCACATCCTTGGCGGTCCGGATATTGCAGCAGATGTAGCCCACTTCCCCCGTATTTAAAATTTCCCCGGCAACGGGCTTGGGTGTGAGCGTGCCAATCTCCAAAACTTCGTAATCACGCCCTGTCACCATCATTCGTATTTTCATCCCCTTTTTAAGGACACCATTAAACACGCGAACATAAATGATGACTCCGCGATAGGTGTCATACTGAGAATCAAATACCAGCGCCTGCAAAGGGTTGCCTGGTTCTCCCTCAGGCTGAGGAACTCGCTCGATAACCGCTTCTAATATTTCAGTGATCCCTATCCCCGCTTTGGCGCTGGCCAAAATAACTTCTTTTTCATCAATTCCAAATACGGTATGAATTTGCTTTTTAACTTTTTCGGGGTCCGCTGTCGGGAGATCAATCTTGTTGATTACTGGAATAATGGCCAGATTATGCTCAACAGCCAGGAATGCATTGGCGACCGTTTGCGCCTCCACCCCTTGAGCGGCATCCACCAAAAGCAAGACGCCCTCGCAAGCACGTAAGCTCTTGGATACCTCATAACTAAAATCAACATGTCCCGGCGTATCAATTAAATTTAAAATATATTCTTTTCCGTCTTTGCTTTTGTATTTAATTTTTACAGCGCTGGCTTTAATGGTAATCCCACGCTCCTGCTCAAGCTCCATGTCATCCAAAAGCTGGTTGTGAAACGTACGGCTATCAATGGCGCCGGTGTGCTCAAGAATACGGTCGGCTAGCGTCGATTTCCCGTGGTCGATGTGAGCAATGATGGAGAAATTGCGGATATTTTTCAGAATCATACAGGCTGTCTTTTTTTATTTCAGGCTAAAGGCAAGCTGCTTGCCTTCATTTACCAGAGCATCGGCCAAGGCTTGGCTGGAAGCTTCTGCGTAAACGCGCAGAATCGGCTCGGTTCCTGACAGGCGAAACAGAAGCCAGTTGTCATCTTTCAATACAAATTTGATGCCGTCCGCAGCATTGATTCTCTCGACCGCAAGCCCCTGAAAAGATTTGGGTGCTCGAGACGATAGAAATTCAAACAGCTTTACTTTCAATTCGTTGGGATAGGTTAGATCTTGACGCACGTAATAGAATCGCCCAAACTCTTTTTCAACTGATTTAAGAATCTGCTCAAAGCTCTGAGCGCGCATCGCCATCATCTGCATTAGAAGTAGAGACGAGAGAATGCCGTCTCGCTCAAACATATAATTTTGAAAGGCAATTCCACCAGACTCTTCGCCGCCGATTAAAATATTTTCTTTGCGCATGACTTCGCAGATGTATTTAAAGCCTACCGGCGTCTCAAAAACTTTCACACCCAGTTTTCGCGCGACGCGGTAAATCAAGCCGGTGTTTGAAATCGTGGTCACGACACCGCCGGCCATTTTTAGATCCTCAACAAAATGCAGCAAAATAAGTGACAAAATAATTCCCGGCGATACAAACTCCCCGCCCGGCCGAATCGCGCCCACGCGATCAGCATCGCCGTCAGTTACTACGCCTAGGTCATAGTTACCCGTCTTCATCAGTTCGATGGACGGCGCCAGATACTTGGCGATGGGTTCGGGAGCGACGCCGCCAAACGTGATATCTCTGTTTCCGCGAATGGTCTGAACTTTAATCTTACCCCCCGCCAAAATCTCTTCCATGGTATCCGCTCCGACGCCATGCATAGAGTCGACCAAAATCCGGTAGGAGGAATTTTTGATGGTCTCTAACCGTAGATAATTTTTTAGATTTTGGATAAACTTTGTGTTGATGTCCCTAATCACTGGGTTTTGAGGCGTGAATGCTGTTTTCTTAACAGGGTTTTTCCCCAAGAGCGACTCCACGGCATCGGTAATTGTTTTTTCGGCGGAACTTCCAATTTCATTTTTTATTTTAAAACCATTGTACCGTGCTGGATTGTGACTGGCGGTGATGGCGATGCCGGCATCACATTTTTCATCGACAATGGTATAGCTTACTGCCGGTGTCGGACAAGCAGCACTCGAAAGAATCACCTGAATGCCGTTGGCCACTAAAATTTCGGCGGAGCGATGCGCAAAAACTTCCGAATTTTCACGAAAATCATATCCCACCACTACCCGAATAGATCCCGCCTTGCCAGCTTTTTTGTGATTTTCATTCATCAGATCCGCGAAAGCCTGAGTAACCAGCTCTAGGTTTTCCATGGTGTACTCCGTGTCCATGATCGCCCGCCAACCATCGGTACCGAATTTAATCTTGGGGATTACATTTGACATCTCAACTCCTCAATCGCTTTGCGGACATCCTGTTTCCCAAAAATAGCCGTCCCTGCCACCAAGACGTTGGCCCCAGCAGCCACCGCTTCTTTAGAGGTGTCTTTATTAATGCCGCCGTCCACCTCAATATCGCGCTTATAAATTTTTCTCAAAGCCTGTACTTTGGGGAGAACTTCCCTCATGAAAGATTGTCCGCCAAACCCAGGGTTGACGGTCATCAAAAGCACCATGTCAATCCGGTCCAAAAAAGGTTGAATGGCATCCAGAGGCGTTGCCGGTTTCAATGAAACACCGCAGCCTACTTTAAGAGCACGAATCTGCTCAAGAACTTCTGCCAAATTTCCCGGGCACGCCTCCGCATGAATCGTAATATGATCGGATCCTGCTTTTGCAAATTCAGATACATAGCGCTCGGGATTTTCTATCATTAGATGCGTATCCAGAGGAAGCTTTGTAATCCTACGAATCGCTTTGACAATAAACGGACCAATGGTGATGTTGGGCACAAAATGCCCGTCCATGACGTCTAGGTGGAGCAAATCGCAGCCCGCCTCTTCCACGCGACGAATTTCAACTGCCAGCTCTGAAAAATCAGCCGCTAGAACAGAGGGTGCTATCTTTAAAGTGTATGCCATATATTCCCGTTTTCAAGACCGTTAGTATATCAAATAGAAAGTGCCTATAGACAGAAAAAAAGACTTTAAAAAAGCAGCGTTTGACAGCCCCACATTTTATCGTGTATACTCCAATTAGATCACGATAAGAGGCTAGTCAAAGGGTTCCGTCCCGCGGCGATGCCTCTCTTTTTTTGTACTCCAATTTATCCCGCCAGTCGCTAATAAAAGCCATATCCGACGCTAGCCCTCGAAAGAGAGCTGAGTATTTATACCGATTAGGGATTAAGAGTCGGATCAATTTTTTCTGTTTCTTCAGATAGTCCACCAGACAGTGAAAGTCGCCGTCACCTGTGACAATAACTGCTTGATCGTAGTTAGCGTACTCAATCATAGCGTGGAGCACGAGTTCGGCGTCGACATTCCCTTTCACTCGTCCCTCGGATAATGTCAAAGTTGGTTTAAAGACTAGTAGATAACCATATTCCTGCAAAGCAGTATATAGGCTCTGTTGGGTAGGAACATACCCAATAAACAAAAATGCTTTTACGATGCCATACTTATCTTCCAGATATACCCGGAATCTCTTAAAATCAAGTCTCCATCCCTGATCCAAAATGGATAGATTGAGATTCTGGCTATCGATAAATGCAAAATTATTTCGGCTTGGCTTCATATTTTTTGCTCAGCAGGCTTTAAACGAATAACCCCACCGAGACCTTGCGGCAAGTCAGATGGGGAACAAATCTAATGCGAACATGCACGACCCACCTATGGCCTGTCAAACATTTTAAAGGTTTGTTGTGCACGGTTTTTCATTTTTTCATTTTCTACCGCTTAGAAAATGAAAGAATGGCTGCGTAATCTTTCTCGGAAAGGGAGGGCCCCACCATCGCCAGATTAAGAGACGAGGTTTTGAACAGGTTGCCAGCCACGCGCAGAAGGTCTTCGGCGCTTACCTTGCGAATATTTTTAACGATCTCTTCTGGGTCTTTCAGAGCCCCAAGCGTCATTAGATTTTCTCCGTTCCAAAGCATCTGGCTCATACTGTTTTCAAGGCCCAACTCAAATTGCCCCAAATAAAACTCTTTGGCACGCCCCAATTCGTCTAACTTAACAATTTCATCTGTCATGCGCTCAAGCTCGGTCAGGATGACCGCCAAGGCGTCCTTAGCCTTTTTATGGTCCACACCGGCAGATACCACAAACGCCCCTGTTTCTTGGTGGCGGCGCATGAAAGAACCGATGTCGTAAGCCAAGCCGCGCTCCTCTCGCACTTCGTTAAAAAGCCGCGAAGACATATTTCCGCCAAGAATCACATTCAGAAGATCGGCGGCGTATTCATCCGGATGGTCCTTGCCGGGCGCGTGCAAAGAAAGCGCAAGATGCGTCTGCTCTGTATTTTTTGAAAAAAATTTGAGCGCGGGCTTGCGTTGATCAGGCTTAAACAGAGTGCTGTGTTTTTCCTTTTCAGTTTTATTCTTAAAAAAATGTTTCGCCGCTTCCTGCACAAGAGTTTTTTGATCTATATCGCCGGCGGCGGTGATCGTCAGGTGACGCGGAGTGTAGTAATCATCACGGTAAGCTCTGATGTTTTCGCGTGTCAGGGCGCTAACCGTATCATGGGTGCCTGCTATCGGCCGCCCCAAGACATGCCCCGGCCAGACAATCTCCGATAGAATTTCTTCGGTTAGCTGTGAAGGCTGGTCCTGCGTCATCTTAATCTCTTCGAGTATAACCGTACGTTCTTTTTCAATATCCTTGGCGTCCAACGCCGCATCCGCCACCATGTCCGAGAGAGTGGCAAAAACGCTTTCAAAATGTCGTCGTGTCGTTTTAGCCAGAAAGCAGGTGCATTCTTCAGAAGTGAAAGCATTCATGCTCCCGCCCACCCCCTCAATGGATTCTTTGATTTGGGCTGCGGTCCGCGAAGAAGTGCCTTTAAAGACAATATGCTCGAGGAAATGAGATACCCCGCCAAGCTCTACGCTTTCATTACGAGAACCAACGTGAGCCCAAATACCCACCGAGATGGACTTTCTTTCTTTTAGTGGTACCGCCAACACTTTAAGCCCGTTGTCCAGCGTCGAAATTTCAAGATTTGCCGCGCTCATGAGAGTCCTTTGGGTCGTTTAAATTCCAGATAATTTTGCAAAATCAATGTGGCGGCCAGGCGGTCGCTATTGGCTCTTTGCTTCTTGCGCGACAAACCCTCTTCGATCATCAGGCGGCTGGCTTCGCGACTGGTCAACCGCTCATCCCAGGTATTCACAGGGACACCGGCAGCGATCTGAAGCTGCGGGATAAACTTTAAAACTTCCTGCGCCTTAAAGCCCTGACTTCCGTCCATATTCACTGGTAAACCGATGACAATCTCCCCTACTTGATTATTTTTGACTGTCTCCGCAATGTGGGCGATCACTTGCTTGATGTTTTGACGCTCAAGCGTCTGGAGTCCCTGCGCAGTAAAGCCTAGCGGGTCGGAAAGCGCCAAACCGATACGCTTTTCTCCAAAATCAATAGCAAGAATTCTCATAGTTTTTTAAAAAGAAGCGCTGCCTGTTCTGCTTGTCCACGGCGGCAGACGAGTGTTCCTTGGGGTGTTTGGACGACTATGATATCTTTCAAACCGAGCGCCACCAGAGGCTTGGATGTTTGATTTAGAAGCAAAGAACCTTGCGTCTGCTCGTGAACACACACGCCGTCGACATAATTGCCTGTGGGGTCCCATGGGTTTTTTGCCAGGTACATATCCCAGCTTCCGACATCGCACCAATCCATGTCGGTACGAATCATTGAAATATTGTCCGCTTTCTCAAAAAGCGCGTAATCAATCGATACGCCTTTTACTTTTTTATAGCTTTTCTCCAAATGCGCCAAATCAATCGTTTTTACGATTTCAGGTGAAAATCGTCTCATGGACTCCAGAAGCACGCCTACTCTCCAAGTAAAGATGCCCCCATTCCAAAAAAAATTACTTTTCCGCACATATTTCAAGGCGGTTGCATAATCGGGTTTCTCCACGAAGCGTTTCACCCCAAACGCATTGGCAGACCCTGCAATTGATTTGCCCGTCTCGATATAACCATAACCAATCGCGGGAAATGTTGGCTTAATGCCTATTGTCACCAGGTCGCTTCGCTTGGAGGCCAGTTCAATCGCACTTTTCACTGTGGCTTGAAACTTTTTCTCATTTTGAATCAAGTGGTCCGCGGGGTAAAAAGAGACCACTTCGTTTTCTCCAAACTGCTTGCCCAAGAGAGCGGTCGAAAGATAAATCGCTGCTGCCGTGTTCCGTCGGCTTGGCTCAATTAAAATATTTTTTTTGGGAAGCTTTGGCAGCTGGCGTCGAATAAACTTTACGTGATCTGCAACCGTGATCACGTAAACACCTCCCCGACCATAAACCTTTTCTAAACGCTCCAGAGTTTTCTGTAGAAGCGACTGTTTGCCGTAAAAAGGAATGCAATACTTAGGAAAATTTTCATGAGTCATCGGCCAGAAGCGCTCACCCTGTCCGCCCGCCATGATTACCGCTTTGGCCATTAGCGGGGTGCTTTCACGGCTTTGACAAATGGCGTCACAAACTTTTTAGTGAAGGCGTCGGCGGATAAGCCGGCGTGTTCTTTAAGGGCCCTAACCACGGCGCTCCCAATGATCACACCATCTGAAACGCGGGACATTTGGCGCGCTTGCTCGGGCGTTGAGATACCAAAACCCACGCAAACGGGTAAGGTTGAAAACTTTTTGATCGACCGCACATCCGCATCCACCGATTGCAAAACAGTATTTTTGGCGCCCGTCACACCGGTCATGGAAACAAAATAAATAAAACCACGCGAAGCCCTAGCCGCGTTCCTTTTTCTTTCGAGAGTGCTGGTGGGGGCCAGCAAGTAGATGAGATCTAACTTAGCGCGGCTTAGTACGCTAGACAGCTCTCGGCCCTCTTCTACGGGAACTTCAGGAAGAATGACGCCATCAACACCCGCCGTCTTCGCATCCCTGGCAAACGATGCAACACCATAGCTTAAGATAGGATTTAAGTAGCTCATCAAAATCAGAGGAATCTGGGAGGTGCGCCGAATTTTTTTAACCAGCTCTAAAATTTTTTTAAGATTGGTTCCCCGCTTCAGAGACCGTTCTGAAGCCTCTTGAATGACTGGGCCATCCGCTAAAGGGTCCGAAAACGGCACACCCAACTCGATTAGATCGACGCCCGCCTTCTCAAACGAATGCACCAACTTCAAATTTTTATCAAGACTTGGGTCGCCAGCGGTGATAAAAATAATCGCCGCTTTTTCTTTTTTCACCCGAAGCTCATCAAATTTTTTCTGAATGCGGGTCACCGATTCATCTCCTGGGCTATCTGCTGGACATCCTTATCGCCGCGGCCCGAAAGACACATTAGAATCGTATCCGTCTTTTTAAATCGGCGCTTCTGGCGTATAAGATATCCCACGGCGTGAGCAGGCTCCAAGGCAGGAATAATACCTTCGTTTTCACTTAAAATTTTCACTCCCAACAGCGCGTCTTTGTCGGTGGCGGCAACATATTCGGCGCGGTGAACAGATTGTAGATAGGCGTGCTCTGGGCCAACGCCGGGGTAATCTAAACCGGCGGATATCGAATGCGCTAGCTGTATCTGACCATCCGGCGTTTGCAGGATTTCACTTTTGGAGCCGTGAAGTACGCCGATTCGCCCTTTCGATAAAGTGGCAGCATGCTTATCCGTGTGGACTCCAAGACCCGCCGCCTCAACCCCAATCATGCGGGATTTTGAGCCTAGAAAAGGGTGAAAAAGACCTATGCTGTTGGACCCGCCGCCCACGCATGCCACCAAGTAATCAGGATCTCCTCCAATGGCTGACTTTGATTGAGAGCGCGCTTCGCGACCAATAACCGACTGAAAATCTCTAACCATCCCCGGGTAAGGATGAGGGCCAATAACAGAACCAATAATATAGTGCGTATCACGCACGTTGGTCACCCAGTCGCGGATCGCCTCATTGACAGCGTCTTTGAGAGTGCAGGAACCGGAATTGACAGGGTTCACTTTGGCGCCGAGCAATTTCATACGAAACACATTCAAGGCTTGTCGGCGCACGTCTTCTTCGCCCATATAAATTTCACATTGGATTCCAAACAAAGCACATACCGTGGCAGTGGCTACTCCGTGTTGCCCAGCACCCGTTTCTGCGATCACCCGCTTCTTCCCCATTTTGATCGTCAAGAGCACCTGGCCGAGCGTGTTGTTAATTTTGTGAGAGCCTGTATGCATCAAGTCTTCGCGCTTTAAATAAAAATGCTTCACGCCCAAAATCTTCGCCAGGCGCCTAGCTTCTGTCAGGGGGGTGGGCCGGCCGGCAAAATTACGCAGGTAGTGATTCAGTTCTTTTTTAAATTTCGGGTCTTTTTTGGTCACACGATAAACTTTATCCAGCTCGGTCAACGCTGCCATGAGCGTCTCCGGCACATAGCGGCCGCCATAAGGTCCGAAATGTCCTTCTTTGTCGGGTAAATTTGAAAAGTTAGGCTTTGATTTTTTTGGCATTGCGTATAAATTCCTCAACTTTTTTTAAATCTTTTTTTCCTGGCGCTTTCTCAACGCCACTCGACACTTCCACGCCGTAGGGTTTAAAGTGACGGATCGCCTGCACAACATTCCCAGCGTGCAAACCGCCTGAAATGATAATCGGCTTTTTGGACCTAAATTGATTCAACAGTCTCCAGTCAAATACCACGCCCGTCCCCCCCGACTCCCCAGGGACTTTCGTGTCGAATAAAAATGCGTCCGCGTTCCGGTAAGCGGCCAACCCAGAAGGTTTAAAACCCTCCCCCACATGAAACGCCTTAATGACCTTGACGCCCTTAAGCGACTCCATCGTCTTGGGCGTTTCTCGGCCGTGAAGCTGCACTGCGGACAAACCACACTCACGAATGATGCGGTGCATGCAAGCGGGTGTTTCATCCACAAACACGCCCAACACGGCAATCCAGGGACCCACCGCATGCGATATCTCGGTCGCGCGCTTTTGGGTCACACGCCGACGGCTTTTGGCAAAAATAACGCCTATCGCGTCTGCTCCCAAATCGGCAGCCGCCCGCGCGTCGTCGACACTTGTAATTCCGCATATTTTAACTCGAACCATGAAATATTCCTATCGAATACAACTGTCGCCCCTAAAATGTCATCCCCGAAATCATTAATCGGGGATCATGCCTTCGTATGATTCCCGATAAAACAATTCGGGAATGACAATAAGGAGAATTATTGTTTATCAGTCCACAAAAGCTTTTTAAGCGCTTCACCAGGCTTTGCTTGACGCATCAAACTCTCTCCGACGAGCACGGCCTTGGCACCTGCATATTTTACCCTATCCACATCTTCGCGCGTAAAAATCCCACTTTCCGAAATAAGGATCGATTTTTTTGAAAAAAATCCAGCCAACTTCTCTGTCGTTGATAAACTTACCTCAAACGTCTGCAAATCACGATTGTTAATACCTACTATTTTGGGGTGCAACGGCCTGACTTTCTTAACATCCGCTAGATTGTGAACCTCAAACACAACATCCAAGCCTAAACGGTTTGCAGTCGCAGAAAGATTTGCCATCTCTTTTGGTTTGAGAATTGCAGCAATCAAAAGAATGGCATCAGCTCCTGCCAAAGCCGCCTCATAAATTTGGCACTCATCAAGAATGAAATCTTTTCTTAGGATGGGCAAAGACGTCACCGCTCGAACTTTCTTGAGTATTTCCAGCGAGCCCCCAAAAAAAAGCTCATCGGTCAACACCGAAAGCGCCGACGCGCCTGATTTTTCAAATTCACGCGCAATGGCCGCAGGCTTAAAATTTTTTCTTAATATTCCCTTGGAAGGTGAGCGCCGCTTAATTTCGGCGATGACCGCGACATTCCTAGCGCGAGATAGCGCCTGATAAAAGCGATGCTTTCCTTTCTTCTTTCCTAGCAATTCGATCCATTTTTTTAGAGGGGTCTCTTTCTTAAGAAGAATAATTTCTTTGATCTTTTGGCGGACGATTTTATCAAGAATCATTCTGCTTCCTCATCGTTTGAGCATTCAATCAAATGATCCAGCTTGTCCATCGCTTGGTGAGAATGAACTGTTTTCTGCGCCATGAGAAAACCTTCTTTCAGTGAGGGCGCGTTGCCACAAACGTACAGGGCTGCCGCCGCATTCATACAAACCACGTCTGTCCCAGGCCCTGGTACACCCTCGAGAACTTTCAGTGCTTTTTGCCGGTTTTCTTCCTTGTGCTGGCAGACAAACGCTTCCGGCACGACAGGAAGCAGACCAAAATCTCGAGGCTCGATTTGGTACTCGCGGATACTCCCCTCATACAGCTCTGCCACACAGCTTGGCCCTGATAGGCTTATTTCGTCTAGACCGTCAAGCCCATGAACCACCAAGGCCCGTTTAGATCCGAGTCTACTCAAAACCTCGGCAAAAACACGAACCAGCGGTTTGCTATAAACACCAATGAGCTGAAAATCCGCACCCGCTGGATTCGTAAGGGGTCCCAAGAGATTAAAAAGAGTTTTGCCCTGAATGTTTTTACGTGCAGGCATCGCCGCCTTCGTGGCGGGATGAAAATTAGGTGCGAAAAAGAAACCGAATCCAACCGTCTCAATACAACGCTCAACGCCTGCCGAGTCCAGGCTGATTTTGACTCCCAGCATTTCCAAGAGATCGGCGCTGCCGCAAACGCTTGAGACCGAGCGATTGCCATGCTTGGCTACCCGCGCTCCCGCGGCGCAAGCAACCAGTGCCGAAAGCGTTGAAATATTCAGTGTGTTTTTTGCGTCCCCGCCAGTGCCGCAGGTATCTAAAAGATTGGGATAGGCTTTTGAGAGTTTGACGGCATGCTGGCGCATGACGCGGACAGCAGAGGTGATCTCATCAACCGACTCGCCTTTTTTGCGTAATGACAGAAGAAACTCTTCGATATCAGCGGTCCCAGCGCCGCCAGACATGATGATATTCATCGCCTCCTGCATCTGGTCCGAAGAAAGAGACTGGCCGTTTTTTAACTGGGAAAGATGCCCGGTAAGATTCATGGCCACTAGCGGCGAGCCAGGGCGAGGAAATTTTTTAAGATTTCTTTTCCGCCTTGGGTCAGTATGGATTCCGGGTGAAACTGGACACCGTAGATAGGGAATTTTTTATGCTCAAGACCCATGATTTCTTTTTCTTTTGTCTGGGCAGTTATCAGAAGTTCCTTGGGGAATGACTTTCTTTCTACCAAAAGCGAATGATAGCGCGTCGCCACGAAAGGATTATCCAATCCCTTAAAAAGACCCTTACCATCGTGCAGGATGGGAGACGTCTTCCCATGCATGAGCCGCGCGGCACCCACCACCTTACCGCCAAAAACTTCCCCGATACACTGGTGGCCCAAACACACTCCCAGCACAGGAATTGCAGGCCCCAATTCTCGGATAACGGCCATGGAGATACCCGCTTCCTGCGGATTGCCCGGCCCAGGAGAAATCACAATCTGGCGAGGTTTCATTTTTTTGATCTTGGGGATATCAATCGCATCGTTACGGTAAACTTTAAGCTCCTGCCCCATCTCCCCTAAATACTGAACAAGGTTATAAGTAAAAGAGTCATAATTATCGATGACCAAAATCATGCCGACACGCTGCCTTCCGCAAACTCGATAGCCTTTAAAAGCGCGCGGGCTTTGTTCAGCGTTTCCTCATATTCCTTTTTAGGGTTGGAATCCGCCACAACGCCGGCACCCGCCTGGACGTAGGCCATTCCCTCTTTGACCAGGATGGTGCGAATAGTGATGCACGAGTCAAGATTTCCTGAAAAACTAAAATAGCCCACCACTCCCGAATAGAATCCGCGTTTTTGGTTTTCGAGAGTGTCGATGATTTCCATCGCTCGCACTTTGGGGGAACCTGAAATAGTGCCTGCGGGGAAAGTCGCGCGCAAAAGATCAAAAACGGTCTTCCCTTTTCTAAGAAGCCCTTCAACAAGACTGACAATGTGCATGACATGAGAATAACGCTCAATCACCATAAATTCAGGCACGCGTACGCTTTTATATTGGCACACACGCCCTAAATCGTTGCGCCCCAGATCCACGAGCATTAAGTGCTCGGCACGTTCTTTAGTATCGGCCAAAAGCTCTTTTTCCAGAGCCAAATCTTTTTTCTCATTGATGCCGCGGCGGCGCGTCCCGGCAATCGGACGCAATAGCACCTTACCCTCTTCACAGCGCACATGAACCTCTGG
Source organism: Candidatus Omnitrophota bacterium (assembly GCA_945877765.1). Lineage (GTDB taxonomy): Bacteria > Omnitrophota > Gorgyraeia > 2-02-FULL-51-18 > 2-02-FULL-51-18 > CAMDWQ01. The sequence goes on along the minus strand of CAMDWQ010000002.1, from coordinate 109,268 downwards.
CGATGAACCAACCAGCTGAAAATCGCCGCAATTTAAATAAAACATATAGGGTGATGGATTGATCGACCGCAGGGCTCGGTAAATTGCAAAAGGCTCCGAATGAATGGGGGTTTTGAAGGACTGAGAAAGCACCACCTGAAAAATATCGCCCCTCTTGATATGTTCTTTAGCTCGAAGCACCACCTTTTTAAATTCGGCTTCCGTAAAATTGGACTCAAAATTAATTTTCTTGCCCGGTTGCGGCTCAAAAGAGAGGTTCTTTGAAGAAAGCGGCGTACGCAAACGGCTTATCTCAAGCTCAATTTTTTGGACCGCCTCATCATAAATGGCCTCGGGATTTTTGGAGCCGTCCAAGAAAGCATTGCAAACCACTTTAATCTTCTTTTGGATGTGGTCAAAAGCCAGCACCGTATCAGAAATCATGAAGACAGATTCTGGGATACCATAAACATCCGGATTCTTATCAGGAATATTTTCAATATGGCGAACCGTGTCATAACTAAGATAACCGACCGCACCGCCCGAAAAAGGCGGTAAGCCCGCAACGGGCGCCTCGCGGTATTGCTTCAACAATTCCTCAAGACTCTTGAGAGGGTCTTGGCCTCCATGATTTTTTAATATTTTAGAGGAGGTTGCGCCAATAAATGAATAGCGCGCCATTTTTTCTCCACCCTCAACCGATTCCAGAAGATAGCTGTAGGGACGATTCCCCAACTTAAGAAAACAAGAAACCGGCGTCTCTAAATCCGCCAAAATCTCCCGGCAAACTGGTATCAGATTATACTTTTTAGACAGTGCTAAAAAGTCTTTACGTGATGGGGTGTAGAGCTCGGACACTAGTAGACTTTCGCAGGATCAAAAACAAGCGGATCCGTTGTCTGGCGTGAACCGTCAGTTTTAATTTTATCAAAATAGCAGCTAAAAAAACCCTTGTGGCAGCCGGCTACTTTTTGCTCAATAACAAAAAGAAGGGATTTTCCCTCGCAGTCCACACGAAACTCTTTGACCGCCTGCGTGTGTCCTGATGTCTCACCCTTTTTCATCAGCTTATTCTGCGACCGGCGAAAAAGATAAATAAATCCATTTTCAAGTGTCGCTTTGAGGGCGATGTCATTCATGTAGCAAAGCGTCAACACCTGCTTGGATTTCTCATCTTGAATGATCGCGGGAATCAACCCCGTGTTTGCATCAAATTTAATCTGTGACATAATTTTTTCAAAATCAACATTCATGCTCATAGTCTCACCAAAATCCCTTCTTTTTGTAGAAATTTTTTAGCTTCCCCAATGGTGTGTTGTTTAAAATGAAATATACTTGCCGCCAGCACCGCATCCGCTTTCCCGCGAGTGAGCCCGTCAGCTAGATGCCTCAACTCTCCAACACCGCCAGAGGCGATAACGGGAATGTAGGTGGCCTGCGAAACAGCCCTCGTCAACTCCAAGTCATACCCAATTCGCGTGCCATCGCGATCCATGCTCGTCAAAAGAATCTCGCCGGCCCCCAACTTCTCAACTCTTTTAACCCAAGAGACCACATCCAGCCCCGTTTTTTCCCGGCCACCATGCGTATAAACTTCCCAGCGATTCTTTTTGCCTGGCACACGCCGCGCGTCGACCGCTACAACGATGCACTGGGCACCAAACCGCGCCGAAGCCTTCTTTACAAAATTGGGGTTCTTCACCGCCGCTGTATTAATGGATATTTTATCGGCGCCCGCATTCAACAGATTGCGGATATCTTCAACCGTGCTGATCCCGCCGCCGACGGTGAGCGGCATGAACACTTTTTCCGCCGTGCGCCGCACCACGTCCAATAGAATTCCCCGCTTCTCATGCGAAGCCGTAATATCCAAAAAAACAAGCTCATCCGCGCCATGCTTATCATAATAAATGGCGCACTCTACCGGATCGCCCGCATCACGCAAACCTAAAAATTTTGTGCCTTTGACCACGCGGCCTTCTTTAACATCTAAGCAAGGAATTACGCGTTTTGCAAGCATGTTTTAACCGCCTCTTCGAGAGAAAAATTATTTTCATACAGCGCTTTTCCAATCACCACTCCCGACAAATTAGCCTTCGCCAGTTTCGTCAGGTCAGCAAGGTCTTTGAGCGAGCTCACACCGCCAGAGGCGATGACTTCAAGCTTCACGGCCTCGCACATCGAGCTTATTTCCTTTAAATTGGGACCTTTAAGAGCTCCGTCCTTGGCGATATCGGTGTAAATAATGGTGCGTCCGCCAAATTTTTCAAAATCTTTGGCTAAATCAACCGCCTTGATGCGGGTAATTTGAGTCCAGCCGTCTGTAGCAATCATTCCTCCCAGAGCGTCCATTCCCACAATAACCCGGCTTCCAAACTCTTTGGCAGCCTCTTCCATGAACCCGCGGTCGAGACAAGCTTTGGTCCCTAAAATTACCCAGCGAATTCCTAAGTCAAGATACCGCTGTACTGTTTTTAAATCCCGGATACCGCCGCCGACCTCCAAGGGGATTTTGACAGCGCCCAAAATACTTTCAATGCTTCCTTGATTCGCCGGCACGCCTTTAAGCGCCCCGTCCAAATCTACGACGTGAATTCTCTGAGCCCCCGCCTCCTGATAGCCCCGCGCAACCTCCTGAGCCTTTACCTGATAAACCTTCTCTTCCTTAAAATTTCCCTGAAGCAAACGCACCACTTTGCCGTCTTTTAGATCAATAGCCGGAATCGGGATCATGAGCCGTCATCCTGAGCGAAGCGAAGGATCTGAAGGTCGTGCGGACAGATTCTTCGTTCGCTACGCTTACTCAGAATGACGATGCTAATTTTTTTCATAGCCAATAAAATTCTTGATCATTTGGATCCCCTGCGCCTGACTTTTTTCCGGATGAAATTGAGTAGCGAACACATTGCCCTTCCAGATGGACGAACAAAATTTGACGCCATATTCGGTACGACTTAAGATCCAGGATTTATCCTCAGGCACACCATAATACGAATGCACAAAATAAAAATAGGCCTCTTTTGAAATGCCTTTAAACAGAGGGCATTTTTTTTGGGAAATTTCTAACGTATTCCACCCCATGTGTGGCACTTTTAATTGGTGGGAAAAACGCCGGACTTCCCCCTCGATGATACCCAACCCTTTTAGGCGGCTGCTCTCCTGGCTTCGCTCAAACAAAAGCTGAAGACCCAAACACAAACCCAGGTAGGGTGTCCCGCTTTGAATTTTTTCACGGATAGGCTCTACCAGCTTTCTTTTTTTTAATTCAATCATCGCGTGGCTAAAAGCGCCTACGCCAGGAAGGACAATCTTGGAGGCTTTTTCAATTTCGCGCGGGTCTGAAGAAATTTTTGGCTTCTGACCAGAAACTTCAAAAGCCTTCTCCACACTCCGAAGGTTACCCATCCCATAGTCCACCAAAACAATTCCAGCCACGATCAGAGCTTGCCTTTAGTGGAAGGCACTCCTTTCACGCGGTTATCATAGGAAGTAGCCCAATCCAAAGCCTTTGCCAGCGCCTTAAACGTCGCTTCGATGACATGGTGCGGCTGCTCCCCCGCCACAAAATCAACATGCAGCGTCATTCCCAGGTGAGTGGAAAAAGATTCTAAAAAGTGCCTCATATCCAAAAAGCTGTAGCCCTTCACCACGTCGCTGGCACGAAGAGATGGGTGGTCCACCCATTTGGTTTTAACATTGGTATGGAAATGGCAGGAACCCCGGCCCGACAGGTCCAAACTCAAACGAACACCTGAGAGCGACTCATCCAAAGGCGCCCGAAAATCAGCAAACCGACGAATCGCTTTTTTATCACCCAGCGCCTTTTTAAATGCCTCTCCCAGCGCAATTCCTACATCTTCGTTGGTGTGGTGAGAATCGACATGCAAATCACCTTTTGCTTTTAGCTCAATATCAAAAAGACCATGCTTTGAAAAACTTTCAATCATGTGGTCCAGGAAAGCAATCCCCGTGCTGACTTTAGATTTGCCGGTGCCGTCCACATTGAGGCGGATACGAATATCAGTTTCCTTGGTTTTTCGTTCAATAAGACTTATGCGTTTTTTCATCGTCAGGTTTTGGGTCCTTTTTCAAAACGGATTTTGACGGATTCCATATGCTTGGTCAAACCCTCTAGCGTTGCCAGGTGCTCCGCCGCACACCGGACCTTCTCAAGCGCCTTACGGCTATAAGAAACAATGTGAGAGCTTTTTGTAAAATCATGCACCGACAACCCAGAAAAGAAACGCGCGGTGCCGCTAGTAGGCAGCACATGACTCGGGCCCGCCACGTAATCACCCACAGCTGCCGGTGTATAAGCACCGACAAAAATAGCCCCCGCATGTTTAATGTCCTTAACAATGCGTTGTGGGTTTTTAACCATGACCTGGACATGCTCTGGCGCGATCTGATTAATGACCTCCACCCCTTGCTTTAAATTTTTGACACGAACAATAAAACCCTTCGCCGGCACTTTCTTAATAATTTTTTCTAAGCGCTTGGAAGTGGTAACTAAAATCGATGTTCCCATATGATGCTCGGCTTGCGCCAAAAGATCTGCCGTCACAAAATCAGGATCCGCGTGATCATTGGCAAGAATCACCACTTCCGTGGGGCCTGCCACCATATCAATATCGCAATAGCCAAAAACCTGCCGCTTGGCCTCTGCCACGTAGGCATTGCCGGGACCGATGATTTTGTCAACGCGCGGAATCGTTTTGGTGCCAAACGCAAAAGCGCCTATCGCCTGCGCTCCCCCTGCTTTAAAAATACCGTCCACTTTCAAAAGGTTCGCCACTACTAAAATGTGGGGATCAATGCTCTTGAACTTATTTGGCGGTGTAATCAGATATATTTTTTCCACGCCCGCAAGTTTTGCCGGAAGCACGGTCATGTAGACCGTGGATGGCAGAGGCGCCGTACCCGCCGGCACATAAATCCCAACCGATTCCAAGGGGCGGATCTTTTCTCCCAGAATCACACCATCATCACCGGTCATTTTCCATGAGCGGTGCGTCTGTTTTTTGTAAAATCGGCTGACATTTTCCAGCGCCACTTTCAAAATGGCCACAAAATCCGGGCTGATATTCTGATAGGCGCCATTGACCTCGCTCTCCGCAACCTGCAATTCGCGCGCTGTCAATTTGACGCGGTCAAACTTACGAGTGTAGCGCAACACCGCCTCATCTCCGTTGTTTTTAACATCTTCTAAAATGCGCCGAACCTTTTCCTCAACACGTCGGTTGCGGTTGGAAAAACGATTAAAAAGTTTGAGAAATTTCTTGCTTGAGGGTTTGACGACAATCATGATTTTGTCCCCGATAAAAGACCGTCAACTTCGCGCCGAATCTGCCGCTCACCCCATTGGATGGCTTCCGCCGCTTTCAAAACATTTTTCCCGCCGCCAATAGCGAAATCGGGCCTGCCGCCGCCGTTGCCATCCACCATCACCGATATCTCCTTCACTATTTTTCCGGAATGAAAACCCTTTTGCACCAAATCAGGGCTTGCCGCGACTGCCATCGAAATCTTATCTTGTGCCCCAGACGCCAAAAGGACCGCATAGGAAAAAGGGGAAGTTTTAAGGCTTTCGGCTGCCTGTTTCAAAAGCTCGGCATCCGCCCCATCCACGCGCTGAGTAAGCACCGCAACCTCTCCCAAGGCAGGAGTCAGCACTGTTTTGTCCCAAAAAGATTTAATTCTCCCTGCCGCCAGTTGCGTCAGGCGATTCCTGGCTGCAGAAACTCGCTCCTGAGTTTTCTTAAGCTCAGCGGGAAGCGCCTGATTATCGACCCCAAACTCCCGCGAAAGCGCCTCAATCTCATTATCCTGATCCTGAGTTAGTGCCATCGCCGCGCGCCCCGTGAGCGCTTCAATGCGCCGCACCCCGGCTTGAATAGACCCCTCCGAGACGATTTTGAAAAGTCCAATTTCTCCAGTCGAGTTTAAATGGGTCCCGCCACAAAGCTCCTTGGAAAAATCCCCGATAGTCACTACCCGCACCTGGTCCCCATATTTTTCTCCAAAAAAAGCAATCGCGCCCTCCTGAACAGCCCCCTCTTTGGTCATCACGCGCTTACTCAGGGTAATATTTTTTTGAATCTGGACATTTACCAACAATTCAATAGCCGCCATCGCTTTGGCATCCACAGCGCTAAAATGGGTAAAATCAAAACGCAAATAATCTTGGCTGACCAGCGATCCGCTCTGTTTCACATGATCCCCTAAAGTTTTGCGTAAAGCGCTTTGCAGTAGATGCGTTGCCGTGTGATTTTTCATGATATCCGCGCGCCGCTTAGCATCTACCTTCAAAACCAGCTTTTGCCCTATAACCGCTTTCCCCAACAACACGCGCACTTTGTGCCCGATGCATTTCTCAAGATATTGTGTGTCTAAAACTTCTGCTCTAAAACCAGGTCCCTCGATCAGCCCTGTGTCACCGATCTGCCCACCCGATTCGGCATAAAACACTGAACGATCAAAAAGAAGCATGCCTTCTTCGTCCTGAGAAATCTCCGGGGCCACCGCGTCATTTTTGATAATGCGCAAAAGAGCGGCATCCGCACACTCGGCCTCGTCATACCCCAAAAACGTTGTCGGCGGCACGCCCTCAATAAAAGTATACAAATTGGTTTTAGTAAAAATTTCACCCGTCAGTTTGCTTGATTGACGAGATCTCTGCTTCTGCTGATTTAGATACTCTGAAAACTTAGCCTCGTTAAATACCATGCCGTCGCTTGAAAATTTGTCCTTAATTTTATCCACCGGCAAACCATAAGTATCGTAGAGCATAAATGCGAATTCATCCACCGACATCGATCCCTGCCGAGCGCCTTCTGCACGGCGACAAGAATCCTCGTAAGCTCTTTCTTCATTTTCCAATATCGATAAAATTGTTTTTTCTCTGTCCTGGATATCAGGATACGCCGCGCCATATACGCCAACAATCACCGGCGCCAACTTAAAAAAAGTCCTGGGCGTCAAAGGTGTGCCCGCTTTTTCAAAATGATCGCTTCCCAAGCGAATCAATTTACGCACCACATAACCTCGTCCTTCATTGGAGGGAAGTGCACCGTCGGCAATTGAAAAAATAGCGGCCCGCGCGTGGTCCATCGTTGCATTTTCATGAGCGCGGTCGGTGCTAGAACCGGGGCGCATCAACGCCTGCAAACCCTGGCGGATTTTCTTAAACGTATCTATATCAAAATTGCTCTCGACTCCCTGCAAGACCGATGCGGCGCGCTCCAAGCCCATGCCGGTGTCGATATTTTTTTGAGGCAGCGGCAAAAGCGAGCCATCGCTCTGGCGGTCAAACTGAGTGAACACAAGATTCCATATTTCGACGCCTTTTCCAGGAACCTTCCCAACATAGATCTCCGAACACGGCCCGCAAGGACCGTTGGGCCCGTCCTTGGGTGCATTGGACGGCCAAAAATTATCTTCGGCTCCCATACGTACAATACGCGCCTCGGGAACTCCAATTTTATTTTTCCAAATGGCAAACGCCTCATCATCCTCTTCGTACACGGAGACCCAGAGATTATCCGTGGGGATTTTCATGACTTTCGTCACAAATTCCCAACCATAAGCAATCGCCTCTTCCTTGAAATAGTCACCGAAGGAAAAATTACCCAGCATCTCAAAAAATGAATGGTGATAATTGGTTTTACCCACGCGGTCAAGATCCGCGGTGCGTAGACACTTTTGGCAGCTAGTGGCGCGTTTCACATCTTTTTTTAGCCCAAGAAAATACGGTTTAAACTGATTCATTCCCGCGCCCGTAAAAAGAAGTGACGGGTCATCAGCGGGCACCAGCGAGTCGCTGGCAAACGCTTGATGGCCTTTGGATTTAAAAAAATCCAGATATGTTTGCCTTAATTCATCAACTTTCATTAATATCTCCCGACCCCCACCCCATTCCCGAACGCCCACCCCACGTCATTCCCGAAAGCTGTTATCGGGAATCAAACCTGCATGATCCCCGAACATCCACCCCACGTCATTCCCGAGATCTTTAATCGGGAATCAAACCTGTATGATCCCCGATTAAAGATCTCGGGGATGACGCAGGGATAACAAGTTGTATCAACCTTCCTTAAGCAGCTCTTCCACCACAAAAAAAATAGTATCGCTTGAAAACCCGCGTCTCTGCAAAAAACCAAACACGCGGGCTTTCTTTTTTTCTGGCGTAAGACCGCTCACGCGCCGAAAATGATTGCGCGCAATTTTAAGCGCCTCGGCCTTTTCATCGTAATCGACGAGATTCGATAGGGTGTCCCGGATAACCGACCCCGAAACACCTTTTTTCTTAAGGTCGCTCTCAAGTTGTTTGCGGCCTACAGGCCTACTCAGCGTCTTTGATCCCGCAAAAAGACGCGCAAACTTTTCATCATCGAGAAGGCCCTGCTTCTTAAAAAGCTCGATCACAGACTCGATCGCCGCCTCTTGGTGATTTTTAAGGCGCAACCTGCTCCGCAGCTCTTCAACACTCCGCGGCCGGACCGCCAAAAGTCGCAGCGCATCACTTTTTGCTTTTTCTTCAGGTGCTAACTCAGTTTTAGTCATATTTTCTAGTGGAAAAAAGAAACCCACCTTTCCTTGTAAAGAAAGGCGGGTGCCTCCGCAGTAACCTTACTGCCGGATGCCTTAAACAGCAACCGCCACTTTCATCTCCATCTCTTTTTCTAAAACACCTTCGGCATTTTTCTCTGTAATTTTTTTCTCAATCTCAGCCAATACTTTGGGGTTTTCGCGCAGGAAAGTTTTGGCGTTCTCGCGGCCTTGCCCCAACTTATCGTCTCCGTAAATCACCCAGCTGCCGCTTTGTTTGACGATCTCAAGCGTTTCGGCAACATCCAAAATACTGCCAATATACGAAACACCTTCGTCGTACATCAGATCAAACTCAGCCTGCTTAAAGGGTGCCGCCACCTTATTCTTTACGACCTTAACACGCACGCGGCCGCCGACAATTTCTTCGCCTTTTTTAATCTGCGCGATTCGGCGAATATCCAAGCGCACCGAAGAATAAAACTTGAGCGCTCTTCCGCCCGGAGTTGTTTCAGGATTGCCGTACATGACGCCAATTTTTTCGCGAAGCTGGTTGATGAAAATAAGACATGATTTTGATTTAGAAATTACCGCAGTCAGCTTACGGAGAGCTTGGCTCATCAGGCGCGCCTGAAGCCCTACATGAGAAGCTCCCATCTCGCCTTCGATCTCAGCTCTAGGTACAAGCGCTGCAACAGAATCCACGACAATGAGGTCCACTGCATTGGAGCGCACAAGCATCTCAGCAATCTCAAGCGCCTGCTCACCGGTGTCAGGCTGGGAAATCAAAAGGTCGTCAAGATTGACGCCTAATTTTTTAGCGTAGGCGGAGTCGAATGCATGCTCGGCATCGATAAATGCAGCCGTGCCTTTTTTCTTCTGCGCTTGAGCAATCACACTCAGCGTCAGCGTCGTCTTTCCGCTGGATTCAGGACCAAAAATTTCAATGACACGTGCTCGTGGAATCCCGCCGACCCCCAACGCAATATCCAAAGCCATGGCTCCCGTCGGGATGACCTGCACATCCGTGCGTGCATTTTGGCCAAGCGTCATAATAGAGCCTTTTCCAAACTGCTTTTCTATCTGCGCAACGGTATCAATGAGCGCTTTTCTTTTAATTTCTGACTCTTCTTTGGCGTTGGTTTTGGCTGGAACTTCTCTCCTTGCTAGCTTGTCTACTTTATCTACTTTTTCAGTTTTTTCACGCAACATTCTATCCTCCGTCTACCTTGGGCTGACCGTTGTATTTGAGAGAGAAAATATTATACCTTCCCCCAAAATCAGTGTAAAGAGAAGATTCCCCCTACACTCTACAGGACGACAGAGGGCGCCTTTTTCGTCACTTTTATTTTAAAATTTTACAAAATTCTCATAAACCCTTATACTTAAATAAGTAAAGGAGCTTCCCTTGCGCGCAGAAATCATCTCAATAGGCACTGAAATCCTCATTGGTGCAATTACCAACACCAATGCCCGCTACCTAGCCGGCAAGCTTGCCGAAAATGCGATTGACTCCTATTATCAGGTCACCGTCGGAGACAATGTGGGTCGCCTAGTCGAAACACTAGAAACCGCCGCCGCTCGAACGGATATCATCATCACTTCAGGCGGCTTGGGACCCACCGAAGACGATATCACTCTCGAAGCGCTCCTTCGCTTTCTTCAAAAACCAGCCGTCCTTCACCAGCCGACTCTACGCTATATTCAAAAACGTTTGCGTCTGGCGGGTTATAAAATGTCCAAACTTGCCCTGCGTCAGTGTTACGTTCCGAAAGGCTCGATCGTTTTTCAAAATTTTAATGGCGCTGCCCCCGGCATTCTTTCTCATATCCAACGGGCGGGTAAAAAAATATGGGTCTTGGTGCTCCCTGGGCCCCCGCGAGAGCTAGAACCGATGTTCAACACACAAGCACTGCCCGCGTTGCTGAGCCAGGCTAAAATTAAGCGTGAGCATTTTGTTGTGCGCAGCCTCAAAATTGCGGGTTTTACCGAAACGCAAGTCGCCGAGCGCGTCCCCGCTTTTTTAAAATCAAAACCCCCTCTCACCGTGGGCATCTATGCTAGGCCTGATCTTGTTACCTTAAAAGTCATGGCAAAAGCTGGCTCTCAAAAAAAAGCCCGCCAAATGGCTGACCGCACAGAAAAACAAATCCGCAAAAAACTCGGAAGCTCAATTTTTGGCATCGACGATGAAACGCTTTCCTCTGCCGTGGGAAAAATCTTAGCCAATCGAAAAAAAACATTAGCCGTGGCGGAGTCTTGCAGCGGCGGTCTCCTAGGAAGCCTCATCACGGATACCCCGGGAAGTTCGGCTTACTTTCTTGGCGGAATCATCGCCTATCACAATAAAGTTAAAACAGCAGAGTTGGCCGTCCCCGCAATTTTATTAAAAAAACACGGCGCTGTTAGTGAGCCTGTCGCCGAGGCGATGGTTCAGGAATGCCGAAAGCGATTTGCTTCCGATTATGGCATTAGCATCACAGGCATTGCCGGCCCCGATGGCGGCACATTGACAAAGCCGGTGGGTTTGGTCTGCATGGCCATCGCTTCAGATACCGGTATTTTTGTTAAAAAAATGATTCTCCGAGGAAACCGCCACGAGATTAAAACCCGCGCCGCCCATCGAGCGCTAAACGCGTTAAGATTACAGCTGCTTCAAAAAGCTCTCTAATTGGGCATCTCAGAACATTCTATAAAGAAGCAATCACCCAAGACGTCATCCTTAAGCGAAGTGAAGAATCTGTTTTCCCTGTAGATTCTTCGCTTCGCTTGAGAATGACGTGTTCGAGAATGCTGAAGGGTTGCTCTGATTAGAGGTGGTATACTTATATTTAATTAAGCAATATTAAGCATTTTGTGCTATTTATTAGGCTCTCTATTGAATACCCACCATTTATCATGTACGTTCTAAATATGTATGGGGTTATCAAATCGCCCCTATTTTTTTAAGCTTCAAATTAAAATGTTTCATAAAGCAAAATTTAAAGTTATGTTGGTCAAAAACGGAGGATTGTATGAAAAAAATGGCGATAGTTTTGACTCTTGGTATGTGCAGCATTATCTTGCCCCCTGCTTTTCCACTGCACCCTTTTGTATCTCAAGCCTATGCCGATGATTCGGGAAGAGTTGTGGCGAATAAGGCACAAGACCGAATTGCGCCCTCAGCAATCCCTACCGCTGTTGCCCAGCAAAACCAAGGAGTTGCGCAGGGTGTCGTAGACAACAGAAATGCCGTCGCTTCAATGACAGGTGCAGATGCTAATGACGAAGCAACTCAAGCGCCAATGGCAGACGGGACAGAAGAGCCAAACACGCCAACTCCGCCAACAGCGCTCGAAGTTGCGCGCCTAGCCTCACAATCTTACATCAATGAGTTTGTGAATAAAAACTGGAGGCAAACCGGCTTTAGGGGAGTTGGCACCCGGACAGGAGCTAGAATTGTAATAGCTAATAGATTGGACCCTATGATTCAAATGGCCGTTGTGACTGGCATCCCTATTACTTATACAAACGACCCCATATCACATAATCTTGAAATAACCTTGACGATTCCCAATGTAGTAGTAATTAACGTGGTTATTGCTGTTGACCCCCACATCGAGCCAAATCCCACAGAAAACCAAGTGCACATGACTCACCATGAGGATTATGACCCCAACCTCGCAGAGAACATCATCAATGCGCTTCGGGCTATTATTATGGTAGCGCTGACTTAATTTTTCATCAGCGCTGCTGAGCAGCGCCCGATGTTTTTGGTAAGGTTATATGGAATGATTCAATTTAGGCTGGACTGGTTTTACAGTTTAAAAAACAAGTAAAGCTGGATTAAAAGATTGGCAAAAAGGCCTGCTGCAAGATCATCCCAGAGGATGGCAGTGGGTCTTTTTGATTTTTGGATGAGCGAGATTGGCCAGGGCTTCAAAATATCAAAAAAGCGAAATAAGATAAATCCAGCGCCAAAGAGATAACAATTTTTTGGGACAAAAGTAAGCGTCAGCATCATCCCGCAGACCTCATCCAGCACAAACGAAGACGGGTCGCCAGAATTTAAAACACGCGTTGCTGGTTTTGCAATCATAAAACCAAGCGTTATAAACAAAATAAGAAGAGCCGGTGCGGCAGGCCCCGCAAACCAAGCGATGAGAATACCGGCAACACTCCCCAGTGTGCCAGGCGCCCAGCCAGATAGGCCTATTCCAAAAAAAGTCGCGGTTAATTTGACTAGCCTATCCCCTAGCGGCCGCTTGCCGGAGGCTGGCATCATTTAGGAGGATGCTCTGTTAAGTATTGGCGGTTTAGCCACAGATACACATAGCCGCTATAGATCGTAAATGCCACCACGAACGCCATGGACCAGTGAATAATGGCTTGAGAAAGCGTGTTCCACTGAAGGTTCCAGAAAGCGGTCTCGCGCACAATAAGGTACAAAAGGATCGAGAGAATAGCGGCAAACTGGATCACCGTCTTGTGTTTTCCGCTGGTGCCCGCGGAAGCTCGTTTGGGGTCGTTTCTCATCAGAAGCCTCACACCGGTGACTGAGAGCTCCCTGACCATGATCAACACCACCATCCACGCTGGGATAAGATCCAGTTGGACAAATCCGCAGAACGCCGAAAACGTAAGCGCCTTGTCAGCGACAGGATCTAAAAAACTGCCAAACGGTGTAATCAGCCCCTGCTTACGCGCAATGGTCCCATCAAGATAGTCGGTGAAGGACGCCACGGCAAAAATAAGAAGCGCTACCACTTTAGCTGTCAGACTCTGGAGAGGAAGGACAAAAATAAAAACAAGCGCCAGGATCATCCTTAAGACCGTCAGGCGATTGGGTAAGTTCATTTAGTAGCTCGCCACAAGGTCGTATTCAAGCGCATCTTCAATCGTCACATCAATAAATTGCCCGGGGATTAGTTTTTTTTCTGAGTGAATCAAGACCTGGCAGTCCACGTCGGGAGCATCGGCTTCAGTGCGACCGTAAAAAATATTCGGCTCATCGTCGCTTTTTTCATCAATCATCACGTGCGCGCTTTTACCGATCATCTGGGCGTTAAGCTCTTGGGAGATGTCTCTTTGCTGAGCCATCACGGCGTTATAACGCTCAAGGCGTACCGGTTTTGGTATCTGGTCCGGCATGCCGTACGCACGCGTGCCCTCTTCCTCAGAAAACTGAAACGCTCCCAAACGGTCAAAGCGCACCTCTTTAAGAAACTCCATGAGATCTTGAAACTCCTCCTCCGTTTCACCCGGAAAACCAACAATGATGGTCGTGCGGATGCTGGCTTTGGGCATTTTCTTGCGGACAGTTTCGATCCCCCAGAGCATTTTAGCGCGGTCAACACCGCGATTCATGCGCTTCAGCATCGCGTCGTGACTATGCTCGATAGGAAAATCAATGTATTTGCAAATCGATGACGATTCGGCAATCGCATCAATCATATCCTCAGTGACGTGTCCCGGGTGAGCATAAAGCAATCTTGCCCATGGGGCTAGTTTTTCTTTCTCAATAGCGCGCAAAAGTTCCGGCAAGCGAAAAACTTTGTCCACATCATACCCAAACGCCGCCGTGTCCTGTCCGATCAGATTAATTTCGGATATTTTTCTCTCAGACGTCAGCTTGCGTATCTCAGCAAGAATCGAGCCTATAGATCTTGAGCGGTGTGCTCCCTTCATTTTAGGAATCGCGCAGTACGAGCAGGCGTTGATACAGCCCTCTGAAATTTTGATATACGCGTAATGATCGGGCGTCAGGTTATAGCGTGGGGTATTTTCATCCAGCAAATAATACGGTTTGGGTTCAACTTTAAAAATTTTTTCTTTTCTGTTGAGCGGCTCAAGAATGCGGGCGATGTCGCCAAAATTATTCGTTCCCACAATGGCATCCACTTCCGCCAGTTCCTTGCGCAACTCTTCTCCATGCCGCTGAGCCAAACAACCCAGAACTACGACGGCTTTTAACTGGCCCTTTTTCTTCATGTCGCAAAGGCGGAGAATCGTATCAATCGATTCAGTTTTGGCTTCCTCAATAAATCCGCAAGTGTTGACAATTGCCACATCGGCCTGCTTAAGATCGCCAACAATCTGGTAGCCTTCAAGCGCCAACCCGCCCAGTGCCACTTCGGAATCAACCAAAGTACGGGCACAGCCCAAACTAACAAGATTGATTTTTAGGGACATAAATTTACTAACGGTTTTCGGAAGCGGCAATGCGCACGCCTTCGCGCGTGATGATCATTTTGCGGACCATTCCCTTGCCGGGAGAGCCCAGAGAGGACCGATTGACGGATAAAAACATATTAGCCGCGTTGCCGGTCCAGATTTCAAAACCATTCTTGGCGGTCCAGGTATCCACTGCGTTCCTGCCCAAAATCCCCTGATACATTATTTTTCCATCGGCATTGACACGCACCCAGACATTATCCAGCGCGCGAAGCCTCAGCTCAAGCGCTGTCTTCTTTGAAATTTTAGGAAAATTTCCCAATTCAAAACTACGGACAAACTCCTCATTTTTTTTAACTTCCTTTATCGGCGTTTCTGCTACGGCTGTTTTTACGCTCACCCTATTGGGTTGCGCTTTGCCTGTTTTAGGAGCCAGCCCAGCGATGGGGTTAGACAATTTAATATTGCGTGTCCATGCAGATGCATGTTTAAACACAAAAGAAATCAACAGCCCGCCAATCACCAACACGGCAATAAACACAACCGTTTTTACAATATTTTTTTGAGCCCAGTTTTCTTCTTTTCTTTCATCTACCGTTTTAATAAAAAGAACTTGCTCTGGCTCTTTTCTGACCGACTCCCCCTCTTTGCCATAAGCGTCCATCACCTCTTCAGGGTTCACTCCTAAAAATTCAGCGTAGCTTCGGAGAAAACTTTTGGCAAAAAGCGGGCTGGGCAGTTTTTCAAATTTTCCCTCTTCCAAAAGTTGAAGGACCCGCGGATGAATTTTGATCTTTGCGTGAACCTCATCTAGAGAAAGTGACTTTTTAGTACGTGCTTCTTTCAGTACATTGCCTATCACCGCGGTGCTCATTCGTTTTCTTTTTCCTCTTTTCCGCCGGAGGCGGATCCGCCTTTGGCGGAGGCGGTTGAATCGCCCCCGGGCGTTTCGACTAAAATTTCACGAGGTTTGGCTCCCCGATACGGCCCCACCACCCCATCCTCTTCCATCATATCAATAAGCCGCGCCGCGCGCGTATAACCTACGCCCATACGTCTCTGAATCGTCGAAACCGATGCCTGTTTGAGCTCCAGCACGATTCGTTTGGCTTCCATATAGATTTCGTCGCGGTCAAAATTACCCCCGCCGACAAGTTTTTTACCTACGCTCTGCGTCACCGAAGAGTCAAAACTCGGTTTTCTTTGTGCCTTAATAAATCGAGTCACTTTCTCGATTTCAGCGTCTTGCACCCAGGCGCCCTGGGCTCGTATCAATTTTGATTTTCGAGGATCCATCAAAAGCAAATCCCCTCGGCCCAGCAGCTTATCAGCTCCATTTTCATCCAGAATCGTGCGCGAGTCAACCTTGGAAGCCACCTGAAACGCAATGCGGGCAGGGAAATTAGCCTTGATGACGCCGGTGATGACGTCCACCGACGGACGCTGTGTCGCTAAAATCATATGAATCCCCACCGCCCGAGCCAGCTGAGCCAGGCGCGTAATCGATGTCTCCACTTCTTGTGCGGAAGCCATCATCAAATCGGCCAACTCATCAATAACCAGAACAATGTAGGGCATTTTCCGAACCACAATGGGCTCGTCGTTCTGCCCGTCGGGCGAATGATGAAGTGTTTCGGGACGGATTTCCTTATTTTCAACCTTTGAATTGAAAGCGAGTATATTTTTAGCGCCGACTTTGGAAAGCACCTTGTAACGGCGCTCCATTTCACTTAAAAGCCAGGCCAAAATACCCGGCGCTTTCGCCTTGTCTGTGACAACAGGACAAATCTGATGCGGCAAATCATTGTAAAAATGCAGCTCCACCATTTTAGGATCAATCATGATAAATCGCACATCTTCGGGTGTCGCGCGATACAGAAGGCTTGTGATAATGCTATTGATGCAGACGCTCTTGCCTGTATTGGTGGCTCCGGCAATCAAAAGGTGCGGCATGTCCGCCAGATTGCACACCAGGGGCGCGCCGGCCGTGTCCTTACCGATGACAATGGCAATCTTGGAGGTTTCCTTTTGAAATTCAGCAGACAAAAGAACATCCTTTAAATAAACTGTCGCGGCTGATGCGTTGGGGACTTCGATCCCCACGCGCGATTTTCCAGGAATCGGGGCAACAATGCGAACGCTTGTCGCGCGCATAGCCAAAGAAATATCATTCTCAAGGGAGGTAATTTTTTGTACTTTCACGCCGGCTGCCGGCTGGAGCTCATAACGCGTGATCGTTGGCCCCTGCTCAACTTCCACCACCTTGGCATCGATTCCAAAATCTCGCAGCGTGTCTTCCAGTACTCGCGAACTTTCCTCAAGAGAGCTTTTCATCATTACCCTATCCATTGAAGGCGGCGATTCCAAAAGGTCCGTCGATGGCAGCACATAAGCACCCTCGTCATCAGGATCATCCATGCCCGATAATGTTTTGGGAATCTTAGGGCTTTCAACTGGCAGATTTTCTGCCTTGGGTCTTTCAACCTTAGGCTTTTCTTCTTTGGGGATGGAAAGTTTAATTTCCGGCTTCGCAGGCATTGGAGTTCCTGCTTTGGCCGGCTGTATTTTTTCTTTCAAATTATTTTTTAATTGGGCAAATTTATGACTCAATCCTTCGGCTGGCTTAACAAGCTGCTTCCTTTCGACTACCTCCTCTTTCTTGGACCCGGCGGGAATAATCATCTCTTTTGATTTTTTAAAAAAGCTTGAGGCAATCTCAAGGACAAGAAGCTCCGTTGCTAAAATTAGGGAGAGGACAAAAAGACTTAGTGCGACAAAAAAAGACGTTTTGCCGAAAAGGCCGGAAAGAAATAGTGAAACAAAATAACCGATGAGCCCGCCCGCATGAAAACGCGAAACCGCCTCATGGGAATTAAGGAGTGAAAAAAGAGCGCAGGCCGAAGCAAAGAAAATGACACTTGAAAAAATCTTAAGCCAGAGATACTGACCTTTTTTACCAACCCACTTGGCCAGTGCCCAGAATAAAAATAGCGGCACAAGAAAATAGGCGGTCTTGCCGAACAAAAGCACCAAAAACCAAGCGGTGTAGGCGCCAGCAATCCCCGCAAAATTTCTAATTGGGGAGTTAGGCATCGAAACTTCAAAAGCAATGTCCTCGGGTGTAAAAGACAGGAGGGATACTAGGGTCAACACTGAAACAACAAACCAGAAAAAAGCAAAAATTTCGTTTTTTTTGTTTTGTTCCATACTCAGACTCCCGTGTGCCCAAAACCACCGTGGGCTCGCGCGGTGTCATTAAGCTCCTGGACAAGTTCAAACTCAGCCCGAATCACTTCGCCCAGGACCATTTGCGCCATGCGTGCCCCACGCTTGATCACATAGGCCTCTCTTCCGAGATTAGTGAGAATAAGGGAAATAAGCCCGCGATAATCGCTGTCGATTGTGCCCGGGGTATTGACCATGGTAATGCCATGTTTGAGTGCCAGTCCGCTGCGGGGTCGAATTTGGGCTTCATAACCTTCGGGCAAAGCAATATGAATCCCGGTAGAAATCAATTTGATTTCACCGGGATTCAAAATTACGTCCTCCCGAACGTCCGCGTAAAGATCCATTCCCGCGGCACCGGCCGACATGTAGGCCGGCATCGGAAGATCGTTAGTTCCAGGACTTCTTTGGACGAGGACCTTTACCGTTTTCACTGCGCCTTGAAACTACTGGTGGTGCATCAGAACTAGCTTGTTTTTTTGAAAGATTGACACGTCCCTGGGAATCAACCTCAATGACTTTCACGCGGATCTTATCGCCTACCTTGAGATAGCCTTCAACAGTTTCAACGCGCTTCTCGTCAAGTTCGGAGATATGGACAAGACCTTCCTTGCCCGGCATAATCTCACAGAATGCGCCAAACGCCATCAAGCGCATCACTGTCGCGTCATAAATCTTGCCGACTTCGGCTTCTGCCGTAATAAAACCAAGCATCTCAAGCGCACGCTTGGTGGCTTCACCGTCAGCAGATGCGATGCGGACCGTCCCATCGTCCTCAACCTCAATCGAAGCCCCTGATTCAGCGGTAATCTTGCGAATCATTTTTCCACCAGGCCCGATGACCTCTCGGATTTTGTCCGGATCTATTTTTATCGTGGTGATGCGAGGCGCAAACGCTGAAAGTTCAGGCTTGTTTACCGAAATTAAATCGGTCATCTTCTTTAAAATATGAAGACGGCCTTCTTTGGCTTGCTCAAGGGCACGAGCCAACGTTGCCACATCCAAAGAATCTTTCAACTTAAGATCCAGCTGAATAGCGGTCACGCCGACCGAAGTCCCCGTGACTTTAAAATCCATATCTCCCAAATGATCCTCAACGCCCGCAATATCAGAAAGAATTGCAATGCGGTCCTTGTGCTTCACCAGACCCATGGCAATACCGCTTACTGGTGCTTTTAATGGCACGCCGGCATCCATCAAGCCCAAAGAGCCTGAGCAAACCGTGGCCATACTAGAAGATCCATTGGATTCCAAAATCTCAGAGACAAAGCGAATCGTATAAGGAAAATCTTCTTTTGATGGAAGTACAGGACGAAGACCTCGTTCGGCGAGTGCCCCGTGACCGATTTCCCGGCGTCCAGGTCCGCGATTAGGTTTGATTTCGCCTACCGAGTAAGAGGGGAAATTATAATGCAGCATGAAAGACTTAAACACATTGCCTTCAATCGCATCAATCATCTGCTCATCTTCGTTGGTCCCCAGCGTCACAACGCCCAAAGACTGCGTCTGGCCGCGAGTAAAAAGTGCCGATCCGTGCGTGCGGGGAAGAACACCAATCTCACAGGTAATCGGCCGAATTTCGCTGTGCTTACGTCCGTCAGTACGAAGACCTTTGTCCACAATAAACGTGCGAACTTCTTCCTTCTCCACCTCATGAAACGCATACGCCAACTGCTTTTCGGTGATCCCCGAACCTTCGGTAATCACTTTAGCGGCTACTTCGGCGGAAAGAGTTTTCAGGGCTGCATCGCGGCTTTCTTTGGTCTTTTCGTTGTGATTGATTTTATCAATCCCTGCAGAAGCTAGCTTGGTAACTTTTTCTTGCAAACCCTCAGGAAGGGTATAAACCACCGTTTTGATATCGGCTTTCCCGACAGCAGCTTTCATTTCTTTTTGAAGTTTCAATAGCGGCTTCAAAGCTTCGACGGCAAACTCAAATGCTTCCACCAAGCGTTTTTCATCAACAATGCTCGCTCCGGCTTCAATCATGATGATGCCGCGCTCTGTCGTTGCCACCACAATGTCCATCGTGCTGGTTTCAAGCTCCGCATACGTCGGGTTTAAAATAAACTTCCCTTCCACCTCACCTACGCGCGCGGCAGCCATGGGGCCCATGTAAGGAAGGCCGGAAATCATCAGAGCCGCGGAGGCGGCGTTGATCGCAAGAATATCAGCGTTGTTTTCCTTGTCACTGGAAAGAACGGTCGCGGTGACCTGCACTTCACTAAAATAGCCCTCAGGAAACAGCGGACGGATCGGACGGTCGATTAATCGTGAAGTGAGCGTCTCTTTTTCCGTGGCTTTTCCTTCACGCTTAAAATAACCGCCGGGAATCTTCCCGCCGGCATACGCTTTTTCGGTGTAATCACAAGAGAGAGGAAAAAAATCGGTCCCCTCTTTGGGCTGGCGATTACCGCAAACAGCCACGAGCACAACGGTTTCACCCAATTGAGCCAAAACAGCTCCATCGGCTTGCTTGGCCATACGGCCAGTTTCAAAGCTCATCGGCTTTTCGCCGATCTTAATATTAAATTGTTTCATGTGAATTTTACTTTCTGAGATCAAGCTGTTCAATCAGCTTGAAGTAGGCGGTTTCGTCTTCGCGTTTGAGATAGTTGAGGAGTTTGCGGCGCAAAGACACCATTTTCAAAAGGCCGCGGCGTGAATGATTATCCTTCACGTGGGCTTTGAAATGGCCTCCGAGGCTGTTGATTCTCTCGGTTAGAACTGCTACCTGAACAAAAGCGGAGCCGGTGTCCTTATCGTGGACGCGGTGCTTCTGGATGACTTCTTGTTTCTTTTCTTTTGGTAAGGACATGCTATTTAATTCTCCTGGTTGATGAACCCACCCTTGCGAAGCTTTTTCAAGTAAGACCTAAAATTATTATTTACAGACACTTACAGCAAAAAACAAAATTTTTGCAAGTGGGGGGTTACTGTTAGTTAGAGATATTATACTGGGCTAGGAAAGCAATGTAAAGAAAATTAGAGTATCTTCTGAGCAGATTTGATGTCACGCGCTATCGCCTTGCCCAGAAGCTCTGGTGTCGCAAAACGCTGGATATCCCTAAGTCTCTTGACAAATAGAAGCTCGATTTTCCGGCCATAGATATTCTGGTTAAATTTTAAAAAATGAACTTCGAGGCCTTTGTTGCTGTCTCCAAATGTTGGTTTTGGCCCAATTGAAATGACGCCCCGAAGCTTCTTTTTTTCTAAATAACCATTCGCCGCGTAAACACCCGCCGGCGGCAAGGCCTCGTGGTGCGGGTTTAAGTTGGCGGTAGGAAAACCGATAGATTTCCCGCGGCCGTGGCCATGTTCCACCGTCCCCACCACGGAGACGGGGCGGCCCAACATTTCAGAGGCCTTTTTGAGATCCCCTTTTTCAATCAAAACACGAATACGCGTACTTGAAATCACCGTACCGGCTGATTTAAGTGCCGGGACCATAAAAAAACGTCGGTGAAACATTTTGCATTTGTCTTTGAGAAACGACGCGCTCCCTAGCCCTTTGTGTCCAAAATGAAAATCGCGGCCCACACTCAAAGACTGAAGGCCGAGCTTCTGGATCAGCAGTTGAATAAAAAAATCTTCACGGGTAATTTTTGAAAAATCCATCGTAAACGGGATCACCAGCGTCTCCTGAATGCCAAGGGAGGCAAAAAAGCTTAGCCGGTGTTCGAGCGACATCAAGATGGATGGCTGAAATTTTTTGGGCGCCAACACCTTGGCAGGATGTGGATCAAACGTCACCACCATAGAGGGGATGTTGTGTTTTTTGGCATCGACAATCATGTGCGACAAGATTTTCTGGTGGCCCAAGTGAACTCCGTCAAACACGCCGATCGCCAGCGCGCGTTTTTGCGATGCAAGCGATTTATCGTCAGGCCCGTAATAAATTTTCACAGGATATGCTTTCTTCCATTTGTTTTGGAGTCATCGTTTGAAGATCTAATTGAGAGAGCGCCTTGCTCAAATCAAAAGAACCGATACGCGTACGAACAAGAGAAGACAGCACTCCCCCGCATCCGAGTTTTTCCCCCGCATCATGCGCTAACGAGCGTACGTAGGTTCCTTTTGAACAAGACAAAGAAAAAGCCGCTTCATTTTCATAAAAATAATTCAAACAAAGATCCGTGATGGTGACTTCGCGGCTTTTGAGCAATACCGATTCTCCTGTGCGAGCTAACTCATACGATTTTTTACCATTTATTTTCAGTGCCGAAAAAACGGGCGGCATCTGGGAGATTTTTCCGGTAAAACATTCAAAAACCTTAGACACCTGATCTTGGGTCAAGCCAGCGCCATCATTCCATTTTTGAATCTTGCCATCCAAATCATAACTATCGGTTTCAACCCCAAAAAGAATGGTCCCTTCATAGGATTTGTCCAGCCCCATCAGCTCGTCGGAGCGCTTGGTCCCTTTGCCCAGCAGAATCAGGAGCAGACCCGTCGCCAAAGGATCCAGCGTGCCCGCATGACCCACTGACCGCTGCCCTGCTTTACGCCGAACGAAATCGACCGCATCATGACTGGTCCACAATATCGGCTTATTAAATAATAAAATTCCATCCATAAAAGCTACTCTTTTGGCTCTTCTTCGGCTTTTTGACCTTCATGAATCTTTTTGAAAATTTCACCCAATTTAAAACTGGCTTCAATGGAGGGGTCCAACTCAAAACGCAAATCCATCGCAAATTTCATATTGATTCTCTCGACAGCCATTTTTCGAATGCGGCCGGAGTACTCAGCGATCGCCTCCGAGGTAGTTTTTTTCTGTATTTCATCGCCAAGCACACTGTAAAATACTTTTGCATATTTTAAGTCAGGTGTAATCTCGGTGCGCGTGATGGTGACAAACCCCAACCTCGGATCGGTAAGATCTTCCAAAAAAATCCTGCTAATAATTTTACGTAATTCTTCGGCGACTTGATTTTGGCGCTGTGACATTTTTTACCTTCTTCACCCTCGCGGATGAAATTTCGCGTGAATCGATTTTAACCTCGATTTTTCGACGTGCGTGTAAATTTGTGTCGTTGATATATCCGAGTGCCCCAACAGCTCTTGAACCACCCGCAAATCTGCCCCGCCTTCTAAAAGGTGCGTGGCAAAGGAATGCCTTAGCGTGTGCGGATACACATCTTTGCGCAAGCCCGCGATTTTAGCGTATTTCTTTAAAATTGCCCACACCGCTTGGCGTGACATCTTCTTGCCTTGCCGCGTCAAAAAAAGAGCTTCTTCTGTTTTTCCCTGGAGCCAGCGGGTGCGAACGGCTTCCAGATAACGCTTCAAACTTTTTTTTGCCATGCTCCCCAGAGGCACTAGGCGCTCTTTTTCGCCCTTGCCGCGGATGCGCGCATAGCCAGTCTCGAAATTAACAGACCCTAGCTTGACCGTTGAAACTTCACTGGCACGTGAACCTGTCGCGTACATAAATTCTAAAACCGCCCTGTCGCGTATTCCTTGCGGCTGCCGAGTGTTGGGCGACTCCAGAAGCACCTCCACCTCTTTGGCGCTCAAAACGTCCGGCAGATGCTTGAAGAGTTTGGGAGCCTCAAGACTTTCGGTGACGTCTTCGCTCAATTTTCCTTCGGCAACCAAAAAACGATGAAACATCCGTATCGCGACAAGTTCGCGCGCCACCGACACGGGCGAAAGCTCACGGTCCCTCTCGTTGAGCAGGAAATCCATGATTTCTTTCCGTGTTACCGCCGAGGGTGTCGCCACTCCATTTTTTTTAAAAAAAAGAACGTAGCGGCGCAAATCCCTTCCGTAGGAAATTGTCGTATTTTTCGAGAGGCCCTTCTCAATGGAAAGGCTGTCCAGAAAAAGACCGACAAGCTCGGTCATGCGGCTTCGGGAGTAACCGGCTCGGAAGCCTTACCTTCATCTTGATTTCCCAAATCCACCTTATCCGCCAAAAGACTTTCCTTGACCTTGTCGTAGTAAAAATCATTGCCAACAGCCCGGCGGATTCGCTCAAGCTCTGTTCGGAACGGCCCGATCTGCGAAGTGCCGCTTGCTTGGTCCATTCTTTTGATCACGGCCTCCAGGTCATTGATAATGATTTGCAATTGGGCAAATTTGTCCGGCACGAGGTACTGCTGCATCTGCTGAAGATTACCCACAGCTTCCTCGGCCGCACGATTGGCCTTCTTGTCATTACCGCCAAGACTCTGCAAAAGTTCATCATGCCAAGTCCGCCATAGTGTGTAGTGCGTCTTGTAGTAGTAGTCATTGGAAAACTTTTTTTGATAAGCCCCCTCTTCAAAAAAAATCGAGGACGCCACGTGGCTGGGCGTTTTCTTTTTGGGCGTAAATTTTCTCTGAACTGTCTCACAGCCAGTCATATAAAAAACAGAGACTGCCAATAGCAAATAAAGGGCTTTATTCTTCATCAAAACTCCTTGGTAACGGTTATCGCTTGATCATTTCTACAAAATCTTTTTCAGTTAAAATAGCAACCCCAAGCTTCTGGGCTTCCTGAAGTTTGGACCCTGGGTCCGACCCCACAATCACTGCCGTCGTTTTCTTGCTGACGGAGCCTGTGATCTTTCCTCCCCGCTCTTCGATGAGACGCCCAGCCTCTTCTCTTGAATAATTCTCAAGCATCCCAGTCAAAACGAATGTCTTTTGGCTTAAAGGACCAGTCTTGGCTGAAAATGCGGGCAAACTGACCTGATTCATTTTAACACCGATCTTGTTAAGCTTCTCTAAAATTCTTACGTTATCCCTCTGCTTGAAAAAATCAAGAATAGCACCCGAAATGGCAGCGCCTATAGCCCCGATCCCCTCCATCTCTTCTTTGGATGAAGAGGAAAGTGCGTCGATAGATCGAAAATGGTTGGCTAGAAGCTTCGCGGCTCCGATTCCTACATGCCGAATCCCCAAAGCAAAAAGAAACGACGAAAATTCGCGGGTTTTGCTCTTTTGGATTTGACCGATAAGATTCAGAGCGGACTTCTCACCCATGCGCTCTAGCAGCGCAAGGTCCTCTTTTTTAAGCCAATAGATATCAGCGAAATCTTTAACCATTCCGCGGTCTACTAGCTGCTCGACAAGCGCATCCCCCAGACCTTCGATGTCCATCGCTTTTCGAGAGGCAAAATGAAGCAGCTTCGCCTTCAGCTGTGCCGGACAACCCAGATTCATACACCGATAAGCGACCTCCTCCTCATCACGGGCAGCAGCCGAGCCGCACGCCGGACATTTTTTGGGAAAGGAATAATGCTTCTCATGGCCGTTTCTTAAATTTTTTAAGACTTCGGTAACTTGCGGGATAATTTCGCCGCTTTTTTCGATGCGCACCCAATCGCCGATTTTAAGCTCCAAGCGATTGATTTCATCCTCATTGTGCAGCGACGCCCTTGAAACCGTGGTGCCGGCTAAAAATACGGGCTCAAGGACGGCTACGGGCGTCAGGACACCTGTCCGACCCACCTGCACCAGGATATCCAAAAGCTTGGTCTTGGCTTTTTCGGCTGGAAATTTATAAGCCACCACCCAACGCGGGCTCTTATTGGTACTACCAAGAAGTCGTTGCTGCTCGAGACTGTTAACCTTAAAAACCAGCCCGTCAGTGTCATAAGGTAAGGTGTCTTTTTTGCTTTCCCATTTTTCGCAGGCGTTATGCATCTGTTGCAAATCACGGCAAACCGTAAAGTGCTCATTGACCGAAAGACCCCAAACCTTGAATTGATTTAAAAGCTCAGAATGAGTTTTAAACTCTTTGGCATCGTAAGCCCCCACGCTATGCGCAAAGAAAGAAAGTTTTCGTGAGGCAACGGTCGACGGATCGAGAAGTTTTAAGGAGCCCGCGGCGGCATTGCGGGGATTTACAAAAAGTTCTTCGCCTTCCGTTTGGCGCTCTTCGTTGATTTTTTTAAATATGGACTCGTCGATAAAGACTTCTCCGCGGACCTCGATTCTGTCGGGAATCCGGCTGCCGCGCAAATGTCCTGGAATGGATGAAATTGCTCGCGCGTTAGCGGTGATATCATCTCCCCGCTGGCCATCGCCACGAGTGGCGGCTCGCACAAGCTGCCCCTTTTCATAAAGAAGCGACAGAGAAACGCCATCGATTTTAAGCTCCATCACATACTCGACACTATCTTCGCCAAGGTTTTTTTTGACGCGTTTGTCAAAATCATCCAGCTCTTCCTTGGAATAAGTGTTGTCAATGCTCAGCATCGGCACCAGGTGTTCGGCCGAAGCAAATGCTTTTTGGGGACGGCCTCCGACGCGCTGAGTCGGGGAATCAGCGCTTTGAAACTCTGGGTTCTCGCGCTCAAGGGTCTCAAGTTTTTTGACAAGCGCATCAAACGCCGCATCCGAAATCTCTGGCTTTGCTTTTTCGTAGTAAAGCCGATTGTGCCGCTCAACCTCTTTTCTTAGCTTTTGGATAGCAACTTTTGGATTATCGGATTTTTTTTTCATAAGAGCGGAAACGGGGGTTGCGAAGCTACAGGTAAAATTCAACCGTGAAATCTGTAAATTCATTCATCGGCTTTTCCCAAAAAAGGTCTGTTTTTTTAATGTGCTTACCTAGCATGCTTTCCTGAATGAGAGAAAGCAGTTTTTCAATTCTTTCCTTGGGACCTTCACAGACAAGCTCTACACGTCCATCAGGAAGATTTTTGACCCAGCCCCCAAGCTTAAGCCCAAGCGCGATTCCCTCGGCGGTGTACCGAAAACCGACACCCTGAACCCTGCCGGTATAATAAGCGTGTACTCGATGGAGAGGCTTGGCGACTTTCTTCATGCTCTGTATTATATTACAAAACTCCGGGCAAAAGTACTTTCTCCAGGCGAAGAAGAGCCCTTTTTCTATCAGCGCCGTAGGCATAGCCTTTTAAGGAGCCGTCGGAACCAATCACGCGGTGGCAAGGAACTAAGATGCAAAGAGGGTTGGCGCCAATAGCGTTTGCTGCCGCGCGTACGGCTCTCGGACGACGGACTGCAGCGGCTATCTGCTGATAGGTCTTTGTTTTCCCGTACGGAATTTTTAAGAGCGCCTTCCAAACTTTTTTCTGAAACTCTGTGCCGCAAACCTCCAGAGGCACCGAAAATTTTTTACGCTTGCCAGCAAAATAGGCCTCAATTTCTTTTTTTGCCTTTTTTAGCATTGTGGATACAGAGGCGGCCCCCTTAACTGGCACCGAAACAACTCCGAGAGAAACAACTCTCCCATTCCGGGACGAAATTTTAAGCATGCCTATCGGTGAGGAGCAAAAAAGAGCTTCCATCCGGCTAGAGCTCCTTCGAGGCTTGAAGAAAAAATTCCCGGTCTTTGGGGTGAGTCAAAAGCTTAGCCACTTCGTCTTTATTCACCCAGCGCGCTTCTGGGTTTTGTGGGTCGATGGGCCGGAGTCTGGTCTGAGTGGTGCGAAATAGAAAAAAAGTGAGGATCTTTAGCTCTGTGAGATCGTCCTTGCCGTCGAGCCCGATCTTATAACGTTCGTAAGTCCCCAGCTCGCGTACAAGCTCAACTCTGGACACACCCGACTCTTCTTCGATCTCGCGGCAAGCCGCCTGGAAAGCGCTCTCGCCCGGATCAATGTGCCCTTTAGGCAAAGACCAGGAATTGTTGTTTTGGTTGACTACAAGAATTTGACCTTTGGGATTTAAAACAATCCCGCCGGCGCTGTGGCTTTTTTTCATAAAAATTGGTCGGGATGGTGGGATTTGAACCCACGGCCTCCGAGTCCCGAACCCGGCGCGCTAGCCAAGCTGCGCTACATCCCGATAAAATTGCTATTAATAAAGTTTGAGTGCCCCATTATAAATTAGAGTCGACGCGATGTAAATGACGCGTTTTCTCTTCGTTTTCATCTTTTAGAGCCTTGTATATCATGATCTGCGTCTTGGTGGATTTTTGATCCACGATCCATTTAAGAACACAAAGAGCGCCCAGCGCCACCCATTGGATAAAATAACGCGGGATGAGAAAAGAAAGTGAAAACAACGCAAGGCCGCCTGCCAGCCACAAAAGATTTAACTTTTTTTGCTCTGAAGCGGGCCGTTTAAACGGTGTAATGCTTTTTTGACAATGCGGGCAATGCGCTGACAAATTTTCCGCACCCTTTGGTCGTACTTTTTTTAACAGCGCGTCCGGCACAACTTCCTGACTTGCCTCATCCATGGCTAAAAAAAGTTTTCTGGCGGTAACGACAAGCGCTTGATCCTCGGGCGAGGTTTTTAAATGACTGAGCATTTTTTCAAGCGCATCGCCCGCGAGTCGATCGGTTAAAAAAAGATAAAAATCGTGCTCTGTGGGATATAAATCCACACCACGCTTGCCCAACACCGCCACGGCGGCACGCTCACCGGCGATATAATTCTTAATTTCTCTATCCAATGCATCCATAGTGAACCCTCCCTACTCTACTTGACGACGCAGACCCCTGTTTTCGTCAAAATAAAAAGCCTTTTTTTGATATTTTTTCTTTAATCTTTTCCTTTGCTCGCCTAACGAGCGAGGAGGCTGTATCTTGCGTGATACCCAATAGCTCCCCTATTTCACGATGAGTCTTCTCGTCATAAAGATGAAATTCCAGGCAAGCACGCTCTCGGGGAGGAAGCGACTCAATCGCTTCCGACAAAGCCGAGTGTTTCTCGCGCTCGCTGACTTTTTCGGCGGGCGATGAAGCAGCTTGAATTTCAACTGCAGGGGTTAAATCAGCCTCTGCGCGCCCGCCAAAAGAAACTTCATCGATAGAAACGTTTTTCTTCTCCATCCGCGAAATATTTTTGATATGGTCCAGCGTCTGGTGCGTGGACAAAACAATCAAAAATTTTTTAAGGTTGTTGGCGTCCTTTAAGAGCAGAAGGCTGTTCTTTTCATAGATCTTACGAAACACGTCCTGAAAAATATCGCTGACCATATCTTCTTGGCCTGCAAAACGCGAATCGCTCAGCACGCGGCGGATAGCCCAGTAAATCAGACGCGAGAAACGAGTTACAAATTCATCCCAAGCGCGCGCATCCCCGCGCAAACAACCCTGCAAGAGCGCTTCATCGGCGTGAAAAGATTGCGGCATCGGGTAAAATCAGGTCCCGATCTTGACGTTTTTTAGAATACGCTCTAAAGTTGCAACGGCTGAAAGAACGGCCAGACGGCTGGTTTTGGGGTTTTGTTCCGAAGGGAAGTTTTCGGTGCGCGCATAGAAAGAACCGAAATCTCCCACCACATATACCTCGTGCACATTGACCAGCATGTGCGGACAAGCAATAATTTTTACTTTCGTCCTCTCCGGACCAATCCCCGCCATGCTAAGCGTTGCAGAGACATTGATATTTTTGGGGAAACCCTTCACAGCCGCCGAAGCATTGCCCTCGAAAAGAACTTTTTCTTCCTTTAAATTTTTTAAGTTGATTCCGTGCTTGATCACATACGGCGCGTCTTCAAAACCTTGCGGGGGTTTGCGCGTGGTAAGCGTGACACGATGAATTTTTCCAACCCGGGCGGCCTTCAACCCGTCAATCCCGACAACACCTCCGCTAGGAATATAGAGACAGCAGTGATGCGCGCGTGCCATATTTAAGAGCTCTTTTTCTTTTCCAAGAATGCCTCCGACGCTCATCACCATGATATCCTTGCCAAGAAGTAAGGCTTTTTTAGCGATATCGTAGGAATTGTGCGCCGAAGCCGCCTCGATTACCAAATCGCAGCGCTTAACTAGTGAGTCGTAAGGAAGGATCAGCGGGCGGGGTTTAAGTTCTTTTTGGAGTTTCTTGGCTTTTGCAGAATCCACATCAGCGAGAGCTTCCAGCGTTACGTCCTCAGAAAATTTTTTCTGACAGGCTTTAGCCAGCTCTTTCCCAATCGTTCCGCAACCAATAATGCCTACTTTGATCATGGGAACTACCGGCTCTTCTTGGCGCGGTTTTTGTCATCCACAAAAACGACTTGAGGGCGGTGTTTTTTTATCTCCGATGAAGTCATGAGTCCGTAAGAAATAATGATTACTTTATCCCCCACCTCCGCCCAGCGCGCGGCGGCGCCGTTCATGCAAATGGTTCCCGTGCCGGCAGGCCCTTCCAGGACATAGGTTTCAACGCGTGTTCCGTTGTTAAGGTTTACGATTTGCACCCGCTCATAGAGACACATAGAGCTCGCCTTTAAAAGATTTTTGTCGATGGTGATGGAGCCTGTGTAGCGTAAATTGGCTTCGGTCACTGTCGCCCCATGAATCTTAGATTTCATTAATACACGCAACATAAGAACCCCTTATTAACCGACACTCATCGTTAGGTTGTCAATCAGCCTGGTTTTTGAAAAATAGACCGCCAGCGCCACGACCACCTCGTCGCCTTTTTGCAATTTTACCACACTCTCCAGAGTGCGGGCATTGACAATTTCAGCGTAATCGACCCGCGCCAAGGACGCCGAACGAAGTGTTTGCAAGATCTCCCTCTTAATGAACCCCACGTTTCTTTGCCCCAACCGAATAAAATCACGCGCGCGCGACAAGGCGCGGGATAAAATGACAGCCTCTGCCCGCTCTTGAGAAGATAAATAAATATTCCGCGAGCTCATCGCCAAACCATCCTTCTCCCGCGCAATCGGTACTCTGCAAACAAGTACCGAGAGGCCCATATCCTCAACCATCTGCTCCACGACACGGCACTGTTGATAATCCTTAAGCCCCAAATACAACCGGTCGGGCGACGTGAGGTTTAAAAGCTTCATTATCACCGTGGCAACGCCCGAAAAATGTCCGGGCCGGCTCTTGCCGCATAGGGGCTGGCTCAGACGGCTCAAAGAAACCGTCGTCTGAAAATCCTTCGGATAGAATTCGTCTGCATCCGGAAGAAATAACGCATCAACGCCAGCTTCCCGCAAAAGCTTTTTATCTCGTATCAGATGGCGTGGATAGCGCTTAAAATCCTCCCGAGGGCCAAACTGCAGCGGATTTACAAAAATACTGGCAATTGTAAAATTATTCTCTTGGATAGATTTCTTCGCGAGCGTCAGATGGCCCTCATGCAAAGAACCCATCGTGGGAACAAACCCAATCGACTTATTTTTTTTACGAAGGAGAGCGACGAGTTTTTTAAGAGTTTTGGGGCTTGAGAGAACTTGCATGATGTAAAAGGTCCCGGTGAAGATCTTGTATCGTCTTGCCGCTGCGTGGATGAACAAGATCCGGAGCTATTTGGGCCAATGGATCCAGGACAAAGAGACGTTCCTCGAGCCTTGGATGTGGAATCTGAAGAGTCTTTCCGTCCACAATCACCACGTCATCATAGAAAAGAATATCCAGATCCAGCGTACGCGGCAGATTTACCCCCTGAGCCTTCACACGGCCGAGCCGTCTTTCCACCGCTTTGAGACGGCTTAGAAGGTCCAAAGGCAAGAGATCGGTTATAATTTTAAAGGCCCCATTTAAAAATTTGCCTTGTTCGGGACCCTGCCCTTCAAAATCAGTCTCCACAAGGTTTGAAATTGCCAGGACTTCGATGTCTTCGTCTTCGCGAAGAAACGCGAAAGCGCGGTCAATGTTAGACTGGCGGTCCCCAAGATTGCTTCCCACACCTATATAAACGATGGCCATAGCACCCTTCCATTTGCATTCCCTTTGTGACTCCCTTTGTCATTCCCGAAAGTACTTATCGGGAATCAAACCTAGACATGATCCCCGATTAAAGATTTCGGGGATGACACTGCGTAATATTTTTTCATCCGTATGATGGCTTCGCGAATTTCAGCTTCTGGCACCGTCAACGTAAAACGAATATAGCCCTCGCCCGGCGCTCCAAAGCCCACTCCAGGCGTTGCGACAATGCCCGTTTTCTCCAAAAGATTTTTACAATAGGTAGTAGAATCCGTTGACCCCGCCGGAAGGCGAGTAAACAAATAAAAGGAGGCCTGATTGGGTTTTATGGGGAAACCCAGCTCTTTTAAGCCAGCCACCAAAAGATCGCGGCGGCGGCGATACATGATGTTGGTTTTCTTGGAAAACCCAAAACTATTTTTGAGCGCCTCAATCGCGGTCATTTGTATCGCGGTAAAAACACCCGAATCAAGGTTGGATTTCACCCGCAAGAGCGAAGAAATCGCTTCGGCTCTTCCAACGGCAAAACCAATCCGCCAGCCAGTCATATTACAAGTCTTTGAGAGAGAGTGAAATTCAATCGCTACCTCTCTGGCCCCCGGAACTTCAAAAATGCTCAGCGGTTTTTCTTTTGTAAAAAATACCTCCGAATAAGCCAGATCCGAGGCAATGAGGATTTTGTGTGTGTGTGCCCACTTGACCAGCTTCTCGTAAAAGGGGCGCGTCGCTACAGCACCCGTGGGATTATTGGGGTAGTTTACAAAAATTATTTTTGATTTTTTTAAAACTTCTGCGGGGACCGCTTCAAAATCTGGCAGAAATGCGTTTTCTTCCTTCAGCGGCATAAGATGCGCGTGCCCGCCGGCAAACAATGTGCCGCTTTTGTACGGCGGATAACAAGGATCAGGAACCAGCACGACATCACCGGGATTGATGAAGGCTAATGGCAGATGAGCAATCCCTTCCTTCGAGCCAATGAGCGGCAAAATTTCAGTGTCCGGGTCAAAATAGCTTCCAAATCGTTTTTTTAACCATACGGATGCCGCCAACCGAAAGGCGTGGCTTCCGCGGTCCAGAGGATAATGATGATTTTTGGGGTCTTTGACCACGCGCTGCATGACATCCAGAATATATTTGGGTGTTGGCTGATCAGGATCGCCAATGCCGAAATCAATCACTTTGACCCCTTTTTCAATCGCCCGCCGTTTGGCGCGGTCAATCTCGAGAAAAAGATACGGAGGCAGTGCTTTCAGGCGATTAGATTCTTCAAGAAAAAAAGGATGTGTCATTAGATTTAAATTCCTAGGACATCCGCCATCGTGAAAAGGCCGGATTTCTTTTTGGATAAAAAAGTTGCCGCTGTGAGTGCGCCGCGGGCAAACGTGTCGCGCGACTGGGCGCGATGCGTGATCTCGATGGTTTCGGCTAGGCCTGCAAAAAGCACGGTATGGTCGCCGACAATTTCTCCGGCTCGGATTACCTGCATGCCGATTTCTTCGTTAGAGCGCTCGGTTTCAGATTTTCCGGGTTTGCGCATCTTTAACACTTTTTCAAGCTGCCAGCCCTTTGCCCGCGTAATCGCCTCGGCCAAAAGAAGCGCCGTACCACTGGGGGCATCTTTTTTATGACGGTGGTGCGCCTCTGTGATTTCGATATCAAAATCTTTGCCTAGTTTTTCAGCCGCCAGCGCCACGAGCTTTGCGATAAGGTTTACCCCAACGCTCATGTTGGCTGAATAAACAATGGGGATTGTTCGTGAAAATTTTTGTATGCTTTTTTGGATCGCTGGCTCAAGCCCTGTCGTACCCACCACAACCCCCCAGCCTGCCTTTGCTGCATGAACAAGCGCAGCCGACGTCCCTGTGGGCCCTGAAAAATCAATCAAGACTCCCTTTCCCTTCAAAGAGGATTTGTTTATTCCCTCAACCAAGAGACTCTGCTTGCCCAGTGAAAGCCGCTGTCCGCGTTGACCACTTTTTTCATGCTCAAAAGCGCCGGCAATCTCAAAATCTTTGGGGGCTTCGGAAGCCAGCGCTAAAATGCGGCTTCCCATTCTTCCCACAGCTCCGTTGACGGCAATTTTAATCATTGATTAACCCTTTATCCTTAAACCAAAATCCTTAAGTGCCTGAATCAATATTTTTTCATTTTGCGGCTGCATGGCACACAGAGGTAAACGAACGTCCCCTTCGCAAAGCCCCAACAACTTCATCGCGCGCTTTACTGGAATCGGGTTGGTTTCGACAAACAAAGCCCGGCACAACGAAAAAAGTTTGTGATGGAGCGCCTGCGCCTTTGAAAGATTGCCGACAAAAAATGAATCGACCAATTCTGAAACCGCTTCCGGCACAATATTGGCCGCTACCGAAATAACACCCTTAGCGCCTAGAGCCAAAAGCGGCAGGGTCAGCGAATCGTCGCCCGAAAGAACTGTGATATCGCAAAGCGATAAAATATGCGAGGCCTGATCCATATTTCCTGTGGATTCTTTAACCGCGACGATCGTCGGAATCTTGGAGAGCCGCGCCACCGTTTCGGGAGCGACATTCACCACCGAACGCCCTGGAATATTATAAAGAATGATTGGAATGTCCACCGCCTTGGCAATCGCCTCGTAATGACGGTAAATCCCTTCCTGTGTCGGCTTGTTGTAATAAGGCGTCACAATGAGTGCCGCGGAAGCGCCGGCTTTTTTTGCAAATTTGGTTAAAGAAATCGCCTCTGCCGTGCTGTTAGAGCCTGTTCCGGCAATCACCGGGACTTTTTTTTCAGCGGCCTCGACCGTAATCTCAATTACGCGCTCATGCTCAAGATGCGAAAGCGTGGGAGATTCGCCCGTCGTCCCCACAGGAATGAGTCCGTCAATCCCCGCTTTGATTTGCCGGCGCACTAAAGCAGCCAGTGTTTTTTCATCCACTTTTCCATTTTTAAACGGTGTGGCAAGTGCGGTCATCGCTCCATGAAACTTCATTGTGTCGCCCTCCCCTCGAAACTTTTTTGAACAGGGCCTTCCAGATACACATCGTGGAAGTTCTGCCCCTCTTTTGAAAAATAAATCTTTAAAGTTTCCCCGCTTTTTGTCCGAACCAACACCGGCGATGGAAGATCTTTGGTGGCCGCGGCAATCAAAGCGCCGGCCGTAGAGCCTGTGCCACAGGAAAGCGTCTCGCCCTCAACACCGCGTTCGTACGTGCGGATGTCAATCGAACGGTCGAGATTAAATTGAATAAAATTGGCGTTGGTCCCGCGAGGCTTAAAATAATCATGCGTGCGGATTGCGCGTCCCAACCCATCAACATCAACCGCTTTGAGAGACTTCACCACACAAACGGCATGAGGCACCCCGGTATTCACAAAGCTCATCGCCGCGGATTGATCATTTAAAAGAATGTTGAGGTTAAGTTTCATGTCTTTGGGATCCACCATCCGCGCCTTCACAATAGCCCCTTTGATTTCGACATCAATGATACCGGCAATCGTCTGGATTTTAAATTTTTTACCGACCAACTTCTGGTCTTGCGCAAATTTGGCAATACAACGAATTCCGTTTCCGCACATTTCCGCTTCGCTGCCGTCTGAATTGACTATCCGCATCTGAAAATTGGCCTGTCGAGATTTTTCTAAAAAAAGGACACCATCCGCGCCGATAGAATTTTTACGGTCACACCATTTTTTAGCGGCACGAGATCTCGCGGCAACAACACCCGTGCGATTGTCTATCACGATAAAGTCGTTTCCAGCTCCCACCATTTTTGTGAATGAGATTTCTTTGGCCATGGATCAAACCACCTCTTGGACTATTTTTTCGACACGAAAAAGATCATCAAGTGTTTCGCGTCGGCGCGCGGTATAAAATTTTGCGCCCTTCACCACCACCTCCGGCACGCGCGGCCGTGTATTGTAATTGCTCGACATCACAAACCCATAAGCCCCGCATGACATTACGGCCAGCAGATCCCCCACAGCGGCAGAATCCATCTTCCTATTTTTTGCCAAAAAATCGCCGCTTTCGCAAATGGGACCCACAATATCGGCTTGAGCAAACTTCTTTTTTCCCGATTTCTTGGTGACCGGCACAATTTCATGATACGCGCCGTAAAATGCCGGCCGAATCAAATCATTCATCGCCGCGTCCACAATCAAAAAAGATTTTGTCTTGGCGATCTTCTCATACATCACCTTCGTCACCAAGATGCCGCTGTTTCCCGAAATAAATCTTCCGGGCTCAAGAACAATCTTAAGGCCCTGGTTTTTTTTAAAAAGGGGCACCACGACATTGGCAAACTGCTGGGCTGTCTGCGGTTTTTCCTTGGAATACACGATGCCAAGCCCTCCGCCGATATTTAAGTATTCAACCGCACTGCCGTTGTAGCTGACGCTATCGATAAATTGAAGACATTTTTTGATGGCTTGCACAAATGGCCGGGACTCGGTGATTTGCGAACCAATATGGATATGAATCCCGGCAAATTGCAAATTGGGGTAGCGATAAGCCTCCACAAAAAGCTTATAGGCGGTCTCCATGTCCAACCCAAATTTATTCTCCTTGGATCCGGTGGTGATGTAATGATGCGTGTGCGGCTGAACGTCCGGATTGATGCGGATGGCAATCTTCTGGCTTGTTTTTAGCTTAGCAGCTGCGGCGTTGATTACTTCCAACTCCTGCACAGACTCCACATTGAACATTAAAATTTTGGAACGTATCGCTTCCTCAATCTCTGCTTGAGACTTTCCGACAGAGGCGTACACGATTTTCTGGGGATCCACACCGACTTTTTTGGCTCGTGCCAGCTCACCGCCCGAGACAATATCAAGACCGGATCCCTGGTTGACGAGTGCTTTGAGAACCGTCAAATTGGAGTTGGCCTTGGTAGAAAAACAGATCAGGGGATTGAGCGGCTTAAACGCTTCCTGAAGCTTGAAATAATGGTCAAGAAAAGTGCCGATGCTGTAGAGGTAAAAAGGTGTCCCCACAGCCTGAGCCACTTTGCGGACCGCTACATTTTCCGCGTAAAGCTCTTTGCCTTTATAATGAAATCGATGCATAAACTCCTCGAGTGTCATCCCCGAAATCTTTAATCGGGGATCAAGTTTGATTCCCGATAAAAAATTTGGGAATGACAGTTATTTTAACTTATGTTTCCAAAAATTAATTTGTTTTGCGATCTCCGCCGGATGAGTGCTGCCGCTGGTTTTTTTCATTCGCACCGAATGCTCGGGGGTAAATAAATCGTAAACATCCGCCTCAAGCTTTGGCGCGAACTGTTTTAAAAGATCTAGCCCAATTTTGGAAATAGCGATCCCTTTTTCTTCTGAAAAACTGACAATCTTCCCTACCTGTTCATGCGCGGTCCCAAACGGCACGCCCCGCCCGACCAGATAATCCGCAAGATCGGTGGCATACAAACTCTCGTCCTTTAAAAACTTTTCTGCCGCAGGGGCGTTGATTCGAAGCGTTTTCATCAGGCGTATAAAAATAGTCAAAATTTCTTCGGCTGTTTCCACGGATTCAAAAAGATATTTTTTATCCCACTGGAGATCGCGGTTGTACGACGTTGGCAATCCTTTAAGCGTCACTGCCATGCCCGTAAAATTACCCGCAAATACTCCCGCGGCACCGCGTACCAATTCGGTGAAATCAGCGTTTTTTTTCTGCGGCATCATGGAACTGCCCGTGCAAAAAGCCTGGTCCATATCGACAGTCATAAAACCGCGCGTCTGGCCAATCATGAGATCTTCGGCAATACGCGAAAGATGCGTCCCAATAGACCATGTGACATACAGTGCTGCCGCGACGAAGTCCCGGTCGCCCGCAACATCGTAGCTGTTGCGCGTGATTGCCGAAAGGCCCAATTCGCGGGCGATCAGCTTCTGGTCGAGCGCATACGTTGTGCCGGCCAATGCACCGCTACCTAGCACGCATAGGTCGGCGAGCTTCAGGGCTCCCCCGGCAAGCAGGCGGTCGCGCTCCAACATCTCAACGTACGATAGAAAAATATGCGCCTGTGAGAGAACCTGCGCTGGCTGAAGATGCGTCATGCCGGGCAAAAGAACCTTCTCGGACTGCGCGGCCTTCGCGACGATCTCTTTCTGTAAAACGGTCAAAAGGCGCGCGATGCGCACCAAATGGTCTTTGACATAAAGCCGGCTGCTCTGACTCACTAAGTCATTGCGCGAGCGGCCCGTATGAATTTTATCCGCGGCCGGACCCGCAATTTTCTTCAATTCGGCCTGGATCGCCGAATGCACGTCTTCGGAGGACTTATCAAGTTTTAAGGTTCCCGCTGCGGCCTTTTTTTGCAAACTCGCTACCGCGGCAAGTATTTTTTTGGCTTCTGATGAAGTCAAAACACCACATTTTTTCAAAGCTTTGGCATGCGCCGCGTCGATTGCCAGATCATAGCCGCTAAGCCGATGATCCCAGCGGAACGAGGCGCTAAATTTGTCAAAATCCGGGTCTATTTTCTTGCGAAAGCGCCCGCCCCATAATTTTTTTGCCATTTTTAATACTCCCTGTCATTCCCGAAAGTTTTTATCGGGAATCAAACCCAACACATGATCCCCGATTAAATATTTCGGGGATGACGCTTCGCGTCATTTCCTGTAAGGCAGAGCCCAAAGGTCGATGAACCCCTTGGCGAGCCGGTGATCAAACGTATCCTTGGCGGTGTACGTCGCCAGGTTCTCGTTATAACGCGAAAACGGTGAGGTGCGGCCGACAATGTTCGCGCTGAATTTGCGCAGGCGCACACGGACTTTGCCAGTGACTTTTTTCTGCGTGGTTTCAACGAACGCGTCCAGCGCCTCACGCATTGGCGTAAACCACAGACCGTAATACACAAGATCTGCGTACTTCTGCGAAATCCCCTGCTTGTAATGCAAAAGTTCGCGGTCAAGCACGAGGCTCTCAAGATCCGCGTGTGCAAGCATCAGAATCGTCGCGGCCGGCGCTTCGTATGTCTCGCGGGATTTGATGCCGACGAGACGATTTTCGATCATGTCCATGCGGCCGATGCCGTATTGCGCCCCGGTATCATTGAGTTTGGCGATGAGCTCAAGCGGCCCGAGCTTTTTGCCGTCGAGGCCAACGGGGATACCTTTGTTGAATTCGATCGTAACAACGCGATCTTTAAGATTTCTTTTTTCGGCGCCGCGCGTCCACTGGAATGAATCCTGCGGCGGTTCTATATTAGGATTTTCGAGAACGCCAGACTCGACCGACACGCCCCACACGTTCTTGTCGATGGAATACGAGCTTTTCTTCGTGACGTCAATAGGAATCCGGTGCTTGATCGCGTAATCAATTTCCTCATCGCGCGACTTAAACTCCCATTCGCGCAAAGGCGCTAAAATCTCAAGTGAGCTATCGAGCGCTTGGATCGTGACCTCAAAGCGTACCTGATCGTTGCCCTTCCCGGTACAGCCGTGACCGACTGCGGTGGCCTTTTCGGCGTGTGCAACCGCGACTTGTTCGGCCGCAATACAGGGACGTGACAAGGCGGTGGCTAGCGTGTAACGGCCTTCGTAAACAGCTCCGGCCTTTAGCGCCGGCCATACATAGTCCGTCACAAATTTCTTTTTGAGATCCTTCACGACAACTTTGGAGGCGCCGGCTTTTTTCGCGCGCGCAATCGCCGCGGTGGTGGTTTTTTCTTGACCCACATCCGCCATGTAGGCGATCACTTCATAGCCTTTGTCTTTGAGCCACTTAATCGCGACCGAAGTGTCTAAACCGCCGGAATATGCTAGAACAATTTTTTTCATTTTCTCTCCCAATGTCATTCCCGAAAGTTTTAATCGGGAATCAAACCTACACATGATCCCCGATAAAAGATTTCGGGGATGACATACCATTCTACGTCATTCCCGAATTTTTTTATCGGGAATCAAACTTAAGACATGATCCCCGATTAATGATCTCGGGGATGACACCTTGTGTGATTACTTTTTCTTTTTAGTTTTTCTTGTCAAAAGCAAATACAGCAGCGCTTTCTGTGTGTGAAGCCTGTTTTCAGCTTGGTCAAAAATAGCCGAACGCGGATGCTCAATAACCTCGTCGGTGATTTCTTCGCCGCGATGCGCCGGCAAACAGTGCATAAAAATCGAGTCCTTGGGTGCTTTACTGGCAATCGCGCCATTGACTTGAAACGGCTGGAAATCACGCAACCGCTGGTCGCGCTGCTTTTCCTGGCCCATACTCACCCAGACGTCCGTGTAAACGACATGGGCGTTTTTGATCGCGTTAAACGGATTGTTACACACGGCAATTTTAGCGCCGGAATCCTTGCACTGAAGCTTTAGGTCTTTTAAGATCTCTTCATTCGGTTCATAGCCACGGGGAGACGCAATGGATAGATTCGCACCCACTTTGGCAACGCCGTACAAAAGAGAGTTCAGAACATTGTTGCTATCGCCGATATAGGCAATATTGATTTTCTTCAAATCACCAAATTTTTCGCGAATCGTAAAGAGGTCCGCAATCGTCTGGCAGGGGTGGTAAGAATCACTCAAGCCGTTGATCACCGGAACCGTGGCAAATTTGGCAAAATCTTCCAACGCCGTGTGCGAATAAGTACGCGTCACCACCGCATCGCAATAGCGCGACAAAACTCTTGCCACGTCCTTGATGGACTCACGCTCGCCTAGCGGCATTTCCTGGGGGTCCATGTAGACACAGTTTCCACCCAGCTGAGCCATTCCTACCTGGAAAGACACGCGCGTACGGATCGATGGCTTCTGGAATAGAAGCGCCAGTGACTTGCCTTTTAATTTTCCCAAAAACTGCGCGGGATTTTTTTTCATTTTGTCCGCCAGCTTAAATAAAGTCTCCAAATCCGATGCGTGGACTTCTTTTAAACTCAGAAAATCTTTCGCTTCAAACAGGACCGCCGGTTTGCGGGCCCCCGAAGAAATTTTTTTAGATTTGGACTTCTTGCTTGATTTCTTTTTCATGGAATCCTACTCCCTTTTTTTACGAATCATTTTCCTGCCTGACCTGCCAGGACTTCATCTAAAATCTGAATCGCCCGATCAATCTCTTTTTCTTTCACCACCAACGGAGGCATGAGACGAAGAACGTTTCCTTGTGTGCAATTAATGAGAAGTTTTCTCTGTAAACACTGCTCATAAATCGCCTTTCCCTCAATTTCAAGCTCAATTCCCGCCATGAGCGCCATCCCGCGCACTTGGCGAATGATCGAATGCTTCTTTTTAAGC
Organism: Candidatus Omnitrophota bacterium; assembly: GCA_945877765.1. GTDB lineage: Bacteria > Omnitrophota > Gorgyraeia > 2-02-FULL-51-18 > 2-02-FULL-51-18 > CAMDWQ01. Next base: position 68,592 of record CAMDWQ010000002.1, on the reverse strand, counting down.
TCTCCCAATTTTTTAAATAAGTGGGAACCAGTAACGACCGCATTACTCAAGAGTTTTTCTTTTTCAATCGCTTCAAATGTCGCCAATGCCGCCACACAAGCCAGCGGGCTTCCGCCAAATGTGGTGGCATGCATTCCCGGCTGCAAAATATCGGCATATTGCTTTTTGACCACCATGGCGCCGATCGGAAAACCACTGCCAAGCGACTTCGCCAGCGTCATCACATCCGGCTCAATCCCAAAATTTTTAAAACAAAACAGTCTGCCGGTACGCCCCATCCCGGTCTGCACCTCATCAAATATCAAAAGAATCTTTTTGTCATTGCAAAGACGCCTCACGTTCGATAAATAGTGAGAATCCGCCACATGAATGCCGCCTTCCCCTTGAATAGGCTCCATGATAATAGCGGCTGTCTTGGAGGACACCGCTCGCTCAAGCGCGGCAAAATCGTTGAATGGCACATGTTTAAAACCTGGCACCAGAGGCTCGAATCCCTCGTGATACTTTGCCGTTCCTGTCGCTGTGACCGCGGCAAGCGTCCTGCCATGAAAAGAACGCTCCATCGCGATAATTTCGTTGCGTGCAGGATTTCCAAATTTGCGAGCAAGTTTAAACGCCGCTTCATTAGCTTCCGCGCCGGAGTTACAGAAAAAAACCTTCCCTGGAAACGAGTGGCGAATAATCAGCTCCGCCAGCTTTCCCTGTTCGGCATGGTAATAGTTATTGGACACGTGCATCAGCTGCTCGACCTGACGCTTGATAGCCTCCGTCACGCGCTTATGGCAATGCCCAATCCCGCTAACTGCCCATCCGGGAAAAAAATCAAGGTATTCGTCGCCATGAGAATCCCACACGCGAGTCCCGCGGCCCTTCTGCAAAACCAGCGGAAACTTGGTATAGCAGGGAACGACGTAATCGTAATAGAGCCGTATTATTTTTCTATAATCCATCAGATTTTCTCTCTAGCGCCTGACAATTTCGGTGCCAATGCCCTTATCGGTGAAAATTTCAAGCAGGAGTCCATGAGGAATCCGCCCGTCAATAATATGGGTTTTCTTAACTCCACGGTCGAGCGCACGCATACAAGCACGCACCTTTGGTATCATGCCGCCGCCAATGACTTTTTTTTCCATGTACTCATCCACTTCGGCGATGGTGATGTGAGAAATAACGGACTCGGGGTCCTCAAGATTTTTTAAAATACCGCGGACGTTCGTCAGCAAAATGAATTTGAGAGCACTGAGATTGCGCGCAATTTCCGCAGCCGCCTGGTCCGCGTTCACGTTGTACGTCAATCCGTCTTTGCCGATACCCATCGGTGAGATGACCGGGATGATGTCGCTAGTGATCATTTTTGAAATCACATCGCCATTCACTTTGGTAACTTCCCCAACAAAACCGATGTCCTCACCGTCGATGTCTGCGTGCTTTTTAACTTCGATCAGATGATCTTCTCTGCCCGAAAGGGAAATCGCACTCCCCCCTAAAGAAATGATTTCGCGGACAATCTCGCGATTAATTTTGGTGAGCTCTTCCTCGACTACTTCGATGGTCTCTTCGTCCGTGACACGAAAACCCTGCACAAATTTGGGTATTTTACCGGTAGACTCCAACCGCTTACTGATGTACGGGCCGCCACCGTGAACCAGCACCGGCCGCATGCCCACGTAGCTCATAAACACAATGTCCTCAAGCACGTTGCGCCGTATCTCGGTATCCGTGAGAACCGCACCGCCATATTTAATAACAACCGTCTTGTCATAAAAACTCTGGATAAACGGAAGCGCTTCAATCAACACATCCGCTTTTTTAATAATATCATCCATGGTTTACCCTCTCCAATGTCAGCACAGTGTCATCCCCGAAATCTTTAATCGGGGATCAAACCTATTTCGTGTCCAAACGAAACAGCGCCCTGATAATTAAGTTCTGTACGCGGAATTAATCCGCACATACCCGGTTGAAAAATCACACGTATAAGCGCTGGCGCTGTACTTTCCCAATCCCAAGTCGACGGTAATTTTAATATTTTTTTGCGCAAAAACGCGGTTTAGCACGGCTGCTTTTTGTTTGACCCTGCCGCCATTTTTGAGAACGAGTTCTTTTCCCAAATAAATACAAAGCTTCCAGGGATCCAGATGAGCGCCAGAATATCCGGCAGCAGCAGCGATGCGTCCCCAGTTGGGATCTGAACCAAACAAAGCGCACTTAAAAAGATTGGAACTGGCAACGGAACGGGCCGTATTAATTGCGTCTTCGGCGCTGGAAGCATTTTTAACCGCCACTTCCACAAATTTAGTGGCACCCTCGGCGTCCCGTACCATTTCCTTGGCCAGGTGTAAAAAAATGGTTTCGAGTGCGCGGACAAACAAACGAAACTCTTTGGTGCCCTCGATTATTTTTTTGTTCCCTGCCATGCCGTTGGCCAGCACCAACACCATGTCATTCGTCGACATATCACCGTCAATGGTGATGGCATTAAAAGATTTGCCTATGGACCGGTCCAAAGCCGCGCGCAGTGCCGTCGGCGCAATCAACGCATCGGTTGTCGCAAAACAAAGCATGGTCGCGTGTTTGGGCCCGTGGACAGTCATCTGCGGATGAATCATCCCGGCTCCTTTGGCGATAGCACCTACACGTACACTCTTTGCACCGACCAAAAACTCCACTGCCATTTCTTTATTTAAGCGGTCCGTGGTCAAAATACCCGCAGCGGCATGCTCTCCGCCTTTTTTGCTCAGATCTCCCACCAACTGCGGCGCTGCTTCTATAATTTTTTTAATCGGCAACGGCTTCCCAATGACACCGGTTGACGCAACCAAGACATCCTTCTTACGAATTTTAAGTAACCGAGCTGTCACAGACGCCATGGTTCTGGTATTTTCAAAACCACTCTCGCCGGTCATGCAATTGGCGTTTCCCGAATTGGCAATAATCGCCTGTGCTTTATGGTCCTTTAAGTGCTCTTTATTTACCACCACGCAAGACGCTTGGACTTTATTGGTTGTAAAGGAGCCGGCCGCATCGCAAATTTTTTCAGAATAAATAAGCGAAAGATCTTTTTTCTTCGAAACTTTAATGCCGCAATAAAGCCCGCTGGCTTTAAATCCTGTTGCCGCCGTGATGCCGCCGTGAATGACTTTCATTTAAAAGCCCTCGCGCTCGTCAAAACCGGACATGATATTCATGTTCTGCACGGCCTGCCCTGCGGCACCTTTGGTCAAATTATCAATCGCCGCCACGACAACGGCGAGCGACTTGGCTTCGTTGACTTTAAGGCCAATATCGCAAAAATTGGTATGCGCCACATGTTTTAATTCGGGCAAACGGCCGCCGCCGTACACTTTTACAAACGGCTCATTTTTATAAAATTTTTGATACGCCGTGCAAAGATCCTGCGTCGTCGTCTTTTTTTTCAGCGGAATATACATCGTGCTTAAAATGCCCCGATTGATGGGCAAAAGATGCGGAACAAAAACAACGCTGACTTCTTTTTTTGAAAAGCGGCTGAGCTCCTGATCGATTTCAGGGACGTGCTGATGCTCAAAAAGTTTATAAGCTTTGAAAGACTCATTGACTTCCGAAAAGTTGAGCGATTTTTCCGCTTTTCTCCCCGCCCCGGTGACTCCGCTCTTGGCGTCGATGCAAATGCGGTCTAGATCGAAAAACCCGCCCTTGATTCCGGGCAAAAGCCCAAGAATGGCGCCGGTCGGATAGCAGCCAGGATTGGCCACAAGCGAGGCTTTCCGAATTTTTTCCCGGTTGATTTCAGGTAAACCATAAATCGCGTGTTTTAAATTCGCCGGGTCTTTGTGCTCAACCTTATAAAATTTTTCATAGACGGCCAGATCTTTTAGCCGGTAATCAGCGCTGACATCAATGACTTTTTTCCCCGCTTTCAAAAATAAGGGTGCGGCTTGCATCGAAACGGTGTGCGGCAGGGATAAAAAAACAAGATCTGTTTTTTCGGTGGCTTCCTCCTGCGAAAAAGCCTTGCATTCCAAATCCAATCTTCCAGACAGGTAAGGAAAGATTTCCTGAATCCTAATCTCACGGTCTTCTTTTCCGGAGACGTAAGTGATTTCAACGTGTGGGTGTTTGGAGAGGATGCGTACGATTTCTTCACCGGTATATCCGGTGGCGCCGACAATACCTACTCGAAGTTTTTTCATTCCGCTCCCAATCGTCATTCCCGAAAGTTTTAATCGGGAATCAAACTAATACATGATCCCCGATAAGAAAATTCGGGGATGACACTACTCTGACACTGCTCTGTATTATCTGTGCTATTTTATCCGCGAAGTGTTCATTATAATTAGCTTTGTCGTGCATGTCAAAAAATAAAAAAGAAAGCCGAGCATAAAGCTCGGCTGTTCCTTCACTTACAACAATTTAATTAAAAAATGAAACTCGGGATTTGCCTCACTTTAACGCTTGGAGAACTGGAAGCGACGGCGTGCGCCCTTGCGTCCATACTTTTTACGTTCCTTCATGCGGTCATCGCGCATGAGAAAATCTCCCTTGCGCAGAAGAGGCTTGAGTGTGGCATCAAATTGAACCAGTGCCCGTGAAATAGCATGACGAATGGCTCCTGCTTGACCTGAGAGACCGCCGCCACGGACATTGGCAATCACATCGACCTTGTCCTGCAACTGGATGGCTTCCAAAGGCTGGCGAATGACCATTTCAAGTGTCGGTCGACCAAAATAAGCTTTGAGCGCTCTTTTGTTGACCTGAATGATTCCCGTGCCTTTAAAAAGTTGTACGCGCGCCGTGGCTTCCTTGCGTCCGCCCCGAGTCATTACTTTGTCGGTCGAGGCTTTAAGAAGTGTGGGTTTTACTTTAACCGTTTCAGTCGACATTAAATTAGGCCTTTGTGTTCATGGCTTGCGGTTTCTGAGCCTGGTGCGGATGCGTAGATCCGGCATACACCAAAAAATGAGTAATCATCTGCTTGCCCATCCGGTTTTTAGGAAGCATTCCCTTGACCGCATGCGTCAGCGCATACGTCGGGTCCTGCTTCATCACACGATCAAAAGTCCTTGTCTTCAACCCGCCCGGATAACCCGAGTAGTTGGTGTAAAGTTTTTGCTCGTTTTTCCTGCCCGTGACGCGCACTTGCGAGGCATTGATGGCAATCACGCCATCCCCGCTGTCGACGTGAGGAGTGTACGAAGTCTTATTTTTTCCCATCAAAATTCTTGAAATGCGGGCAGCCAGGCGGCCGACCACTTGGTCTTTGGCATCAATCACATGCCACTTCTTATCGGTAATCTGTTCTTTCTTCAAAAAAAATGTTGACATAAATCTCCTCGTAAAGAGCTGATAAAATAGCACCCCGCAGGGTGATTGTCAATAGGAATTATAGCTTAAGCTAGTCTGGGTTTAAGAGTGGGCTTTTTCACCAAATAGCGTTCTTTGTGAGAAAAGTCGCTTCCAATGCTTAAATATAGGGTTTTCGGATGCGCTTAGACCACTTAAATTCCTAAGCGAATAGCGGTCGACTGGAGCAAAATCATCTGTCAGAACCGCCTGATCCTCGACGATGGGGTTGATCCATAAATGGGACAAATAGTCATTGAGCTTAGCGTCCCGGCTATAAAATTTGGGAATGCTTTTTGACTTTAAAGCTACCACCATTAAATTTTGTACTAATTTTGCATTGTCACGATCCTGCACGGGATAAATGTAGACCTGGGAGAAAGCTGTTTTGAGCGTAGCCAGCTCCGCTCTCAGAAACTCCCCAGCCTCCCCTTCAATACTGGATATCACGTTCATCATAAGGATCCCCTCATCATCGAGCGCTTCGGCCATTTTACGCACAGCTTCTTTGGTGGTGACGTGAAAGGGAATGGAGGAGGACCGGAAAACATCGACAAAGATTAAATTGTAAATTTTTTTATTCCTGTTTAGGTAGGTGCGAGCGTCTTCGTGATAAATCGTAAGGCGGCTATCCTCTTTTAAATCAAAATATTTTTCAGCCAGACGGGTAACTCCCGGATCAATCTCTACCACATCGATAGCGGCTTGAGGATAATCAGAGAGAAATTTTTCGGGATAACAATAACCTGCCCCTCCCAGCATCAGCGTGCTCGTTGGGTTGGGATAAAAGTGGCCCGAAAGCTCATAATATTTGGTGTAGGGCGCGAGGAGCTCTTGACTGCCTAAAATTTTCATCGAGCTGAGCTCGTCATTGATCTGCATGACCCTGGCTGTTTTGGCGCCCTGCGCCGGTAAATCGTAAATCCAAACACGACTGTAAGGTGTGTTCACATCCACAAGGTCTCTTCCGCGAATGATGCTGGCCAAAACCTCGGACGAGCACGACAAAAATACGGCAATCAAAAAAAAGAAGATCTTGGCCTTGCCTGCCCATCGAGAAACCATCAAGGCCGTCAAAATCAAGACCCCTGCAAGCCCAAAAAGGATGAGCGTGTTTCCAAAATAAGATAGCAGTACAAAGCCCGTCAAAAAAGTCCCCGCAATACTGCCGATCGTTGAGAGCGCATAAAGCTCCCCCACGGCGGACCCCGCTTTATCGGGGGAATAAGTTTTGAGCTTAACAGCGTAGGGAGACACCATCCCCAAAAGGGTCGATGGAACCCCGAATAAAACTATCGCTGCTAAAAGTGCCGCGGCACGCACATCATGGACCACCTGCTGAATCAAAACCAACACAGGGTCTGAAATAAATCCCAGCAAGATAATCCAAAAGGCAGCCCCAAGAATAATTAAAGAAAAAATATTTGCGCTCGGATTTTTGTCGGCGATTTTTCCTCCCCAGGCATACCCAAGACTTAAAAATCCAAGAATGACACCAATCAGGTTCGTCCAAACAAAAATGGAGGTGCCCACATAGGGCGCAAAAATCCGTGAGCCGACAAGCTCAAGCGTCATCGTCGCCATACCGCAAATAAAAACCACTAGTGCCAGCGTTTTGTTTTTCATGATTTCAGACCCATCTTTTGATTTAACTGATCGATACGCTCTTGTTCTTGCGAAGTTTGGGGACCTGCTTCCTTGGCTGTTTTTTCAACCCCATCTTGTGCTGAAACCGTCATAGGGCGAATATCGATCGCCTGCCCCACCTTGTTTTTTAGAGGTGCGACTGTTTCATTTTTTTGTTTTTTTTCATGATAAGTATCAATAATGCCGTCAAAATCATTGTCCCCTTCTTTCCAAATCGGGCTGTAGCCGGGGACGGGGGTCTTGATGATGCGCTTTCCATCCCAAATTGAAATGCCTTTATTGGGATCCCATTGAGAAAGAGAGCGCTTGTCAATTTTCCCGTCAAAATTGCGATCCAATTCCTTCAAGACAAAATTTCGGCTACCTTGAGGATAGCTGGAATACTCATCAGGCTTTCCGTCGGCATTGGTGTCCTTGGTTTTCTGCAGCAATTTTCCTTTTCCATCCAAAAATAAGTGCGTCTCTTTGAAGCCATCTTTATCCTGATCCTTCCACTCCTCGCGCGAGGACGCCTGCGACAAATTCTGGTTCAACGCTAAAAAAATTAGCACCAAAAGAAGAGCCTTTATCGGCGTCATGGGGTGGGAATGAATTTTTTAGGGTTGAGCTTGGCCACCAACGACGCGATTTCGGGGTCCTTCATCAGACCTGAAAATTTAGGGTTGGTAAGGATCTTACTAAAATCGCGCGTTTTTGCAATTTCCTTAAACTCAGGATCCCCAAACAGCGCCTGAATTTTAGGATTGGAAACAAACGCCTTAAAATCCTCATCCTGCATCATTTTCTGCATCATCTGAAATTTCCCCGCCATTCCTTTAATTTGCTCGAACATCACAGTCTCCTTTTGTGTAATAGTCTAAAAATAGGTGTGGGCGGGAGGTTGTTTATTTTTTCCGCAAATTGCCGCTCCGCGTCGACGGGGCTTGGGACTTTCGTCGAGCTTCAGGCTGTAAAAAAATTTACACATAGCAGCCTGCGCGTCGCATGCATTCGCTGCAAAAATAAACAACCTCCCGCCATGACGCTATTCGTCCATTGTACTAACATCTCCCACCGGCAACCCCTGGTCCCACGCCCTCAATACGCGCCGCATGATTTTCCCCGAGCGAGTCTTGGGGATGCTGTCACGAAAATCAATTTCACGCGGGGCAGCGTGTGCCGCGAGATTTTTTTTCACAAAATCAGCAATTTCTGCTTTTAAATGATCTGAGGGTGAAAATCCCGGACGCAAGCTGATAAACGCCTTGATAATGTGCCCGCGCACTTGATCTGGTTTTCCGATGACGCCAGCCTCCGCCACGGCCGGGTGCTGAATAAGAGCGCTCTCGACCTCAAACGGCCCCACGCGCTCACCCGCCGTCTTGATCACATCATCCACGCGTCCAGCAAACCAAATAAAACCATCTTTGTCCTTGTAGGCGGAATCCCCGCTCTTGTACCAGCCCTTCAATTCAAAATATTCGTCAAACTTCGCTTTATTTTTCCAAATCTCTTTCATCAAGGATGGCCAGCCGGTTTTGACCACGAGATTTCCCAGCGTGTTGGGCGCGACTTCTTTCCCCTTGTCGTCAACAACGCTCGCGTAAGTCCCCGGAAAAGGCCGGCCCGTGGCGCCTAATTTAAAATCAAGGCTCCGGAAATTGCAGATAATGTGCATCCCTGTCTCCGTCATCCACCATGTCTCGTGCGGCGCGACACCGGTAATGGCGCGAATCCAGCGCAGAGCCTCGGGATTAAGCGGCTCACCCACCGAACAGATATGGCGGATACTTTTTAAATTAAACTTTTTGGGAAGCGTTTTACCTTGAGCCATCAGCATCCGAAACGCCGTCGGCGCGCTGTACCAAACCGTGACGCTGTATTTTTGAATCGCCTCGTACCAGCGCTCAGCGGAAAACCGCCCCCCCAGAACGACGCTCGAAGCCCCCAACGACCAGGGCCCGTAAATGCCATAAGAAGTTCCCGTCACCCAGCCCGGATCGGCTGTGCACCAATAAATATCATCTTCGCGCAAATCAAGCACCCACTTGGATGTCTGCAAGTGCCCTACCATCGCGTACTGACGATGCAAAACTCCTTTGGATTTTCCCGTGGATCCGGAAGTGTAATGGATCACCAAGCCATCGTCCTTGTTAAGCCACACCGGCTCCAAAGACTCAGATGCTAGTTTCATCTCTTCAAAATAATTGTAAACATCGCAGAAATCGCAGGCAGGTTCGTTGTCTTGGTTTTCGCTTCTACTGACCTCTAACTCGTCCACCAAAATAACGCCCTTCAAATGATTTAATTTTTCAAATGGAACCCGTCCTTTAAGCGCTGTGTTGGTCACGATAACAGACGCCTGGCTGTCAGAAAGCCGGTCCAGCACTGCAGTTTCCATGAATGCCTCGAAAAGCGGCACCGGAATTGCGCCCACACGATGAATTCCCAAGATAGAAATGTAAAGCTCCGGCGTCCGAGGCAAAAACACAGCGACGCGATCCCCTTTTTTGACACCGCATTTTTTTAGGACATGCCCAAAACGAGAGGAGGATTTTTTTAAATCCAAAAAGGTATATTTTTCGTCACGTCCCCGAGGATAGACTTGGGTAGATGCGGGATCCCAAAAATAAAGCGCCACTTTATTTTTTCTAGCACCTTGCGCGTGCCGGTCGATGATCTCGTGGACCATATTGACCTTGCCCGTCTTGTGCCAGTCAAACTCTTTTTCAACTGACTTCCAGCGAAAAGATTGGTACGTTTTAAAATAATCTTTTAAATTGGCGTCGCTTTTTTTGGGCTTGCGTATCCATTCGGAAGATTTTTGGATAAATGTCTGAGAGGATTTTTTTATAGCCACAGAATTAGGTCCGCTTAATTCATGTCCACAAATTCAATCTGGGCAAGTTTCTTTTTGACTAGCCCCGCATCAATGGCGGCTTTTTGCAGGAAATGGAGCGCGTCTTTGCCTTTTTTTCCCATATCCACTGTGTAGTCGTTGACATACATGCCCACAAACTGGTCCGCCGTGGCTGTCTCAACGCCGCGGCCAAACTTCATCGCATACTCCAGCGCCTCTTCGCGGTGTTTGAGCGCGTAAACAATGCTTTCTTTTAAAATCCGGGTGGTTTTTCTCATGATATCCCGGCCAAGGCTCTTGCGGATGACATCGACGCCTAGAGGCAAGGGCAGTTTAGTCATTTCATAAAACCATTCGCCCAAATCCACCACTTTTTTAAATCCCAGCTTCCCGTAAGTCAGTTGTCCCTCGTGGATGACAAGACCCGCATCGACTTCGCCGTTTTCTACGGCATCTAAAATTTTATCAAAAGGCACCACCACCTCTTCAAAATCAGGCAAAAAAAGTTTCAGTGTCAGATAAGCGGTCGTGTGCAGGCCTGGCACGGCAATTTTCTTCCCTTTTAGCTCTTTGGCATACATGCTTTTTTTTGAAACAAGCACTGGACCATAATTATCCCCGATGCTGGCACCGCAAGCCATGAGAGCGTACTTGTCCGCACATTCAAAAAAAGCAAACGCCGAAACCGCGGTCACTTCAAGCTCCGCTTTAAACGCCCGCTTGTTGAGACTTTCAATATCCTCGATTACGTGAGAAAACTTGATTCCCTCAGTTTTAATTTTATCGTGAGCAATCGCATAAAACATAAATGCGTCGTCCGCGTCCGGGCTGTGTCCCACACGTATTTTAGCTTTGACTAGCGGCATGATTAGACCTCAAAAAAATCGCGAATTGGTTGACGGAAAAATAAGAATAAGATGATGCCGTTAAAGATCGTCCCCAGCGGAAAGGCAAAAAGGCCCAGCACGCTCAACACCACCTGCACATACCAAGCTGTTTTTTTTCTTTTCAGAAGCCCTATCCCCAGAAAAACAAAGAAAAGAACAAACGTTAAGCAGGCCGCCAATAGCGCCCCAAAAATAAACGTCACCCCATAAGTATAATTGGGTGTCTGAGCATACTGACTCATTTGCTTGGAAACAACATCATAAAGACCCATGACGTTGCCGAAGATGAGGGCTATCAGGCAAACCAACGAAATAATCCCCAAAAATGAGACCGACAAAAAATTCAAGATGGCCACAAAAATAACCGGTCCGGGGACTTTTTTGGCCCCCGCGGACGGCGCCGCCGGCGCAAGATCGCTCATAAGATATCTCCTTTGAATGCTTTTAAGTATTCCTGGTTCATTTTTGAAATAAAAGAAACACTGATTTCTTTGGGACAAGCCGCTTCGCATTCAAACTGATTGGTACAATTTCCAAATTGCTCGCGGTCCATCGCAGCAACCATTTTTTGGACACGCGCCGCTTTTTCTACCTGCCCTTGAGGTAAGAGGGCCAAATGAGATACTTTGGCGGCAACAAAAAGCATGGCCGAAGCGTTTTTACAGGCCGCGACACAGGCTCCGCAACCGATACAAGCCGCGGCATCCATCGCGGGATCCGCCAGATGCTTGCCAATGGGGATCGCGTTGGCCTCGGGAGCGCAGCCAGTATTTACTGAGACAAATCCCCCCGCTTGAATGATGCGGTCAAAAGCACTGCGGTCCGTCACCAAATCTTTCACCACTGGAAACGCCTTCGCACGCCACGGTTCAATCGTGATGGTATCGCCGTCCTTAAATTTTCTCATATGCAGCTGACAGGTCGCCGTCCCGCGATCCGGTCCGTGAGGAATGCCGTTAATGACCAGCGAACACATCCCGCATATTCCCTCACGGCAATCGCTGTCAAAAGCAATCGGCTCCACGCCGTTTTGGGCCAGGCCCTCATTCACCACATCGAGCATCTCCAAAAAAGACATGTGCGGATTAATATTTTTAGCTTCGTATTCCTCAATTTTACCGGCCTTGGAAGCATCCTTTTGGCGCCAGACGCGAAGTTTTAAATTCATACTTGGTGTGCTCATTTGTAGTTTCTTTCGCCTAAATGGACATTTTCAAACACGAGCGGTTCTTGGTGGCGTACCGGCTCTTTGCCCACGCCCTTAAACTCCCAGGCCGCGACATGACAAAAATTGGCATCATCGCGCTTGGCCTCTCCTTCCGAGGTCTGAAATTCTTGCCGGAAGTGCCCGCCGCAGGATTCTTTTCGCTCGAGAGCATCCAGACATAAAAGCTCAGCAAACTCAAGAAAGTCTGCCACGCGTCCCGCGCGCTCCAGCGATTTGTTCATTTCTTGGCCCTCGCCGGGAACATTCAAATTCTTCCAAAACTCGTCACGGATGACGGGAATCTTTGCCAGTGCCCTCTTTAACCCCTCATCCGTCCGCGCCATTCCGCAATTTTCCCAAAGTAAAAGCCCCAGCTCCTTATGAAAAGAATCCGCGGTACGCTTTCCTTTGATCGATAAAAATAGTTGAGTGCGCCGTGAGACATCTTCTTCGGATTTTTTAAATTCCGCGTGATCCGCCTTGACCTTCACCTTCCCCGACACCGCTAAATAATCGCCGATCGTATACGGCAAAATAAAATAACCATCCGCCAGGCCCTGCATCAGAGCGCTTGCCCCCAGTCGGTTGGCGCCGTGATCTGAAAAATTAGCTTCACCGATGACGTACAATCCCGGGATATTGCTCATCAGATTATAATCCACCCAAAGACCACCCATCGTGTAATGGAGCGCGGGATAAATTCTCATGGGCGACCGGAAGGGGTCTTCACCGGTGATGCGCTCATACATCGCAAAAAGATTGTCGTAGCGCTCGTCGATGACTTTGGCGCCTACCCGTTTGATGGCATCGGCAAAATCAAGATACACACCTAGACCCAACTCTCCCACCCCACGGCCCTCATCACAGACCTCCTTAGCGGCACGAGACGCAATATCGCGCGGAGCCAGATTTCCGTAGCTGGGATATTTTCTCTCTAAATAATAATCACGCTCGCTCTCCGGAATATCCGCCGGTGCCCGTTTGTCGCCTTTTTTTAAAGGGACCCAGATACGCCCGTCATTGCGAAGCGATTCGGACATGAGCGTCAACTTGGATTGGTAATCCCCGCTGACCGGAATGCAGGTCGGGTGAATTTGCGTGTAGCAAGGGTTGGCAAAATAAGCGCCTTTTTTATAAGCGCGGTGAATCGCCGTCACGTTACAGCCCACGGCATTGGTTGAAAGATAATAGGCATTCGAATAGCCCCCCGTTGCCAGGACCACCGCATCCGCGGCATACGAGGAAATTTTCCCAGTGACCAAATCGCGCACCACGATACCCTTGGCGTGACCGTCAACCAAAACCAAATCCAGCATTTCAGTGCGAGGATACATTTTGACTTTCCCTATGCCGATTTGACGCGACAAGGCCTGATAGGCACCTAAAAGAAGCTGCTGCCCCGTCTGACCACGGGCATAAAACGTGCGAGACACTTGCGAGCCGCCAAAAGAGCGGTTGGCTAGCGACCCTCCGTATTCACGCGCAAACGGTACGCCTTGCGCAACGCATTGATCAATGATGCTCGTACTAATCTGCGCCAAGCGGTACACATTGGCTTCACGCGCGCGAAAATCTCCACCCTTGATCGTGTCATAAAAAAGACGCTCCACGCTGTCGCCATCGTTTTGATAATTTTTGGCGGCATTAATTCCGCCTTGAGCGGCAATGCTGTGCGCACGCCTTGGGCTGTCCTGAAAACAAAATGAATGCACGCCATAACCCAGCTCAGCCAAGGAGGCTGCAGCGGCGGCGCCGGCAAGACCCGTGCCCACCACAATAATTTCATGTTTCCGTTTATTGGCGGGATTGATTAGCTTAAGATTGAAGCGGTGCTTGTCCCACTTTTCAGCTAAGGGCCCTGGGGGGATTTTTCCGTTAAGTTCCATTAGCGCCCTACCCCGGGCATGCGAACAAACCCCAGAAGAATAGAAAGAGGAATAGAGGTATTCCCGATAAAAATAAACAAACTTAATCCAACCGCCATTTTTTTCAAAAGAGGCGCCAGTGCGTTTGAACGCAATCCTAGCGACTGGAAAAGACTTTGCAGCCCATGCGAAAGATGAAAGCAGAGCACGGCCATCGCCGTCACGTAAGCGCCCGATACATAAATATTTTGAAATCCGTAAACGATCATTCCATACACATCCTTGCGGCCCTCGGCATCCAGTTGGTCATAAAATTGCGGCTGTATTTTTCCAAAAGTAAAATGCAGTAGATGATAGACGATGAAAAGAAAAATAATGATGCCGGACATCACCATCGTTCGCGAAGCATAAGAGGCTTGAATCGTAGCTCCCTGGGTGTAGCGCACCGGACGCGCCACCCGATTTTCCTTGGCCAAGCTCATCGAGACAAAAATATGGGTGACGAGTATCGCCAACAGAACTACCCGCGCCGGCCACAACAAAAGAGGCATTTCTACCAAGTGCTTGGCATAGTCATTGAGCGCATCCTGCCCGAGAAATAGCTGTAGATTCCCGATCATGTGGATGATCACAAAACCAAAAAGCAAAAGACCCGTGACCGCCATAACACTCTTACGGCCCACCGAAGATTTTAGAAAATTAGACACTTAAAAAAGGCTCCGTATTTCTTTAGTATTGACCACGACCGCTCTTGCCTTCTGTTTAATCGAGTAAATCGAAGTCCAATTTATCAAAATAATAGGGAGAACACAAGGTGAATGGCGGGGTTTGGATGTAAGCGTTTTCTCGATAGTTGTGAAACCCGCTGTATGCAGAGATTGTATCAGACTTTACGCCGAAACGCCCGCTGTGCGGAGCGCAAGACGTGCGGCCGCGATCAAAAGATCCGTGGGAACACGCTCGATAATGGGTAGATAAAAACTGAAACGGGCGCGGTCGGTTTTATGCATGCGACCCGTCAGGAGATCGGCGAATGCGGCGCGGTCCGCCACGCGATGTTCGGCTCGGCTGTTGAAATGTTCAAAAACCTCGATGGGGACTGAAGCGGCGTTAATGTCCTGGTGCGATAAACCCGCCTCGGTGTATAGGCCTCCCAATGCGGTTGCGATAAACGTCGCCGAGCGGAGCGCTTCGTACCAACCCAGTAGCGCATCGGGCTGAATTCCAGACACGGGGAAAATCAGTGCATTGCTCTCTACCCCGAGAGCCTCTTCATCGTCGGGAGAGGCTATCCGGATAACGATTCCGTTAAATTTATCCGCGGCATTAAACTGAACGTCTTCCCCAAGACCGGCTTTTTGAATTTCATCCCGAAGGATGGATCGCTGTGCCTCGCTAAAACTATCGGTACCTTCCAGATAGTAAACGGCCTTTTTGTATTTGGATTTTTCCTTAGCCTTTTTTATATCTCGCGATAACAATTTTACCTGAGCCTCAAACCGAACGCTGTCCCACGCCGCGAATCTACCCATTGGAATTGCTAAGCCATACGCCCCTAGCGTCTCTTTCTCGAGGTCTGCAGGCATCGCGGCATCCGCCCTCATAGCTGCGATGTTCATCGGTGTAAGAACGGCATCCCGAACAACATCCGTGGGGGAGGTGCTCGTAGCCTGCAAATTTCTCAGCCTCTGGCGAATATTCCCATTCAAATCAACAACCGGCTGATCGTCGCCTCTCAAGAACATTTTCACGGCTATCAAAGCGCCTTCGGCGTCGCGTTCCACCGACACGCGAAATAACGACGGATTCTCATCATCAATCGAAACGGCAATTTCATTTCCCAGCTCGCTCTCAGATCGCGAAACCGCTAACTCCAAAGCGAGACGCTGAAGATGCTCCTGATCCTCTGTCGCGAGCCGGGCGCCCTTTTTCACGTCATGCTTTGGAGCGTTTTCCTTCCGAACATAGACCGAGCCTTTATTAACATCGGCATAATTTGTATCTGGCTGACTGATATATACGGATGAGGCGCTGGCACCGACCATTTCCGTGAGTGGAAAACGGTCGTAACCGGGAAGATTTTCTGAATTCTCAAAACTAATCAGAACCGGCATCTTGATATCCGAAATCGCGAAAAGCCCCATATCGGCCTTACGTAGGTACATTCCCCCTGTCAAGCTATTGGCGTGCGCGGCAAACCCATCATCTGACTCGAAGGTGCCCTGGGTATAAATTATTTTACGAGGCTTACGAAAGGCCTCAGACCCATCGTATGACCAGTCAAAACTCACTTCATAACGATCCAGGTTCGAAGCATTTCTCTCAATACGAATATTGCGGGCGCCGAGCATCTCTAGCTCCCATTCCAAAATAACCCGAACGCTTCCGATAGATTCCAGTAGAACACCGTTGGAATACCCCTTGATTGATTTATCGATCAGATACGCTTCTTTTAAGCGTGCGTATCGCGGATCGTTAGGATCAGCGTCAAAACCAAACGCAAGAGCATCATTAAAATAGAAGGTTTCCGCATCAGTTAAAAGCAGTGCGGATGAAATGTCTGCGGCCGATAAATCATAGACAAGTTCGGGACTGAGAAGCCCTTTGGTCCGCATCGCTCGTTGAATTTTTTCATAAGCTTCGACGATTTCCGAAGGAAGAAGCTTATGGCGCACAATCCTGCGTCCCACGGCGCTGAGCGACGAGGTGGGCGTGAACCGGTCAAGATGCCTATAGCTCAAGAAATTTAATTGAAAAATGGCTTGCTCTGTTTCCTTGTCCAAATTTCCCGCCACGGAATACTCTTGATTGAATTCCATCACCGCGGCTAGGAACTGTTGTTGTAAAGCGGGCTCCTCTCCCACAAACAGAACATCTATTATCTTTTTCATATAAGACCAGTTACTTTTAGCTCGTGCGGACGGTGTCTCGCGATCCAGTTGGGCAATATCCTGAATCACCCACCCACCGACGAGCCCCTGCTCAATCAGAGATTTCAGGATAGCGCCATACTCGTCGGAATATATGGGCTCAAAATCCACAACATTCATCAGAAGTGTACTAAATTGTTCCCAGATCAGAATTGAAAGAAGTTTCTGCGAAACCTTCTCATCTAAACCTTTCTCTTTAAAAAACGGCTTGGCCTTTTGAAGACGATCCGTCAAATTTTCAATAATAAATTTGCGCGGCCGCTGAACCTGTTGATCAAACCGGATAAGCTTGGGATCTTTATGCATTCTGAGCCTAAAACCGGCAATGACCGTCCGGGAAAAAGAGTACATAAGCTGGTTATCCAAATGATTCAATTCATAACCATTTTGGGAGAGTTTATTTCGAGAGTTTTCGATTAAGAACATTGTTTGGGTTCTTTGACGGGTATCGGGAACAAATTCATTCAAATTATTCGACATAAAATCAACCAACTTCAATGCAGCGAGCAACTGTTCCCTATCATTGCTAAACTCTACCCCGTGATCGATAAAATCTATAACACGATCGGCGACTCGTACGATATCCGGTAACTGGACAATAGAAATATTGGCCAAACGGGCGCCATTATACACAAAGACGTCCCATCCCATTTTTTTCAAATACTGAAAACCTTTTATATTTGATTTGCTAGCTAAAATGATCCCGCTAAATTCTTGGCCTTCATAAGGACTAAAAGGAGGTCCTTGGTTGAAACTTGGAATGCGGGAAATGGAGTAACCGCGCTCCAGAAGCCAGGAAGTTGCCCATATATTGGTCATGTAATTGCCCGAGATGTATAAAACTCCATTGGGGCGCAACAATACATCAGCGACCTCCATTTGCTCCGTTCGTCGCATGGGGTCCGGGGCAACGATGGAAACAAAATCCATTGACTCAGGGCCATTCTTAGCGAGAAAGGCGCTTGGATTCTCAAATCCAAAAGCAACATCCGTCTCAACGCCCTGGACGATAGCGCCGGGGAACAGCGTCTCAAAGATCGGGGCGATTTCATCCACAAACCAACCGTCACCGGTTCCGATATCAACGGCTTTGACAGACTCTTGCCCAGCGAAACAATTTTTCAAAAAATCATGAAAATAGGGTTTTTTAAACTGCGCTTTTCTTGCATCTTCCTGACGTAAATCATCCCAAGGATACGGCGAATCAATGCCCGTCACAATTGCATTATCGGCTAGGCGCGCGGCACTTACTGGCTTGCTTTCTGCCAACCGGGCGCCTTCAGTCGCTTGGCGATTTTCCACAGAATCAACCAAAGCGCTCCAGTCGTAGGCGATTGCATGAAGATTGTCTCGTAAGACCTTGATTTGAGCCTTATGTTCGGGCAAAAACCCTTTATTTAAAAGTGATAAATTGATGCCCAGAGCGAATCCTTCGGCCATTCGATAGCCGGTAATTCGCTGAATCATATCTTTTGGAACCTCCGCGAGCTCTGAAGATTCGTATCTTAGTGCGTGATCCAGCACACTTACAGACAACGTAAGATTAGTTTTGAAATCCTCGAGGTCCTCCCACACAACGCATTGCTCATTGCTCAGGAAATACCAACTCAATAGTCTCTCCCCCGAGCTCATTCGATGAGTAACAAGATTGCTAAAATTGTTTCTGGAACTCACATTCAATCCCGATGATAAATAGGCCTGGTCTTTGAGCCGAATAAAGCGTTCGATGATTTTCGCGGCCCTTCCATTTTCTTCTACGCTCATCGCATCGACTTTCGCGAGCCGCGCGCCGGACAGAATTTTTGACTTAAGCCCTACTCCGGGGAGACCCAGCAAGGAAGAGCGTTGACGCATTTTTTTATGAAGATCTTTGGCGGAAAGGCGGGCGCCGTGGATAGCTGCGCAGAAATCTACGCCGTCCGGGCCGCCGAGCGCGTCGCGTGTCAGGAGGCCGACAGGCATGTTGGTATGAGTTGAGACGGTGTGGGCAGATTTGTTAAATTGCCCGGCAAAAGGACCCAGGAGCTGCGACTCGTAATTTTTCAAGTTGGTTTCCTGCTCGATCCGCGGAACGATGGAAACGACGTTTACGTTCCGCTCGGCGAACAAGCGCTTCAAATTCGGCGCGTGGAAACCGCCGGTTATGAGAACGGCTTTATTCTCTCCCCGCTCCTTCATCTGGGTCAGCGTATTAGCGACGAAACGCTCGTCTCTTTGGAGCGTTAGCGAATAAAAATCTTCGCAGATTTTGACGGAGTTCGCGTAACCCTCTTCGAGAAATACGGCTTTTTCGTAAAATTTATTCAAGTCGACTATTTTCTTGTTAAGGAAACCCGTGATCCGCTCTATTTCCATCGACTCCCCACGCGATAGATATTCGGTGTATTCATCAGGCGTCAGCGTCAACGCGATCAGTTTTTTGAAGAGCGCAAGATCGCGCGAGGCTTGAAGAAGTTTTTTTTCGTCGGACGATGCAGCAAAGCGCTCATAAAGCTGTGCCTCAAGCGCGTCCACCTCCAAAACAAACGCCGCCGAACGTAAAACGGCAGCGCGCTTTTCGTATCGGGCGTAGAGTAAAAGATTCGGGTACTTGCTTATCTCTGCGGGGTCGAGGCTGCCGGCCGCCTCAGCCTGCTCTTTACTGGCTTTTTCAAAATCGATACGCGTTTCCAATTTTTTTAGTGAAACATACGCGCGCACGTGAGGGTATTTTTTGGGATCGATCCCAGCTTTTACCGCCTCTCCACTGATGAAATGGATTACACTTTCAGGGTCGTTTTTGACCTTTAAACCGGCAATTGTCTGATCGAACGAAAGAAGGGCCCCGCCGTACACCGAGCTCTTAAGGGTTTCCGCCGCCGAAACCGATCGATCGAGATAAGCGGACAGCCGACCCCGATCTTTGGAAACCATTTGGTAGGCAGATAAGGATTTGGCGTACAACTCCATATCTTCGACGCCCCAAAGAGTTAGGTTTGGGGTAGACGTGAGATTGGCAAATTCAAAACCACGCAAGCGACCGGAAATTAGATAGGAAGCTGCCGCTATTTTAAGCCGCTCAGCATCAGCATCCCCGCGTAGAAACGACAGGGACTCATTTCCGTTACCCGCTTCCAGGTAAATGGTTTTAACCTTTTCATTTAACGCGAGGCCCTGGATAATCGTAGCTACACTTTTCTGCCCAGAGAGATTCGAGTGGGCATCCTGAACAAGGTAGATTGTCTTCTGTGCCAGCGGCCTGTCTTGCCCTCTCTGACCCCCATAGCTTAAGTCTTGGAATAAAAAGGACATAACGAGACCTAGCGATATCAGGCGGAGGCCTATTCGGTTTCGTCTTTTGAAAAGGTTGCGGTTAATAAACATATCTAATTTCATGGGTTATGTTATGGGTTGCGTAAGTATGCCTGAGAGGGGAGGCTGATACAAGTCGGGCGGAGGGTTTGCTTTGTTGCGTGAGTCGTTTTAATCTTGTCGGTAAAACGTAATCTTGGTATCCCCATGCTTCTTGGTTTTGACTGCTTTCAACCCACCCACAATCTCTGGAGGGTCTTCCGTTTTGTGAGTTTCTAATATGACAAATGCGCCGGCACGGCAAAGTCCCAATCGGGAAATTAACCCGACCGCTCTCTGGCCTAATCCTTGATGATAGGGCGGGTCTAAAAAAATAAGGTCAAATACTTCCCCGTGACGGCCCAGACTCTCGATAGCCTTGAAGGCATCCGAATGAATTACCCTGCCGACACCCTCCAAGCCGAGCGCTGTGATTGTTTTTTCAATAGAGGCTGTCTGTGTTCGTTCAGCTTCGACCCACAGAACCTCGCTGGCGCCGGATGAGAGCGCTTCAAAACCCATCGCGCCTGTACCACTAAAAACATCCAGCACCCGCTTTCCTTCGAGAGCGCCCTGGAGCGTATCAAAAATGGCTTTGCGCACCACATCGGCAGTGGGCCTTAAAGTCTGGCTGGGTTTAAAATGCACCAGTCGCCCTTTTAAATAGCCGGATAAAATTTTCAAGAGAGAGCCGCTGTTTTCGAGCTTATCCCGTACCGGCTTTCCACGGCACGGCGGACCAGTCGGTTTTGGGGCGCGAGAAGTTTTGGGTCGACCGAGACGATTTTCCTAGCCTCTTTTTTGGCCAATTCAAGAATTGCAATATCCCGCACGATATCCCCAATGCGTAGTGGAGGCAGGCCGTGCTGTTTCTCACCCACGATGTCACCTCCGCCGCGAAGACTTAAATCCTTCTCGGCAATCTCAAAGCCGCTGGAGGTCTTGGTAAATGCTTCCAACCTTTCAATAGAATCCTCGCCGCGTGCCTCCGAGAAAAGAATGCAGTAGGATTCCTCAGCCCCACGTCCCACACGCCCCCGTAACTGATGCAGCTGCGCCAAGCCAAATTTTTCCGCATTTTCAATGATCATGATATTGGCATTGGGCACGTCGATCCCTACCTCGATCACGACAGTAGAAATAAGCACATCGATCTTCTTTTCTTTAAACTCTTGCATGACTTTCTTTTTTTCATCGCTCTTCATTTTGCCATGCAAAATACCAAATTTTCGATGCGACAAAACTTGCGAGAGATCTTCGTAAGCCTTAAAAATACTCTTAACGTCTTCTTTTCCTTTAAATTCAATCAGCGGACAAAGCACATACCCTTGACTTCCCTTGGCCAAAAAAGAATCCAAAAGCGCATACATCGCCTGCCTACGATTCTCAGTGACCCACAACGTCCGCACCGGCTGGCGCCCCTGAGGCAACTCACCAATGATGGAAATATCAAGATCCCCGTAAAGTGTCAGCGCCAAGGTTCTGGGAATCGGTGTCGCAGTCATCAAAAGAAGATGCGCCGACTCAAAACCCTTTTTCGCCAGTGCCCCTCGCTGGAACACGCCAAATTTATGCTGTTCATCAATGACTGCAAGACCCAGCTTTTTAAAACGCACACCCTCTTGAATCAACGAGTGCGTGCCAACCACCACGTCAACCGAGCCATCTGCCAAACGCGTTAGGATTTTTTCTTTTTCGGCTGCGGGAAGATTTTGAGCAAGATACCCACAGGCAATTCCCAAAGGCTCAAGAAACTGAGAAAGTTTTAAATAATGCTGCTGCGCCAAGACTTCGGTCGGCGCCATCAGCGCCCCCTGGAAGCCATTAGCCGCAGTAAAAACAAGAGCCGCCGCGGCCACCACGGTTTTGCCGCTACCAACATCGCCCTGCACCAGCCGATTCATCACATGCCCCGATTGCAGATCCGCAATTATTTCCCACACAGCTTTTTCCTGGCCCGCAGTCAACTCAAAATCAAGCGTCGTCAAAAATTGCTCCACCTGGGCCTTTTTATCACCGTGAGTCATCAGCCGGTTTTCTTTTTGATATTCAGCTTTTTTCATCTCCAATACAATCTGCATCATGAAAAATTCATCAAATACAAGCCTGCGATACGCCGACAGCGCATTTCTTTCCTCATCCGGAAAATGAATCTGGCGGATCGCCCAAGCGCGGTCAGGAAGATCAAGACGATTTTTCATCGAAAGCGCCAAAGGATCCCGCAACAGGCTTGAAAATATCTCAAGCGCCCGATAAACCAACTGGCGAATCCCTTTTTGCGCCAAATCTTCCGTCAGAGGATAGATGGGAGCGATTCTGCCTGTATGAACTGTTTGGGCTGGAACATCCCCGGGGAATATCTCATATTCGGGATGAACCATTTGCGCCTGCTTGCCGGATTTTTCGGCTTTTCCATAAAAAATCACGCTTGATTTGGGGGTGAATGTCTTTTTAAGATACGCTTGATTAAACCAAAGACCGTGCATCTGTGACTTGCCATCAGAAATCACAACCTTTAAAATCACCTGCCCCGTCCGCAGACGCATCACCCCACAGCTAGAAACAACACCACGAACGCACTCCTTGTCCTCAAAAACCAACTCGCCAATAAGCTTCACCGGCAGGCGATTTTCGTAGCGGCGGGGGAAAAAATACAGCAAGTCCAGGATGGTCACGAGGTTTAGCCGCGCCAAGACCTTGGAGCGCTCAGGCCCCACGCCCTTTAAGTACTGCAGGGGGGTTTTTAAGGAGATCGTTTGTTCCATGAAGAATTTCTCTTGCGCTCTCCACGAGCACCGTGATACATTACTGCTTCTCAATTTAACTATTTTTAAGGAGTTCTCGATGTCTAAAGTTTGCTATTTTACCGGAAAAAAGCCAAAAATGGGAAAACGTATTGCCCGTCGCGGTATTGCCAAGAAGTCCGGCGGTATCGGTCTTAAGACCACCGGCATCACCTGCCGTCGTTTTAAGCCCAATTTACAATCCGTCAAGATTATTGAAAACGGCACCGTCAAACGAGTTCTGGTTGCCGCCAACTACCTCAAAGCTGGCAAGGTCGTCAAAGCCCCCAGACGTACCTGGAAGCCCGAAGCCGTCTCAGCCTGACCGCCAGTCCTCCAGCTCTAGCTGGATTGAAGTAATGCCATTAAATGTTTTAAGCGCCGGTTGATACACAATATCAACGGCGCTTTTTTCTTGCCCATCAGACATCCAGCGTCCATACGAACGAAACCCTATCACTTCCAACGTGATTTTACCCGCTTGATCCGTCATCCAGCATTGAAGCGTGTCTTTGCCGCGTTTTCTCACTTCTCCGCGTACTTTCATATTCTTAGAAACAAACAAAGGTTTTGGGTTTCCCGGTCCAAAGGGCGTCATCTGGCCCAACGCTTTCAAAAAAGGCGCTCCGATATCGGCCGCCAGCATCTGCCCGTCCACAGCCAAATCAACGCCTTCCGACAGATCGCCCATTTTGTAATCCGCACGGTTTAGGCTTTGACGAAGTGCCTGAATATTTTCTTTTTGTATCGTTAAACCACACGCTTGGGCGTGGCCGCCAAAATTTACCATGAGCGTTTCATGAGGAAGCATGGCGTCATAAATAGAAAAGGAAGGAATCGATCGGCCAGATCCCTTTCCCACATTGCCTTTTAGCGAAATCACAATGGCGGGCTTGCGGTAGCGCTCGACAAGCCGGGCGGCAATAATTCCAAGAACGCCTTCATGCCAAGCCGCATTCTCCAGAACAATAATTTTTTGCTCTTCTTTACCCGGATCCATCTCCACCTGCCCAATTGCCTCTTCGAAAGCATCTGCTTCCACCCGTTGACGGTCACGATTGCCCTGGTCAAGAATTTGCGCCAGATTCCTGGCTTCGAGAGGATTTTCAGTGGTCAATAACTTAAACGCCGCCAGCGGTGAGCCCATCCGTCCCGACGCATTGATGCGAGGCCCCAAACCAAACGCGATATCGCGGTAAGAAACAAAATGTTTTTCTATTTTGGCGACTTCCATCAGCGCTCTTAAACCGGGGCGCTTGGTTTTGGCTAAAAGCGGAAGGCCTAATTTAAGAATAATCCGATTGTCCCCAAGCACGGGAGCCAAATCAGCGACGGTGCCCACCGCCACTAAATCCAAATACTCAAGCGCCTGCTCAAGACTCCCCAATAGCGCCCACGCCACTTTAAAAGCCAGTCCGCAAGCCGCAAGATTATTGTCTCCTTTGCCCCCCGCAACACTGCTGACAATCGCAAACGCCGGCGGCACCTCCTCTTTGGGAGTGTGGTGATCCACGATAATCACGTCGGCGCCTTTTTCATTTAAATAGCGCACCTCGTCAGCGCCGGTGATCCCATTGTCCACCGTGATGACCAGAGTGAATTTTTGCCGGAGAAGTTTTTCTAAAGAATCCCGGTTAAGCCCGTACCCGTCATTCATCCGGTGTGGAATATGGACTTCAACATCGGCGCCAAGTTTTTTTAGTACCGGATACAAAATGGCGCTTCCGGTGATGCCGTCAACATCGTAGTCGCCGTAAACTAAAATTTTTTCTTTTTGACGAATCGCCTGACGGATTCTTTCGACCGCTTTGGCCATGTCTACAAAAACAAAGGGGTCTTGGAGGTGCTCGAAGGAAGGATTTAGAAACCGGTCGATTTCACCGTGGTCGGATAGGCCGCGGCGAAGCAAAAGGCCGGCAATCAGCGGGTTTATTTTTAATGCAGTAGCAAGGCGATGGGCTTCATCACCAGGCGGATGAAGAACCCAGTTTCGCCTCATCGAATCATTTGTTTTTCTTAGAACCGGGCCAATCAATCAGGACCGGGGCGGCGATATAAATCGTGGAATAGGTACCGCTAATCACACCTACAAGCATCGTAAACGCAAAGTCATTAATCACTTCACCACCCTTAAAATAAAGCGCCAGGATTACCATAAAAACCGTCAACGTTGTCAAAATTGTCCTCGGCAGCGTCTGGTTGATACTGGTATTCACCGTCTCCGCAAAGGTCTCCTTCGTCCCGGCGCGACGCCTCTCACGAATGCGGTCAAAAATGACAATCGTATCATTGATTGAAAAACCAATGATCGTCAAAATTGCCGCAAGCACTGGCACCGAAAATTCACGGCCGCTGATGGCGACAAAACCGATCGTAACCAACGCGTCATGAAAAAGCGAGAGGATCGCGCCAAAAGCAAATTTAAAATCAAAACGCCATACGATGTATATCCAAATCCCCAACAGCGCGAGTGCAACCGCCCAAAGCGCCTTCACTTTGAGCTCTTTGCCCACCACCGGGCCAACACTTTCAAGCCTTAACAATTCATGTTTATTTTGGGGAAAATCCTGCGTGAGTTTTTTCTGTATCGTGGTTTCGGATCCCTGACCGGCACGGATCATGATATCGTTGCCTTCGCCTACCTTTTGAATCGTCGCCGTGCCAAATCCAATCTGATCCAGACTCTTGCGAATATCGTCTACCGAAACGGCTTGAGTAAAACGGTACTCTTGCATCGTACCGCCGGTGAATTCGACGCCAAACATTTTTTCCCCGCGGTTAAAAAAGAAATAGGCTCCCGCTAAAATCACAAGAACCGAACCGATGTAGCAAATTTTACGGACTTTTAAGTAATCAATTTTTGGCACATAGTTTAAAAGTTGTAACATCTTTAGATTTTTTAAACCGCCCTTGCTAATCAAAAGATCAAAAATTGCCCGGGTGACAAAAACGCTGGTGAACAAGCTTGCCAAAATACCAATTGCCAGCGTCAACGCAAACCCCTTGATCGGACCCGTACCGATATAATAAAGGATTCCCGATGAAATCAGTGTCGTTGAGTGCGTATCCAAAATGGTTAAAAAGGCTTTGTTGTAGCCGGCGATCAAGGCCGCGGCCATCGGTTTTCCCAGAGCGCGCTCTTCGCGGATACGCTCAAAAATAAGCACGTTTGCGTCCACCGCCATACCCACTGTCAACACGGTCCCAGCGATACCCGGCAGTGTCAGCGTGGCATGAAAATAACTCAAAGCGGCCAGTGTAATGACGACATTTAAGAAGAGGGCGATGCTGGCGACAAGACCGCCAAACATATAATAAATCATCATGAAAACAACGACAGCACCAAACCCGAAGAGCGACGCGCTAATTCCCTGCTGAATCGAATCCTTTCCAAGGCTTGGACCCACACTTCGTTCTTCCTCCACGATAATAGGTGCGGGTAAGGCGCCGGCTCGCAAGGCAATCGACAGATCGTTGGCGGCATCAATATTGAAGCGTCCGGTAATTTGTGCTTTTCCCGAAGGGATGCGCTCGTTCACCACGGGTGCAGACTGCACATTTCCATCCAGAATAATTGCAATCCGGCGGCCGACATTCGCCCCGGTGATGTCAGAAAAAATTTTCCCGCCTTCGCTGTTAAATTCTAACGTAACAACAGGCTCATTAAAGTTGGATTCAAAGCTTACCCCGGCGTTAGTGATATGCTTGCCCGTCAAAAGTGTTTCTTTTTCAACAAGAATCTGCCCACCCTCATCCGATGAGTGCAGCTCAAAACCATCGGGCACGTTTCCTGCGATCGCCTCTTTTAGCAGTCCAGCGTCATCAGAAACTACTTTAAATTCCAAAAGTGCCGTCTTCCCCAAAAGAGACAGCGCGCGCTCGCGGTCTGTGACTCCCGGAAGCTGAACCACAATGCGGTCATTTCCCTCGCGCTGAATGGAAGGCTCCGCAACGCCGAATTGATCGATACGGTTACGAATAATTTCCATCGCTCGCTCCGTAGCATCCTCTTTGGCTTTTTCCGAAAGCTTTGAGGTGTCCACGCGTAGCAACAAATGCATGCCACCCTGCAAATCCAATCCAAGCTTTATCTTTCCCGGTTTCTGGGGAGTGCCAAACGGAGGAAT
Source organism: Candidatus Omnitrophota bacterium (assembly GCA_945877765.1). GTDB lineage: Bacteria > Omnitrophota > Gorgyraeia > 2-02-FULL-51-18 > 2-02-FULL-51-18 > CAMDWQ01. Next base: position 41,655 of record CAMDWQ010000002.1, on the reverse strand, counting down.
CGCATAATAAAAACAGGCGGCAACGACGATTGCAATCAGAGAAAAACGCCAAGATAAACTTTTTTGTGTCATAACGCTTTCTTTTGGTTTAGGACTGCCTGGATTTGGTGACTTGTGTAATCGAGCTTTTCTCGATTTCAATTTTCACATTGTCAGCGATTCGCAAAATGACGGTCTTGTCTCCCACAGAGATCACGGTTGCATGCACTCCGCCGGAGGTAATGATTTCATCATTTTTATCAAGCTTTGCCAGAAGATTTTGGTGGTCTTTTTTGGCCTTGATTTGCGGACGAAGAATAATGAAATACATCATTCCGATAAAAAAAAGCATCATGACAAATTGCGGCTGAAGAAAAAATGGGGGCTGACCTTGCATTAGGACTCCTTTATGCGGTTGTAATCACTTTCAAACTCGCGGCGAAACGCTACGAACCTATCTTCCTCAATCGCCCGCCTCATTGATGCCAGCAATTGTATAAAAAATGTTAGATTATGTAAAGAAGCTAATCGACCCGCCAAATATTCGTCCGCATTGAAAAGGTGGCGCAAGTATGCGCGGGTATGATTTTTGCAGGTGTAGCAAGCACAGCCTTCCTCGATAGGTCCAAAATCACGGATATAGGAAGCGCCGCGAAGCAAAAGCTTTCCATATCGAGTAAATACCGTGGCATTGCGTCCGTTTCGCGTGGGAACCACACAATCAAACATATCTACGCCCTGCGACACCGCTTCAAAAAGATCCAGAGGAAATCCCACTCCCATTAAATAATGCGGCTTATCTTCAGGTAAATGCGGCAATGTAGCCGCCAACGTCTCATACATCGCCTGGCTAGGCTCGCCCACACTCAAACCCCCGATCGAATATCCCGGAAAATCAATATCCACCAACGCCTTGGCTGATTCTTCCCGCAGATCATGATAGACGCCACCCTGTACAATCCCAAAAAGAATACTGCTCAAACCATAATCATTTCTACAACCAGCCGCCTCCCACGCCACCTTACTCCGCCGTGCCCAGTCATGGGTAATTTTAAGAGATTTTTTTACATAATCATGTTCGCTGGGATACTTCACACACTCATCCAAAGGCATAATAATATCACTGCCCAACGTATGCTCAACGCGAATGACATCTTCCGGAGATAAAAAATGTTTAGAGCCATCGATGTGAGATTGGAAATGCACGCCCTCGGCGGTAATTTTGTTTAATCTAGCCAGGCTAAAAATCTGAAAACCTCCCGAATCCGTAAGAATTGGTTTCTGCCAATTCATAAAGCGGTGCAACCCGCCCGCCTCTTTCATCACCGCTTCGCCTGGCCGCAAATACAAATGATAGCTATTGGACAAAATAACCTGCGCGCCAGTCCCCAGAAGCTCATCATTGGAAATCGTCTTAACCGTCGCCTGCGTCCCCACCGGCATAAAGACGGGCGTCTTTATTTCCCCATGGGCAGTTTTCAACACACCCGTCCGGGCTTTGCTTTGAGGATCCTTATGTTGAATTTCAAAAATTTTCTGCATTTTTTGGTTCCAGTGTTCGGTGAGGGGCTAATTATCTTCTTTTAGACGCGTAGATAAGGCGAGCGGCCATGGTGTCCCCATCGTAGTAGATGGGGACGAGCGAGCTCTTATCTATCGAGTTAAATTTGCCTCGGAGGGGCAAATTTAACGTTGGCTAAAAGAAGATAATTAGCCCCTCGCCAAGCACTTATTTCCTATATCTTCCGATTTTTAACACATTGGCAAGATTAGCATTATATGAAATCTTAGGACGAATCGCAGGCGTTCTCGATGAAAATAGCGTTGAAATTCCCGGCCCATGACCTGAAAGAAAGCTATCCGAGTGCGCAACAACCCCAATCGTAACAGCTCCCTCAAAATAATGCCGCCCAAATGTATTATCCGCATCCATGATGGCCACAAAATCTCCAAAACGCAGCTGATCCAACCCATAGCGTTTTACCGCTTTGGCATCCTGTGTGGTGATGTCGTAGTCTCCGGTCGCAGGGTCGCCGTGCCCAAGCCCTGAGCCCATGAGCGAGGACGGCACCGTCATTGTCACAGGCACTTCCAGCTTGCCCCCAGAAATCCTAACTCCCCAAGGCTTTAAAACTCCGGGATCTAGGTTGTATACAAAAACCTCCGGCACGTCCAGAAGCTTGAGGCCTTGCCCGAAAGCCTTAATCAAAATTTTGTCATCATACGTCAGTTTGTTGAGAGTTTTATCGTCAAAATCGACGATCATGTGCTCCACGCCGCCATGATGCCCAACCACTACGCCCCTAGCGCCTTTGGCGGCACCCGAGACAACCACCGCCTCATTGCCAACACACGCCAAAAACTGCAGTGCCATATTTTGCTTGCTGGATCTTTTTTCTTCATCCAACACCATCGACACACCCGGCTCGATATGATCACCCCGCCAATGAAATGCGCTGTCGCCCACCTTTACGTTGTAAGTAATCCCCCCAACACTCGGCAGCGAGTGTCCTTGCCCCTTCCAATCCATTTCAAATTCTCCGAAACGCAAAGGATTCGCAGGTTTCCCCTGCACTGCCATCTTGACAAGATTTTTCCAATTTGTTTTTAATTCTGCCATATTCCCTCACTTTGTGAACTCACATTTTGTGTTATTTAAAAAATAGTGTCAATGCTTTATAAAATTTACTCTTCGGACAGGTCGCCGTCCAAAATCTCAATTTCCGTATTTTGAGACTTTGAAAAAAGAGCCAGGAACCAAGCTGTTGAGCGGCGAACAAACGGCACAAGCATCCACTTAAAATCATGCAACAAGCTCATGGCAAACAAAAACCTGGGCCCCTCAAAAGGAGCGCTTAGACCCCAATATTTTTTTTGCCCTTGAAGTTTAAATTGGTTTACGGGGGAATAATTGCTGCGCCTCGCCTGCGTGTGCCTGGCAAAATACGACTCATACAAATACCGATAGTCTTGAGTATTTTCATCAGCTGTCTTCAAGCGCATGTTCTCCGCAGCCTTTTGAAGCTGGCTGTATTCTGCCTTGTTGTTTACCATTCCCATTACTTCTCTGATAAAAGTTTCTGGCTTGAAATCACTCAGTACAACCCCGCCACCCGCCCTTTGTACTCGCTCTGCCGGAGCCCCGATAGGCGGCACCACCACAGGCACGCCAGCAGCCCAGGCCTCATTAAGGGTGTATGAAAAAGTTTCGGGGCAGATGGAAGTGATTGCGACAAGGGATGGGTTGATGGTCCGTATTTTTTGAATCACTTGAGAGCGTTGATAAGAGCCATGGATATGGATTTCCCGCGCCCAGGGATATCGCTTCCAATGAACAGCGTCAGTACCTAAAAGATGCACTTCAATGCCTTGCGCCAGAAGTTTTGGGATGATCTTGGGCAGCACTTGGGCTCCCTTATGAGGGGCGTGCGTGTACCCCAAAAAACAAATAGAAAACTTTTTTGAATCCCGGCTTGCTGCTTGCAAGGAAAGCAAATTGGTTTCATAGTCAAGAACACCGTGCTCAATCACGCGAATTCTCGTGGTTCGCTTAAAATATTTTTTTACACGATTTAGCGTGTCATGGCTAGGGACCAAAACTTCATCTATCCGCCTAAAGGCAGCAGCCATCTCTTGGCGCCATGCAATTTCATTAAAATTTCTTGCGCCATAGAGACCATAAAAAAAACCACGCGGTGGATTTCGGTTTTCATTCCAAGTCAGGTCGTGAAATTTGTAGGAGAGATTAAAATCAGGACTGGCACAATAGTAATCATGCAAAGATAAAAAAACTGGGATGCCAAGAGTCTTTGCGGCATGCACAATTTCAAGATTATTGTTCATCGTCAAATGCATGTGCACAAGATCAATCGCGAACGCCGTCAAAACTTCACAAGCCGCCTGAAACGCGGCCGGATGCCTCAAAGCCAGGTAGGGCAGTCGTTGGCTTAGCGGGTAAGCATAGGAAAGATGCAGCTCGTCCACATACTCATCAATGTAAAATACATTGTTCTCGATGCGCGCAACATAACAGACATATTCTTGTTTCAGCTGCTCCACCAAACCACGTACATGAAATTCGGCTCCGCCGACACTAGAGCCGTCCACCGCGTGATGGAGAAAATAAAGAATTCTTTTTCGCCCCAAACCCAGCTGTGAAGCCAAGCCCTGTAAAACATCCGAGCGCATTTGCTGCATCACGCCGCTGTGCGCATAACGTTGAACCATGTCTGAGTATCCAGGATAACGCTCATCAATAATGTTCTGATGCGCTGGCAAAGCTTCTTGTCCCTCTAGGACAACACCCGCGGCCTTCATCGAAACGTGACCTTCGTGATAAACGAAGGCTTCGTTGGTAAGAACAAATCGATATCCCCTTTTCTTGGCTTTCATGCAAAAATCATTCTCTTCACCATAACCCCTGCCAAAAATTTCATCAAACAGCCCAACCTCGCGAATAACACATCGTTTAATATAAAAACAAAACCCGACGGCTGATGGAATGTCGTGCGCTAATCCCTTCTGGTTATTTTTTATCCAACGGCTTATTTTTTGTAATGAAGTCGGCTGGGCAAATGCGGACAGCTCGGGGACAGAGAAAATAGAAGCGCAATTCGTCAGCGGGTTAGCGCCGCCGATCGAGGGGTGCTGGTAAGCCGCTTTTTGGAGTGCTGCTAACCAACCCTCTGTTACGAGGGTGTCCGAATTAAGCAATACAACATCATGCTCCTGCGAAACAGCCATTCCTCGGTTTGCGGTCTGGACAAAACCTAAATTGTTTTCATTTTTCAACAGCAGATCGTCAGGCGCTTTCATTTTTTCAAGAAAGGGAAAAATTCTTGGGTCCTCACTGGCGTCATCAATCAGGATAAGGCGGTAGGAGACCTCTCCGGCGCTGGTCGCCCTTATGCTCTCCAAACAGCGCGCAAGCGCCTCGTAGGCGTTGAAAATAGGAATAATGACATCAACCATTACGATGCGTCCTTAGGGCTTTTGGGTCCCAACCACTTTCTCTTAAGACGCTGGGCTTGATTCATGAGTCTGGGCGAGAATATCATCCAAAGAAGCTCCCACAAAAAAGCATTCTTCTTAACAGGTGCCGGCATCGGACCAAACAAGGTGTTGTGGCCTCCCTGTGATTCCCCATCATTTCGGGTGCGCGTGTAATAATAAAGCGCGAGTGACTTGCGGGTTCTGTCTGGGGGGCACGCGAGCGGCTGCGGGTGACCATGCCAAGAAAATCGCGACGTACTAAAAATGACACAGCGGTTAAACACGGGAGTAATTTTTTTGACGCAATTCTGCCGCGCGCTGTCCCAAAGTTCTAGGTGACCGCCATATTCTTCTTTCCAATCTTTATTCAAATACAAAAGTAAATTCAGCCGCCGTTCGTACCCGGTGGTTTTGTGTCGGTTAAAATCCACATGTATATCCAAAAAACCACCCGCCTCCACCTGGTGCAGCCCCGCCCCAGAAAGATTAAGATCGGGGATCAACCCACGAATGCCGGTCAGTTTTTCTAGAAACAATAGAAAGTTGGCGCTGCAAAGCTCCTTTAGCAGCCGATCCGTCACCTCTCCCATCTGAGCGCTGGCAGACCACTCAAGCTTCTGCTCGTGGCTGTTGCGGTAACGCTGCCACAGAGCCGCTTCAGTCAAAGGAAATTCATTAATTACTTGCTCGAGAACCGGCTCTGGAAAAAAATTATCGAGCACAGTGTGCGCAAATGGCTTTGCAGTCGCGTACTCCCGGGAACGGTCTTTAGCAATTTTTATAAACGCCTGGTAGCGCTCCGCATTTTCATTTTTATCGGGAATCACGCTTTTTTTTGGGATCAAATCTTTAAACAAAAGCAACAGCGCCGCCTCAGTTTTTTCTATCCGATAGCCGAGCATTGTTTTGTAAGCTTTTTTCCGCATCGATAATAACTGTGGTTGAATTTTGTCATAGCGGTCCATCCAATCGGTTAAGCGCGTCAGCAGCGGATAAATGTGATTATTCGGAAAGGCGCAGGCATTGTGGTTATCTTTGAGATAATCCAGGCCGCCATACGCGTCATAACAAAACGGGATGCAGCCGGCCGCCATTGCCTCAGGAACACTGGCATTAAAACCCTCACAACAGTTCACGCTCACAAAAAAAGCAGATCCCCTTAAGAGGTCGGCCCACTCGGTGTGAGATTTTCCGCGCAGCTCGACAATCTCCCATCCCGTGCAATGATTCTCTACATATTCGCGTAAAACCCGTGAAAGGATTTGATAGTCCAGGCATTCATTTTTGGGATAAATCACGATCCGCCGGGGCCGAGCGTGAGATTTTTTGGGGGTTGTCGCAGGATAAAAATAGGGTGCCACAAAAGGCGGCATGATATCCCCTCGGATCCCGTGAAAACGGACGATGGCGTCTTGCATGCGCTCCGACGCAATTAGCACTCTCTCGTATCCGAGTTTCGAGAAATCAATGTTATCAGGAGCATTCGTCGTCATAAAAAAAATATTCTGCACATGCACCACTTTCCGGCATTGAATGGAAAGAATTTTAGGGTCTGATGCCATCACTTCAGGGACAATCAATAAATCATGTTTTCTGATCGAGGTTTGCATGCGGTTGAGATAGACTACCGGAACATCACAGTGAAGCCATTCCAAAGAAAATGGCTCCTCTTCATGCAGAACAAAAGCAGGATAGCCATTTTTTCGTAAAATAGCGGCGTGGTTGTAAATTATTCCCGTGCCCCAACTATGCCTTGAACAGGATGCGGCTAAGCAGTAAATTTTGACATCCGGTGAGCGGGTGGTCTTGGAATCCAGCTGCGATACCGATCCCCCATCAACGAGAGTGCTGCTGTCGTGGATAACGCTCAGCAGCTCCCTGCGAGATAAATCTGCCCCAGCGATTCCCTTGGCCCTAGAGTGAAGCCTATACCGCGAAAAAACATCATTCGATTTTATTGGCAGTGCCTGCTTCATCATGGAAATCCAAAGCGCAAAATCCATCGCGTAGTGAAGAGACTCGTTTAAGGGGCCTGCTTTTTCCCACATCGAGCGATTCCAAAAAGTAGATTGCTGCGCAAAACAATACCGATCCCAATCTAGCAAGGTTTTTTGGTTTAGGTCGGGGTGGGCAAAACGTGTGAAAACTTTATTTTTTTCGTCATCAAAAATCTCACAACCGCCGATAAGCCAAGCAGGGCTCGTCTGGGCAGTGAAATAATCCGCCACGCGACGCAAAGCGCCTGGCATCAAAATGTCGTCCGAATTGAGCCAGCACAAAATTTCTCCGAATGAGCGAGCAAATCCCTCATTGATAGCGTGTGACTGTCCGCGATCCGGGGCACTCCGCCAGTATTTCAAACGCTCTTGATAGCGCTCAATGATTTTTTGGCTGCCATCCGTGCTGCCGCCATCGATGATTATGTATTCGATGCGAGGATAATCTTGGGAAAGGACCGAGACTATCGCTTGCTCCAAATACTCGCCCTGATTCAGCGAGGGCGTCACCATGGAGATAAGCGGAAGAGTTTCCATAGAATTCCTTTAAGAAGGTTATTGTTCCAACATACCCAGGATAATCCCTACATCCCGCCGTGATTTAATTTTAAAAGCAACCCACGGAAAACATAGGCAAAACAATAAATAAAGAGAGATGCTTTTTCTATTTTTAAAAAAAACTAGTAGCCGCTGAACGCGTTCGAAGCGGCTGTAAATTAAATGATAATTTTTTTTCCAATTGTCTGGCGCGTAAATATCGATGACTTCGAGTATTTCCCGGCGTCGGCACAACCCGTCCTTTTTCGATTTCTGCAACGGATGGAGCCTGAATACTGAATAAAATTTTGCAACAGAACAAAAAGTCGCAATTTTGGAAGCGCGGATATACCATTCCCAGTCAATCACGTGGTCGTACTTGGTGTTGATCGGTCCTACCCGCCGCCACGCTTCACGAGTCCAAAAAACGCTGGGCTGAATCACCGTACACTCATAAGTCAGCGCAACGCAATCCAGCGCATCGGCATTTTTCCAACCACCGTCAATGACGCCATTTTCCTCATAAAGAGTCAGTGCAGAGCCGTACACCAAAAAAGACTCCTTCAGATGCCCCTGGAAACGACGAGCGATGTCCAAAAGAGTGCCAGGCAAATAAAAATCATCAGAGCTTAGCCAGCAAAGAATATCTCCCCGACTGATACGCATCCCTTCATTGATCGCTTCTGCCTGTCCGCCATCGGGCTTAGCTTGCCAAAAAATTCTATCTTGATACTTCCTCAGAATTTCATGAGTTTCGTCGGTGCTGCCTGCATCCATTACCAGCACCTCGAGGTTTGGGTACTGTTGCCCCAAAACAGACAGAAGGGTTTGTTCAATAAAACGACCCTGGTTAAATGAGGGAATCACAACAGAAATACAGGGGTATTGACTCTCGGTCATTGGAAACCGTCGCTTTTAAGACGAATGAAATTATTTACCCGAAGAACAAGTAGATCGATCCATTCACGAGGTCTCATCGGTCACCTTAAAATTATAAGGAAAATTTAAAATCCCACGCCAGACATCCATCGGATGATTCAAGGGCAAAGCCTCCACGTTCATCGCGGGCTTTGCGTACCAATTGTCGAGCATTTCTTCTCCCTCGTAAAGACTGACATGCCAATAATAGTTCCCCGGCGTCAAAGGAAGCGCCGGCATCCGGTAAATAAATTTTTTACGCCCGGGCGTCAATCGCAGATGCTGGGCGCCGCCGCCCCAAAGAAGTTGTCCTTGAGAATCGTAAAGAGCGCAGCCCTGAATCACGTTGAACAATTCGGTCGAAATCTCTGCCGTAAACGCCGCCGAAAACGGCTGTTCGGCTTTCACCGCAAAACTTCTCTTGGGGTCCGGGGCCGGTTCGCTGATTTCCCATCCGCTGAATTTTGCCTTTCCGCGCACAGCGGACGGATGCGTCTGGGCATCACGAAAAATAGCGCCTGATACCGCCGTTTCTTCGTAGGCGCTTGTCACCTCCGCTACCGGCCCTTCTTGTTTTAGACGGCCCTCCTCCAGCCAAAAACAACGGGTGCATAGTTTTCGAATCTGGTTCATCTGGTGCGAGACCAGCACCACCGTCCGCCCGCTCTGAGTTAGGTCGTGTGTTTTTTCAATACATTTTTTTTGGAAACCAATATCACCCACGGCAAGAATCTCATCCACAATTAGAACCTCCGGTTCCAAGTGGGCGGCAACAGCAAAAGCCAGGCGCAGCAGCATGCCGCTGGAATAAAACTTAATGGGCATGTCCATAAACTTCTCAATTTCGGCAAATTCAGAAATGGCTTTAAATTTTGCGCTTATTTCCGCACGCTTCATTCCCAGAATCGCGCCGTTAACATAGACATTGTCGGTGCCGCTAAGCTCCGGATGAAAACCTGTACCAACCTCTAGAAGAGAAGAAACTCTTCCGCGCAAAATCGCATGGCCTGAGGTGGGGTCGGTGATTCGGGAAAGGATTTTCAACAGCGTTGATTTGCCCGCACCATTACGCCCGATAATTCCCACAACCTCGCCATTTTGGATTGAAAGTGTTAGGTCTTTGATCGCCCACAGAGTTTCGGATTTTCCACCCGACAGGATGGAATATGATTTGGAAAGTGCTTGCGTCTCAAGGGCTGGCAGGCTCATGCGCGCTAGAGAGCGTCGACCAGCGTCCGCTGAATGCCGTTAAACGCCGCAAAACCGCCTATCAAAAGAAAAAAACTTATCAACAACGAGGTTACTATCCAGCCGGCATTAATTACCAAGGACGGCGTTCCTAGGAAGGCGTGCCGGTACAATTCAATAACCCAGGTCATTGGGTTCAAGCGGTACGCCGCATGCCATTGAGCGGAAACGAGCGAAACCGGGTAAATCACCGGCGAAACATACATCCATATCTGAATCAAAAATGGCGCCGCATGCTGGAGATCACGGCGCTTGACCGAAAGCGCAGAGACCCACAAACCCATTGCCAGGCTTAAGACCAGCGTCTGGCAAAAAGCCAAAGGAAGCAGCCACCAGAAACGGCCAAAAAAAAGGCTCTGTCCGGAAACGGTAAAAAATTTGTAATAGGCATAAACAGCGATCAATATGCCGAAATGAACGGCGAAACCAAAAAGCCTCGATAGCACCGTGGCAATAGGTACAATCAATCGAGGAAAATAAATTTTACGAAACATGTCCGCGTTGGATAAAAGCGCTGAGGAGGCCGAAAGAAGGCTTTCTGAAAAATAAATCCACGGAAGCAGCCCGCAGAGATAAAAAAGAATACGCGGCGCGCCGTCGGTGGAGATACCCACCCCGCCTCCAAAAACAACCGTAAAAACGATGGTCATCAGTAACGGCTGCAAAACAAACCAGCTTCTGCCGAAAAAAGTTTGCTTGTAGCGGGCGACGATGTCCCGTCGCACCAGGAGCCACAAAAGATCCTGGTACTGAAAAAATTCGTTCCAATCAAAAGAAAGCCACGCAGACCGAGGCCGTAAAATAATTTCAGCGGAAAATGGAGGCAGCTTTTCTTTTTTCATAGGAAATAACCCTGAAATCTCATCAGCCGCTATAAAATCAGCATGGCGTCGCCATACGAATAAAACCGGTATCGCTCTTGAATGGCGTGCTCGTAAGCCTTTTTTAAGAGTTTTTCTCCCATGAACGCCCCAACCAAAAGAAGCAGTGTGGTTTTCGGTAAATGAAAATTAGTCACAAGGCTATCCACGGCTTCAAACTCAAACGGCTCACGAATAAAAATATCTGTTTCTCCCCGGCCAGCTATCAATCGATTATTCTGGACACACGTCTCAAGCACGCGCACCGTGGTTGTGCCCACCGCAAAAATTTGTCTTTTTTCCAACTTTGCCTTGTTGATTCTTTCCGCCGCATCCAACCCCAGCTCAAAAACTTCGGTATGCATGCGGTGAGTTTCAAGATTCTCCACTGGTTTAAATGTCCCATAACCAACATGAAGCGTCAGCATCTCTGTTTGGACACCTTTGTGCCTTATTTTTTCAAGAAGTGCCTCTGTAAAATGAAGGCCAGCCGTAGGCGCGGCAACAGCGCCCTCATTCTTGGCGTAGACTGTCTGGTAGCGCTGGGTATCCGGGGGCGCATCTTCACGGCGAATGTAGGGCGGTAACGGCATGTGCCCGATCCGGCGTGACAGCTCTCGAGGATCCCGTATATTTTTAAATTCCACAATTGGCACGCCGTCCAAATCCCTCTTTAGAAATACCGCTCGCGCCGCCTCATTTTCGAATATTATCTCTTGGTCTTCCCTCAGGGAGGGTTGGACCAGGCATTTCCATAGAATCTTGGATTTCCATTCTTCCGCTGCGCCTGCCGACATCGATTCATCGGCCTTGGAAAGCGCTTTTTCGTACGGCGACAAAAGAAGCAAATCCACTTTACCGCCCGTTTTTTCCTTTTTTCCTAGGATGCGAGCAGGAAACACTTTGGTGTCATTAAGCGCCAAAATATCCCCTGGCGCCAAATATTCCTCGATGTCGGAAAACTGGCGGTCCACGAGGGATCCTGTCTTACGATCAATCACCAGTAGTCGCGAGGCGTCTCTTGTCAACGAGGGTTCTTGAGCAATAAGCTCGGCCGGTAATTCGTAATTAAAAAAATCGGTACTCATGAAGTTTTTGTCGCCGCATTGAGAGCAATTTGCGATCCGGGGTAATAAAACTCCAGCAGGCTGCGATAGGTCTTTCCTAAGAGCGCCTGCCCCAAAAGGCCCCACTGGCAAAGCCCCACGCCGTGTCCCCACCCCTTGCCGTGAAAATAAATCGCATCTTCACGCACTTCAATGGAAAACGAAGTGCTGCGTATCTTGTCACCTCCAATCCAAACCCGAAAATCCTTGGCGGCGACAACAATCTCTCCGGCGGTACCAATAATACGAAGCCTTCCGACTCGGCGAGAGGGTGTCTGGGAGATGATTTCGATTCTTAGGGTTCGCCCAACAGGACGGCCATATTTTTTCAACTTTTCCTCAATTTCAGCCAGCGGCACGCGCGACTCCCAATTGTAATGCGGCGAGATGCGGCAATAGCTGCACTTAACTCCACCGGCTAAAGGAGGCAGGCTAATGTTCCAAAGCTCCGAGGAAGCGGCTGTCAAACCCGCGCACGCGGCATGGAAATAAGCTGGGAAAGCTTTTCCCTGATAAGAAAGCACCTCGCCGGCCGTCAAATTCACTGCGCGTTTGGTGCGGTAGCGCTCTGTGGTGCTGCCGCCATAAACCTGAGAGCTGGTATTGCTTTTAACATCATATTCGGCGCGCTGACTCACCGCAGCTTGATACAATGCATAACTGCGCGCGGCAACTGCCTGAGCCTTAAGCGCCTCCATCGGCCACCAGGCCGCCACTTCATGATGAAGCACGCCATAAAGATATCGTTCGATATCCAAAGAATTAATGGCGTAAAATAAATTATTTTTATCTTTGAGGATAGAAATAGCACCCCGAAAACCTGAGCGGCCTATGACCAAATCACGGTCTTCTGCCGGCTGAATCAGCAGGCCGCGGCAAGCCCATTCTTCGTGGCCTATCCGCACGCCAGCGGCTGTCGGCACAAGCCAAGCATCGGACAGGCCCTTGCCTTTTTTTACCAATTGCATCGTCGGCAATACCCTGATCTGGTATTCCCCCCGGATATTCACTTTCAGCATCTTTTGGTTTTCAGCGACCAGCACACGGATTTGGGTATCCGCCTGAAGCGGCGGAAGAAAAATAAATTGCAAAAAAAACAGCGCGACAAATAATCGGCTCATTATTTTAATACGCATCAAAAAAGATCTTTATTTTTTGGGGAAGCTTTTTTTTGGGAATTAAGGTGAGCAAAAGCAGCCGGTGTAGCTTCGCGGCCACGGGAAGTCCTCTTTAAAAAACCAATCTTAAGCAAAAAAGGCTCGACCACATCCACTAGCGTATCCACCTCTTCGTTTAGAGTCGCGGCCAGCGAATCCACACCTACCGGCCCTCCGTCATAATTCTCGATCAAAACTTTTAAAACCTTGCGGTCCAGCGCATCCAGCCCACCTTTATCCACCCCATGACTCTGCAGCGCTTGTTCCACAGTCTGCAAAGTAATCTTGTCGTGGGCTTTTACTTGCACGTAATCCCTGACGCGCCGTAAAAGTTTATTGGCGATACGCGGAGTACCCCGTGAGCGGCGAGCCAGCTCAAGCGCTGCATCCTTATCGATGGAAATCGAAAGAATGCTAGCCGACCGCTCAATGATGCGGGTCAAATCCTCAGGCTCATAAAAATCAAGGTGGAATAAAAATCCAAAACGGTCTCTTAAGGGCGAACTCAAAAGCCCCTGCCGCGTCGTTGCGCCTATCAATGTAAAACGTTTCAGCGAAAATTTAATCGTCTTAGCGTAGGGCCCCTTGTCGACGACAAAATCAATTTTGTAATCTTCCATCGCCGGATATACAAATTCTTCAACCACTTTGGAAAGGCGGTGAATTTCATCGATGAAAAGAATATCGCCGTCGTCGAGATTGGTCAAAATGCCAATCAAATCGCCCGCTCGCTCAATCGCCGGTCCGCTGGTCGCCATGATCTTAGCGCCCATCTCATGCGCCAATATATGCGCCAATGTTGTCTTGCCTAGCCCCGGAGGCCCGGATAAAAGCACGTGCTCCAGCGGTTCTTTTCTTTTTTGAGCCGCCTGGAGAGCAATTTTAAGATTTTCTTTGAGATGATCCTGGCCGATAAACTCATCAATTTTGGAGGGGCGAAGCGATATCTCTACCACTCCATCAGAGTCATCAATGGCTTGCGAGTCGACCAAATCCTGCCGCTTGGTCCTCTCAAAATCAACTTTCTCGCGACCGCTCTCTTTTTTTTTCACAGCTCTTTTTTCTGCCGGTAAACTTCGTTAAGCAATTCTTCGATAGTAGAAACCGAGGGTTTGCGCGAAAAGGCCTTTCGCAGCATCTCTTTAGCCTCGTCTTTTTTGTACTCCAATTGCAAAAGCACTTCCATCGCCTCATTTTCAAGGTCCGACGCTTTAGAAGTCACAGGCCTTGAAGATCCTGCCCCGGCGGTAATTTTCATGAGGCCAAACCGACCCATCTTCCCCTGTAGCTTGGCAATGATTTCTTTGGCGCGCTGTTCACCGATTCCCGGGAGCGCTTTCAGGTACTTAAGATCTCCCTCATCAATGGCCGCGGCAATATCAGGCATGGGTTGTGAAAGCGCCCGAACCGCCGCCTTGGGCCCCACACCGGAAACCGTGATAAATTTTTCAAAAAAATCTTTTTCTATGCGATTGGCAAATCCAATCAAAATGGGAATGCTTCGCGAAGGATCAGTCTGATAGTAATGGTAGGTAAACAGGGAAATCTTGGAATCTTTTTCAAGGCGCCCTTCAAAATTTTTGATTACCGCTGTGGGAATGTAAACTTCATAGGAAATGCCTCCAACGGCGAGGGTCAGCGTATTATCACAAAGACTTTCAATATTTCCTGAAATTTGCGCGATCATCGGTTCACCTTTTTTTCTTTACGGAGGCTAGGTAGGCCAACGCCACCGCCAGCGCATCTGCCACATCGGGAGGTTCGGGTAGCTTTTTTAGAGAAAACTCGTGCTGAATCATGCGCTGAACCTGATTTTTTCCTGCATGGCCTTTACCCGTCACTGATTTTTTGACATGCGTGGAAGCGAGGCTGACCAGCGGCACTCCATACACCCCGCTCAAAAGGCAAACAACGCCTCGCGCATGCCCCATCAAGATCGCCGTAGCGGGGTGGCTATAATGCGCATACAACTTTTCGATCACCAGCACATCAGGCTTAAATTCTTCGATCACTTCCGAGAGCGACTGGTAGATCTTGCGAAGCCGCTCCGAAATTCCCTCGCGAGTTTTAGCGTTGACGATCCCCGCTTCAAGTATTTGCGCCTGCGAACAGTCGCCTTTCCAACCATCCGGCACCAGCACCACTCCGTAGCCGGTGATTCTTAGGCCCGGATCAACCCCGAGAACCTTCAAGCGAAATCACTTCGCCAATTCATGCAAAATTTCATCAGAAATATCAAAGTTGGCGTATACATTCTGCGTATCCTCGTGGTCTTCAAGTGCATCCATTAGGATCATGATAGACCTAGCCTCATTAATTCCAGCCACTTTAACAGTGGCGGAAGGAATACGAGTCACTTCGGCGCTTTCCGGCGTGATTCCGGCATCCGCGATAGCTTTTTTTACTTTTTCAAAATCATGAGGCTCTGTCGTAATTTCATAAATTTCTTTTTCCGCACTAAAATCAGAAGCTCCGGCTTCCAAAGCGATACCCATCATTTTGTCTTCATCCGCCGCTTCTTTTTTGACAACAATCAGCCCTTTTTTGGCAAACTGCCACGCTACCGATCCGGAGCCTGAAAGACTCCCGCCCTTTTTTTCAAGAATGTTTCGGATTTCGGACGCCGCGCGGTTTTTATTATCGGTGAGAATTTCAATCAAAATTGCAATTCCATTAGGGCCGTAACCCTCATACATCAACTCTTCATACGTTACGCCGGGAAGCTCGCCGGTTCCTTTTTTAACCGCTCGGTCAATATTATCGCTAGGCATGTTAGCTGCCTTGCCTTTTTCAATCGCCAGGCGAAGCCGAGGGTTCGTGTCCATGCTTCCGCCGCCCGTGCGTGCCGCGGTCGTTATTTCTTTAATTAATTTGGTAAAAAGAGCGCCTCGCTTAGCATCCAATGCGCCTTTTTTGTGCTTAATTGTTGCCCATTTTGAGTGACCAGACATAATATCTCCCTCGAAAGTGATTCCTGTTTTTGGAAATTATACCACAACTCTAACTGAAAAATCCCGCGATGAAATAGACCGCAGAGGCCGCGGCTGCGCCAATCATCGCCGTTTGCAAACCCGAAACAAGGGGGCGCTTGGCTATAAACTGGTGAAGAATCATCCAAGCCGCCGTTTTCCGGGCTTTCGACGGGCAGTTTTAGATTTGTATTGATTTATTTTTTCCGTGTCTTGAAGTGTATCTTTTTTCCAATTTCTCTTTTTTACCTCGTTCCAGGTGCTTTCAATAATCTCATCCAACTGCCACCCCATCTGATTACATAAGTCCATCAAGAAAACGCAAGTATCCCCAACAGCATCCTTCATCTTAGCCTCATGCTCCTGGCGAGTCCCCCGTATCCCCTGCTCCATCTTTAAGTACGCATGAGCCAACTCACCCACTTCTTCCGCCGCGCCAAGAATGGGTTGGTAAACTTTTTTGTTGCCAAAATTTTTGCGAGACCATACATCCTGCTCTTTTTGAATTTTTTTAAAGTTCATAAAACTCCTTTCAACACAATCCCAACCGGACAATGATCCGATCCGTTAACCTCGTTTAAAATCCAGGCTTTTTTTAAAAATTTCTTTAAATCTGAAGAAATACAAAAATAATCAATACGCCAGCCGATATTTCGCTTACGGCAATTATTCAGACGGCTCCACCACGTATAATGGCCTGGCCCTTTTTCAAATTCGCGAAAAGTATCAGTGAAGCCAGCCTTTACAAACGCATCAAAACCAGCGCGCTCTTGGGGTGTAAAACCGTGGTTTTTTTGATTGCTCTTGGGATTCGTCAGATCAATTTCATGGTGAGCCACGTTCAAGTCACCGCAAAAAATGACTGGCTTTTTCTTTCTGAGCGTTTTGAGATATTTCAAAAAATCGACATCCCACTCTTTTGCACGATAATTCAAACGACTCAAATCACGCTTGGAATTAGGCACATACACATTGACAAGAAAAAAATCTTTATATTCCGCCGTTAAAACCCTGCCTTCGCTGTCGTGTTTAGAAACCCCGATCCCATTGTTGACGGCTAGCGGTTTTATTCGGCTAAAAATCGCCGTGCCGGCATAACCGGGCCTCTGTGCGTGATTCCAGAAATCAAAATAACCTTCGAGCGGATTCTTCATCCCTCCCGCTGCGGCTTTTATTTCCTGCAAACAAACAATATCCGGCTTTTCATTTTGGACAAAATCTAAAAAGCCTTGCCGCATCGCCGAACGGATACCGTTGACATTCCAAGAAACAATTTTAATTTCCATGATGGCTAGCACACATTCTAGGCAAAAAAGACTTGTAACGCAAAGAAAAACAGGCTCCGGGCACACGACGTCGATTAGCAAATTTAAATCCAAATGAGCATACCCAAAGAATAAAAACTTTTTTAAAAAGAAGCTCATCTCATGTGGTATAGTACACCTATGTTAAACTTATTCCGCAGGGAAAAGCGCCGTTTTTTCCGTCATCCTGTCAACGTTCCCATCCAGCTTAAGCTGGAAAAAGCGAAAGATGTCTATATTTCAGAATCCAAAGATATTTCGCTGGGGGGTCTCTCGTTTGTGTGGCCTAGCAGGCTTTCTAAGGGTTCTCTTTTAACTCTCTCAATCCCGGTGAAGGAAAAACTGTTTGATGTCCGCGCGCGCGTGGCGTATTGCAAAGGGTACAAAAAAAGCACTCAATTCCGCACGGGCGTAGCCTTCATCAATTCCCCCGATGCCTTCAAAGCAAAGCTTGCCGAAGAAGTCCTGCAGATTATCGAATACCAAAAAACTATTTCTCGCGAACTCGGCTATGAGCTTTCTGAGGAAGAAGCAGCGCGCAAGTGGATTTCCCGCTACGCTGATAAATTTACCGCTTAATTTTTTTTAAAAAATAGATTTGATTTAGAGCTTAGTGACTAGGTCGCCCTTTTGAACTGGCAATTTTTTCCATTCAGGTAGAAGTGTTGCGGCAGATACATCTGGGCGCGTGTGACGAATGACTGCTTTTCCAATCAAGGTATTATTCCGAACAATATTGACAATGGCACCATCCTTCATTCCTTCATTCTTCCCCGCATCAATAACAATAAAATCATAGACCGGATTGACCTGCTGAACGCGCGCAGCGCTACTCGTTTTTTTAGACACAACAATTTTACCTAAGCTAACGGTATCAATTCCTTCTCCCGAATCATTGCTAGAAACCACCGAATAGGGCTCATCGGCAGCTGACGAAGAGCTTCCTTGCCACGTTTGATTTTTGAGATCATTCAATTCCTTGGTAAGCTCTTCTTGTTTACCCAAAAGGATCTTTTTCTCGCGTTGAAGCACAGCTAAGCGTTCGGTAAACTCAGCAATTACTTCGTCTTTCTTAAAGCTGTCGTTAACAGCCTGCTCTTTGTCCCGGCTTAAGCTTTCAACCTCTTTTTTCATTCTGCTCAACTGCCCCTCAAAGTCTTTTAGCGCCTCTTCTTTGCTCTGGAGAGTTTCAACGGTCTTGTTTGATGTCTCTTTTAGATCTTCCATGGCTTTGTTGAGTTCCGCAATCTGTGCTTCTGTGTTATCCAATTCTACTTGCTTTTGAGACAGCTGTTGCTCTTTTTGAATGCGATTTTGGCGCTCGGATGCGCTAGTTTGATAAAAAAACACGGTTGAGCCAGCCAAAAGGACTGCGACGAAGATTATTACGATTTGAGTATTCTTGGGTTTAGATAGACTCATGAGAAATGAGTATATACTAATAAAGTAGACATCTCAATTGGTTTCTTGATTATTCTATTTATTTTCTAACTTTTCTATGCGCTCTTTAAGCAGTTGTGTTTCCTTTTCAAGAGCTTCATTTTTTAACTTAAGCTCCTTAATCGCTTCCACGAGCGCGCCCGACAGCCCAGTATAATTAAGCGCCTTGTACCCGGTTGGATCGTCTGTGACCAGCTCCGGGAAAACGGTTTCCACTTCCTGCGCGATCAGCCCCATCTGCTGGCCCGCCAGAGGCTTCTCCTCTTTCCATTTGAAATTAACTCCGCGAAGAGCAGAGACTTTATCAAGAGCGTTTGGAATGGTCGCGATATCAGTTTTTTTTCTGCTGTCAGAAGGTGCTACGTTAAGAGCTGAGACAACTCCATTGGAATATAAGCCATAATTTTGATAGCCTAAAATTGAGAAGTAGTTGGATGCGTAGTTATAGAATAAGCCTGCATAACCCTCTGCCAGCTCGCTTCCACCGAGCACTCCATAAGAATCCCCTCTAAAATAACCTGCGAAACTATTGGAATGCGTAATACCATATACACCGTAGACGCCGACGCCTAGCGATCCTAATGATCCAGTGCCATTATTTACACCTTGCACAGCCGCTTCAAGCGGGTCATTGATAGTTAAAAAAGCTCCATTGAATACGCGCAGAAAGCCGTTCACATCTAACCGGTCATAAATACTAACGGAGCGCACACCGCCAATTCCTCCACTGCGCCCCATAATCATAAGCGTGTCGCGATTGACATCATTTTCAATCGCCGCATAACCGTCTGTGTTTCCAATGGCTGTAAAAGCATGGTTTGGATCACTAAAAAGAAGGGTTGATTCTTTGAGATAGGTCTGTCCCAAACCAGCGGTTCCCGCCACGTCCAACTTGTAGGCGGGCACAGTAGTTCCGATGCCCACTTTGGCGTTCGCATCCCCCGCGACCCCCGTGATCGGGTTGGTCGCAAGCAACGTCTTACTCTCACTGGTAAGCTCGTCATAGCTTCCATAAGGTGCTGGATAATACGTGCTTATCTTAACATCCTCGGCACTAGCCGCGCGCAATGCAAAGAGAGGAACCGTCATCAAAATAAGAATTAATCCGATATTTCGTGTTTTTTTTTGCAGCATCATAGGTGTCCTTTAAAAGATTGCGTCTTCCGGGTTAATTTTTACCAGACCAAGAATCTGGTCGATCCGCCGCTTAAGCAAAGCAGAGCTATTTCCCTTCACCTGCTTAAGAGATTCCAATTTTTTTTCTAGACGGTGAATTTCTGAGTCAACCCCGGCTGCCTCTTGACGAATCCGGTCTCCTAGAAGAGGTGTTAATCGTGACCGCGCCTCCGACTCGGACATCTTTTTTGCATAAAATAAACTGGCAATGCTATTGATTTTTTTTTGATTTTCAATCGCAGCTTTACGCTGCTTGTAAGCTTCGGGGTTTATCGCCTTCATCGCCTCCATCATCTTTTCTTCCTGCTCGTCCGCTTCACGTAAAAACCTTGCCTGGTTTTCTTGCATTTTTTTCATCGCCTGCGGGACGGCAGAATCTTCTGCGGCGAGAGCCGTGGGCAACAGAGCCCACAACAAAAAAACCATCATCGTCCCAAAACACTGTTTATTTTTCACGTCTCCACCTTTCTCTGCTCATTCATTTTACGTGTCCAAACCCGTGGCAGAAACCGGCCGCAAATGGTAATCCGCACTGGCAATATTGTCATTTCTTGTCCCTATCGTTACCATGACGGTTGAATCTGCCTCCCGTGCCGGCGTTATAGTGCCGGAATCAATGCTCATATAATACTGCACTGAAAAGTTGGCATCATTAAAATTTCCAGGCAATCCAGGCGGTGCGTGATTCGTCCTCAGCCGCCAATAGGCATCCACAAGACCGGCCTGAGCGCGGTAATAATTTCTCGTCCGTTTGACACCCACCGCATCCAGCAATCGTGTACGCTGATAAACCATATGCGCAATATAAGCCATGATAGAGGCGATCAAAAGACTAAATAGAAGCACCACAAATAAAACGGCCCCTTTTTTATTTTTAAGAAATCTGCCCCTACCGCACCTCATTTAGCTCTCTCTAAAGCCACGCTAGTCAAAAAAGTGCGCGGTTGCGAATTGGCAGTGCCCGAAACTACCAGCATAATCTGTACAACCGTTGGGGCCCCCTCTGGTGTAGATGGATTTAAAAGTTGAAAACCCGACTGGCCTGCACCACCAAGCACCGGCAACCCGCTTACCACTTCTCTATCCGCTACCGTCACATTAGCAGGCGCAGCTGCGGGAGGCAGCACCGTGCGATTTCTAAGCTCAAAAGCGGCGCCGTTCCTTAAAAAGCGATAACTCACCCATTGGTCATCCAAAGCTGTTGCTGTGGAGGGGTTATTCGTATCGATTCGAAGCTTAAGTTGTGATCCACCCATGTCCACGACGGCGTCCGTCGACGTCGAAGCGTTACGCGCCATCGTCTCAAGAGCTAACAAGGTATCAAGGTCATTTGAGGCCATGTCACCTCTTAAGAATTTCAAGGAAGTAGCGTACAAAGTGGTGATCATCACAAAAATCATGCCGATCAAAACACTGGCAATTACAATTTCAAGCAATGTGTGCCCTGAAGTACCCCTGATTTTCATCGAACAGTGACTTCGATCTTGCGATAATCCTGACCGGGATCTCCAGCCAAGTTGACAGCGGCGACCGAATATTCAGAGGTGTAAGTCCTGCCAGCAACGGTCGTTGCGCGGGGGGCGCCCAAGGGAGTGCCTACGCTTAGCGGACGGTCGGTTAAATTCCACCAGTCCTGACGCACAGCCTCATAAAGAGACTCAATAATCGCACGCCCGAGGTTTTGAGCGCCGCTGCGATCCAATTGAGCAGGAACCGAGCGGTGCGCTGAAATTGCACCTCGAAGCAAACCCACAGAAAGCACGGCAAGAACAATTAACGCCACAACCACCTCAACCAACGAAAAACCATTTTGATTTTTCGTGACATTGACCGGGCGACAATTTCTAGTCAACACTAACTCACCACACCAGCGTCATTGATCCTATAACTAGTAACCCCATCCCCGCCCGAAGTATTATTTCGAGTTGCAACGGCGACAAATGTTTTGGGGTTTGCCCCGTTAGCGGCACTGATAGAAGCAATGTCATAAAATTGCGGATTGATGTCAATATTTAGAGTGGTGTTGATATCCGCAACGGCAGGACCCACCCCGCCATTCCAGTAATCTCCGCTATTATTGAGCGCGTATATTTTTTGGCCCATGTAGATAGCGTTGAGATTGACAGTGGCTTCGTTGGCGCGGCTCTCTTCAACTCGCCGGGAATAAATCGGTATCGCAAGTCCCGCAAGTACCCCCAAAATCATTAGGGTAATCAATATTTCCAGCAGTGTAAACCCTTGCGATCTGCCCCCCGTTGGCCGGCGTGTCAATCTACCCATCATAAACTCCCCGCCTCGTTAGCGTTCCGGCTTGATCTAGGCTAATCGTATTCCCGTTATTAGCATCTAATGGTAATCGTTGAGCGGTAACCGTATACTCATTAGTCGTAAGAATATCGAGGTTGTAAGAAAAAAGAGCGTCCTGCCCGGCTTCGCCTACATTTGGGTCGTAGCGAATATTATTAAAGGATGCCCCTGCGTAGGTGCCGTTAAGGGATCGGTACTGCAACAAAGCATCCTTCACAGCTGCCAGGTGCTGAATCGCTTCCTCCGATCGATGCCTCTCTGTCCTTGCGATATAGACAGGTATTGTTAGTCCTGCCACCACACACATAACCGACAGGACAATTAAAATTTCAGCCAGACCTATACCTCGGCAATTTTGAAGCTGTCTACAAGTACGCATGCCACATTCTTTCAGCCCTGATTATGCGTAAATGCCGTTTCGAACAACCTGCCCTTGCTCATTAATAGTAATGGTGTTATTTACTGGGTTAAAATTCGCCGGCAAAGGCGCTAAGACCGTAGCCTGACGAGTCGCGGTGATGGTAAATGTATCGCCGGCAGAGACCACCGTGTAAATAAAAACAGGTACTTGTCCCGCAGCTGCAGCGTTAGGGTCGTACCCCATGAACCCAGGAACCGCAGGATTAAAACCGGCGTTGGCATAGGAATTCCCTCCCGTTGTTTGATGGTAGACAACCATCATCTGCTTGGCCGTCCCAAGTGCCGTCACCGCTTCCTGAGCACGCCCTCTTTCAACCTGAGCCGCCAATACAGGAAACATCAACCCTGCAATAACACCCATCACGACAAGCACAATCAAAAGCTCTAGAAGAGTAAAACCTTTTTTATTTTTTATTAATTTTATCATTTCAAATCCCCTATTTATCCTTCTTTTCGTTCTGTTAAAATATTTTAACTAAAACTAGCTTTCCTAATGTAAGTCTACACCATACCTAGCACATTTCAACTACTATTTATCAATGAAGAGACGATGAAATCGTGACAATCGGCAACATGAGCGCCACTACAATCGACCCGACGACAACTCCCAAAAAAATCAACATCACCGGTTCGAATAAAGTGCTGACTCGCGCCACCAAAGTTTCCACCTTCTCTTCATAATAATTAGCTACTTTCTGAATCATTTCCGGCAATTGCCCACTTTCTTCTCCCACGATCACCATCTGGATCATCAGCGGAGAAAAAACAGCCCGCTTACTTAATGCCTGCGACATGGAGCTGCCGTCCCGCACATCCTCCATCACGCCTTCCAACATCTCTTCATAAATCTTATTTCCGGATGTCCGCGAAACTACATCAAGCCCATAAATCAGCCCGACACCACTGGATAATACGGCTGCTAGATTAATACAAATACGCGCCATCACAACGTCTCGAACGAGCTCGCTAATGATGGGCGCCTTCACTAGCCATAGATCCAGCGTGCGCCGGCCGGTCGGGGTCTCGGTGCTTTTTTTTAAAATATAAGCGGCCAAAAAAATGACAACAAAACTCGGGATAAAAAAGGTCTTCGCGAATGCACTAATCGAAAAAATGACGCGCGTCATCAAAGGCAGCTTCGTGTGCAAAACCTCAAATACGCGGCTAAACTGCGGGATGACAAACAGGAGGAAAACAGAGATTGCGATGATGGTAACAACAATCAGGATGGCCGGGTACAAAAGAGCCGATATAATTTTTCTTTTTAGCGCGATTGACTGCTCAAGCTGCTTGGCTATATGCCCCAAAACCCCGGCAATATTACCTACAGCCTCCCCCGCTTCAATCAGATGCCCCCACAAAAAGGGGATACTTTTGGGATGCTTTTCGATCGCATGATGAAAAGAGACGCCTGCGTTCACATCCTCACGAATCTGTATTAAGACTTTAGCCAGTTGAAAGCTTCGCACTTGGTCGGTGACCAAGTCTAGCGCATGATCGAAAGGAATTCCTGAGTTCAGCAGTGTCCCTAATTCTCGTGCAAAATGAAGAAGATCCTCATCGCGTATTTTTGAATGGGCTCTTTTGGAAAGCTCGCCCCCAAGCTCTTCACCGGTCATGGCTAATCGCGCGACGAACAGATCGCGGCTTTGAAGGGCCCTGACCAGAGCGTTCTCATCAACGGCAACTTCTTCACCCGTAATACGAAGCCCTGCCAGCGTGTGGGCTACATAACGGAAACGCGGCATCGGTGAGCTTAGCCTTCCCTAATCATAACCATTCGCAGAGCCTCATCCAGAGAGGTGATTCCTAAAAAAACTTTTTTGAAAGCGCTTTGGGCAAGCGTAGGCCACCCATTTTTTAAAGCCAGAGCCCGAAGCTCAGAAATCGGTGCTTTTTTTGCAATTAATTCGCGCATATCTTCGTAAACCGGCACGATTTCATAAATAGCCATTCGACCTAAATAACCAGTTTTAGCGCAATCCTCACAACCCACCGCCTGGTAAATGGTCTTGGATCTATCCCAAACGACTTCCTTGGGAATTGATTCCCAGTTCGGCTGGTGAGGCATTTTGCATTTCTCGCAGAGTCGTCGAACAAGCCTTTGGGCAACGATCAGCGTTAAGGAGGAGGCGACCAAAAAAGGTTCGATGCCAATATCTTGAAGGCGGGTGACGCTAGAGATAGCGTCGTTGGTATGAATCGTGCTAAAAACCAGGTGTCCGGTAAGCGATGAGCGGATGCAAATCTGTGCCGTCTCTAAATCACGTGTCTCTCCCACAAGAATGATATCAGGATCTTGCCGCAAAAAAGAACGCAGCGCGGAAGCGAACGTTAACCCGATACTTGACTTCACTTGGACCTGATTAACCCCCTCCAGCTGATACTCCACAGGGTCTTCAATGGTTGTAATATTAACCTGCTCGCCCTTCAATTCATTTAGGGCTGAGTAAAGCGTAGTGGTTTTGCCGCTTCCCGTGGGTCCGGTGATTAAAATGAGTCCATTAGGCTTATTGATTGCTTCTCGAAAAAGCGCTAATTCATCCGCCTCAAATCCCAGTATTCCCAGCTCAAGACGAGCGCTGCTGCGGTCAAGGATACGCAAAACCATTTTTTCCCCGTAGATCGTTGGCACGGTGGAGACACGGAAATCGTAGACCTTATTTCTAACAGTCGCTGTAAAACTTCCATCTTGAGGCAAACGCTTTTCAGCGATATCCATATTGGAAAGAATTTTTAAACGAGAAACAAGTGCCGTAAAAATTGTTTTGTCTGGCGGAGCGACTGATTTAAGCACGCCGTCAATACGAAAACGAATGGAAGTTTCTTTTTCATAAGGTTCTAGATGAATATCACTGGCGCGATAACGCATCGCTTCGTCAAGAATAAGGTTGGTCAGCTGCACCACCGGCGCTTTATCAATTTCGGCTACCGCATTCCCAAGGCCTGCAGCACCTGCCGCAGCCGAGGATTCGAAGCCTGACTGCAACCTAAATGATTCGACTGCAGATTTTAACGCTCCCCCCTCGGTATAAATTTGATTTAAGGCTGCAATAATATCGGTACGCGTCGCAATTACGCTTTCTATTTCCAGGCGAGTCATTTTTTGCAAGTTGTCCAACAAGACAACATCGGTAGGGTCCGTCAGAGCGACTACCATCACCCCGTCCTTGCGCTCAATCACCAGCACCGTATTTTTGCGCGCATAAACCTCTGGAATGAGATACGTCAATCGCTTGGCGTTGGAGGCAATTCCTGGCCAGTTTTCCATTGAAAAAAATGGGATTTTAAGCTGCTTGCTGAGGGCAGTGGCAAGATTTTTTTCATCCACAAATCCAAGCCGAATTAAAGTCGCGCCAAGAAGTTCCCCCCCACCCTTCTCTTGTTGTTTTAAAGCCTGTTCAACCTGAGAAGCCGTAACCAACCCAGCTTCAATTAGAAGGTCGCCTATGCGTGGATTTTTTCCTGCCATCAGAGAATACCTCTGTTGCCTTCAGGAGGAAGCGGCGTCCTCATTTTTTTTTCTTTAACTTTGAGATCATTTTTGATTCCGCGGGCTTCGGCCACATCGAGCTCAGAAATCATCTCTGAATCCCGAAACTCACTCAAAACTTTTTGGATTGAAGTATCTTTTTGACCCATGGGAGACATTGCATTTTTTTGTGAGAAAGTATTATAAGTATGAACAATGTGTGGCGTAATAAAAATAATAAGCTCGCGATCGCTGTCAGAGTTATTGTCGTAGCTGAAAGCCTTTCCAACCAGAGGGACGCTTCCTAAAAAAGGTATTCTTTTGCCGTCTTTACTACCGTTTCTTTCCATGAGACCGCCAATGACCAGCGTCTCATGATTTTTAACACGTGTGACAGTGCGCACCACGCGAGTAGTTGGATCCAAAAATATGGTGGGGAAAAAACTTGAGACAGCAACTGTGGTGATGGAGGGCTCTAAAAATAGTCCCACCGTTTCATCGGCATTGACCTGAGGTGTCATTTTCAAAGTAATGCCGACCTGAGATCTCTCTGCCGAATTAGCTGTGGAAGTTGACTGACCATCGGCTGTTGTTAGCGAAGTTTGGTTAGCGATCGCTGCGTTCGTCACGAGCTTGATATTGGCCGCTTCATTGCTCATAGTAAGAACACGGGGGCGCGCCAATACTTTTGTGCTGATATCCTGCGTAAGAAAATGCAAAGTCGCCTGAAAACTTGTGGCGCTCAATGTTCCCAGCGTCAAAGTAGATGTTCCTTGGGTGGTCGCCTTTACACCCTTTGAACTGTTAAGGAAACTTTCCGTAAAAGGAAAACCTGTGGTTCTTGACCCACCGGTGAACGAGGCAATCGCTCCATCCTCTCCACCCCAATCAACGCCATGATTGGTTAGGATATCTTTTTTGATCTCCATTAAGTAGACTTCAATTAAAACTTGAGGAGTGGGCAGATCAATCTGCGCCAACACCTTTTCAATATCATCTAATTTTGAAGGGACATCCGTGATAATCAAGCTGTTGCTTTGAATATCACCGGTAAGTTTACCTGCCGGCGTCAAGAGACTTGCGATGACGCGGTCAATTCCGCGCTCAACCACCAAATTAGCAGGAGTTGCCGAGCTAGAATTTGAGGAGGTTGTCGATGAGGCCGAAGATCCTGAAGAAGACGAACGAGAGCCCGAGCTCTCAATAGAAGCGCTCTGCAAGGAAACAAGATCCTTAATCGTCCCGTTCCCCCCCACATCAATGGGAGAGTTGGATAAACGGGCATACTTTAGATGATAAATCCTTGTTTCAGTTTTTTGTCCTCCATAGGAAGACAGGCTTGCGCCGCCAGGCGCCATGCCTGAGACAAAACTTGCGCCGCTGGCTGAGTAAACAAGAATGACTCCATTCTCTTTCCTTTGATATTCAAGCCCATTGACTAGGGCAATGCTTTGCAAGGCCTCATCAAGAGATAAATGGTTAAAACTCAAGTTTATTTTTTTAGCTTGAATATCTTCGCTGGCGATAAAACTCGCTTTCGACTGCTCTGCGATTGATCTCAGAACATCTTTTAGCTCGATGTTATCGGCATCCAACGTAATAAAACTAGAGGCTGTGTGCGCGCCGCCCTCAGCAGCATTGGCGCTACTCACACTAAAAAAAGCAATGAATACCATAAAAATAACTAATCGATTTTTTTTCATGTCCACTGGATCCCCTGCTTGGTTAAGTAGCCCTCTTTTCCGCCACGCCTTAATTTTACTCCCTTAATATCAATCATCACAACCTCGGCGTCGCCCACAAAATCCCCCACCGTTACCTTATTTCCATTCACCTGCGCAGAACTCGTCAACGGTGAGCGCAAAATACCCTCCAACGTCCACGAGTCACTGGATGAAAAACCAGCTTCCGGCCGCCTTGACAAATTGTCCGTCTCAAAAAAAGGATCTCTGGTTTCACCGGGCGAGTACTGCACTTCACCCCAACCAGCCTTAGCAGCTCCCAAAAAAAGCGCAAAAAAAACCATCCAAAATCGCCTTTTCATGTCACGCCTGCCAGAATCTCATAATAGGCCGTCAAATGACAAACCACCTTAAGGCGTCTGTCGGAATCCTTACTCGAATTCCTTTCAAGGCGTAAATGTTTAATAATAATTGAAGGGGTGTGATTTTCTAAATAGGCGACAAATTTACCCGTCTGATGATATCCGCCCTGCGCCTCAACCAACAACGAAAATTCTTCAAAAAATTCTTTCTTGACAGGATTCCGCGGCGATACAGAAATCAAGACAAGGCCTGATTGTTCAGCGGCCTGGCGGACAGCATCTGTCATCCAGTCCGGCTGCTTGGATTTCGATAATCCGGCTTTCTGAGCCTCAATCTGCGCCTGAGCGGGCACGCCACGCAATAATGAATTTTTCCTGATAAGCTCTGCCTGAATCGCCAATTTGGTCTGCCTTATTTCGTTCAAGTCAGAAAATACAATAAACTTCATTCCTAGCGCCGCCACCAACACCCCTGCCAACACCAACGTGATGATCTTTTTTTGAGTAGCGCTGTAGCGTTTGAAAATTTCCAGTAGAATGCGAATCATGCCGGCTCTTCCGCCATCTCACTTTCGATAAGAAAAGCAGAGGAGCTGTATTTTCCGTCGTCATCGACAGTCTTTCTCAGCTTGGACATTTTTACAGCACCGATACCGGAAGTGAGGGTGGGGCTGCTTTTTAAGCCCTCAACAAATTGGTTAACCGTCGTAATATCATCTCCCAGATTACTAGTATGCCCCTCTAGGCGTAGAGACCTTATAAGCTTATTGCTCTTTCCCTGACTATCATCAATTTCAAGCATGTCCAAAGCTACGCCTTCAGGAGCTAAACGTGTAATCTCACTAAGCTTGTGCGTCCAATAAACTCGTTTACTGTAAATAGAGGTGAGGAAATCAGCCTTTCTGGACAGTGCCAAGGTCGCCGCATCAACATCAGCCGCACTCAACACCTCAGCAGGAACAGTCGTGGCCGCAGACTCAGTCTTGATCTGCGCCAAATTATTTTTAGCGCTATTTATTTTCCCCAAAAAAAATAAATGAAAAAAAACAAAAATGGCGGTCAGCATCAAAATCTCCAGAGTTGCTAATCGTCTCAACTCCTTGACTTCCTGCGTCCAGCTAAGCGAGGTTTTACTAAACAAAGATTTTTTGCTGACACTCGCTGATAGCAAATTCATTGATTTCTCGCTTCCTAAACTAAATAAAGGCCTAACTCGGGCCTTTCCCGCAGCCAAAGCAATCATGTGGGCATAGGAAACCTCTGTCTTCGATAAACCTGCAAAAAGTTTGGCAAGTGGCACTGCGCGCGCAGGAAAACCAAGCCTAGCGCTTAAGGCAGAAGCCAAGCCCTCTTCGGCATAACCGGGATCACTAGTGATCAAGAGCTCACTCACCTTTTGTCCCCGAAAATTTTTAAGGAAATAGCTTAACAAGAGTGAAATTTGCCGGCCGACGGATTCGCTGTCCATTTTTTTAGCCTTTTCTCCAGCGATAGCGATGGGCGGCGGGATCTTAGCTGTATTGCTCATGAGAACCTCCTCTCCGCGTGCCACGATAAATGTCAGAGAGCCGCTGCTGCGCAATCCTGCGTAAATCTTAACCTTCGCCGAAGAAAACTGCTCATCTGCCGTGGCCATTAAACGAAAAAACGCCATGCCCTCAGGCTCAACAAAATCCAAAATGTAGCCTGCATGAGTCATCGCCTGTTTCCATGTATCCAGCTCTTCCTTTTTAGCGGCGGTAAAAACAACGCCCTGTTTTTTTATTTCCGGCCTTGGAAAAGATTTAAAATTAAAATACAGATCTTTCATGGGAAATGGCATAAATTTCTGCGCCTCAAAATAAACCGCGGTGCGCATATCCGTATCAGGAATGATTGGCATCTCAAAATAGCGCACCAGGGTATCAGCATCCGCAAAAACCATGCCAATGGAACCTGAGCTAACATCCAGTTTTGAAATCGCCAATTTTATGATTTCGGAAAAAAAATACATACGTGAGGTCAATTCTTCAGGGATGCTCAGGAGGTCGTATTTAAAAGAAGTTTTCAAAATAGGCTGTCCGCCCATCATGGGCACTTCAACGCATACCGCCCATAGTGTGTACTGGTCCAGGAAGATACCCACAGATTGCGTTTTTGAAATCAAATTAGCCTGCTCCGTTGGCGTTAGTAGACCCTATTACTAAGTTGTATAATAGTTTATAACTGTTAAAAAAACCATACATATTGTCAAAAGAATTTAAAAACGAGTCTGGGGGCAGAAGTCAAGCCAGTGAGCGCCACTCCGCTGGCGAAGAAAAAATTAAAAGAGGTTTAATTTCACGCAAGTTGTCGTAACCATAAGAGACCCAAGCAAAATCAACGCCCGCATTCTTGGCCGTGAAAGCATCCACACTGCTATCGCCGACAAACACACATTGTTTGGGTAAAAAACCTAGAGAACTAATCACGTGTTGCGTGGCAGCGGCATCGGGTTTCGGCAAAAAACCAGCATCGATCCCAATCGTCATTTCAAAGTAATGCCCAATTTTTAATTCTTTTAAAATTTGCTCAGTGATATCTTGAGGTTTATTGGTGACGATTGCTTTTTTTAAATTTGAGAGAGGCCCCTCAAGCATGGCACGAACATCCTGAAAAACATCTGTCCTGATGACAGGTTTTGCTCGGTAGCTGGCTTTAAACAGATTCACAGCTTTCTCAAGATTCGACGGGTCAGAAGAAAGGCTGGGCGCTAAAGTTCTTAACAGGTCATGCACGCCAGAACCGATGGACTTTTTCACCTCCAAGACGGGCTGCTGCGGAAAACCGAACACGCCAAGCACTTGATTGGCATAATAGGCAATATCATCCAGCGTATCAACAAGCGTCCCATCAAAATCAAAAATAATCAATTCATACGACTTCATCGTTTTAGATTTTGCTTAGCACCATCAAACCTCAGTTTTTTTATTTTTTGGGCTTCACAAGACTTTCTATTTTTTTTAATAATTCTTTGGGGTTGACGGGTTTTTCAAAAAAACCATCAAATAACTTTAAATCCGACGCCAACTCAACCTCGTCCATGGCGCTAGTAGCGATCACCGGCACCCTCATGCCAGACGTCACACCGCGCTTCTTTTCATCTTCGCGAATACGTCTAAGAACCTCTTGCCCTGTCATCTTGGGCATTGTCAAATCGATAATAATCAGATCGTAGGGTGTCTGTTCGTGTAATGAAAAATTATAGCAAAGAATCGCTTCGTTGCCATCGGCAGCCTCTTGACAATCCGCCCTTCCCTTTAAAAAACCCTTAAGCAGTCTCCGGTCCACCAAGTGATCATCCGCAATTAATACATTCCACATGCATTCATCTCCTTTTTTATTTCCCACTCCATCTCAAAAGAGCCTCTTTGAGTTTTTCAGTTTCTATCGGCTTCGTCAAAAAATCATTCATTCCTGCTTCTTGCGCAAGAGCGCGGTCCTGGGTGGTTGCCGCAGCCGTCAGAGCAATGATCGGAAATTCCTGATATCCAGACAAGGCTCTGATGTGTCGCGTCGCGTCGATACCGCCCATCACCGGCATCTGCAGATCCATCAGACATAGATCAAAGCGGCTCGAAGCAATTTTGTCGATAGCCTCTTTACCGTTGTTAGCAATCTCTACCTGACAATCTAAACGCTTAAGCATTAGCGCGATCAGCTTCTGATTCACTGGATTATCTTCAACAACCAGCACCTTAAGCTTTGCAAAAACAGCTCCCCCCGAAACATCGGTCGTCTGGGGATGCTTTTCAATATTTTCTCTTGGGGATTGCGGAGCGTTAAACGGTAGCTCCATGATAAATTGACTTCCTTTTCCAACGACAGACTCGACCCATACTTTTCCACCCATCAGTTCTACCAGCGATTTTGTGATGGAAAGGCCAAGGCCTGTTCCGCCATACTTACGTGTAACAGAGATATCTGCTTGCTCGAAAGGCTTAAAAATCTCTTTTATTTTATCCTCACCGATACCTATTCCTGTGTCAGAAGTGACAATACGCAGAGAGCAATAAGCTCCCTCAAACAACGTTTTGGCGGCGCTTACCTTGACACAAATCTCACCACCACTTGTGAATTTGACCGCATTGCTGATAAAATTTAGCAATATCTGACGGATAGCCGTCACGTCCCCATTTAGCTCGCGTGGCAATCCCTGATCGTACTCATAACGCAGACTCACAGTATCCGAAACGCTCCGTATCTTCAGGGTCATGGTGATTGCTCGTATGAGTCTCTCTAAATCAAAATCAACGTTTTCTATTTTTCTCTGGCTAGCCTCAATTTTAGAAAAATCAAGAATATCGCTAATGATACTTAAAAGGATCTCACCGCTATCGATAATGGTCCTGGCATACTCCCTCTGATTTTCATCTAGATCTGTCTCGCTTAGAATTTCTGAAAAACCGATGATAGCGTTCAATGGCGTCCGGATTTCATGAGACATATTAGCCAGAAATTGGCTCTTAACGTTCGTGGCTTGCTCTGCCTCATATTTAGCTTTTTTTAAGTCACTGACGATGCTAACGTTAATTTTTTGCATCAGCTCGAGCTCTGCGGCACGTCTTTCAATTTCCACTTTAGTGGATTTAATCTGTTCCACTTTTCTTTCCTCATCCGCAAGAAGTGAATTAATAGACGTTGATATGTCAGAGAATTCATCACCGCTGTTCGCCGTAAGCCTCTGTGAAAAATCGCTTTTTTTGGCCATGCCTCCGACTTCATGCACCAGTTGCCGCAGTGGTTGAAAAAAAAGAAGCTCAAGAGAAATAGCGCCCATCACAAGGGTTGTGGCGCCGAGAATTAAAATTAAAACTAGGATCGAGCGGTGGGCAAGTCTTGCTTGAGAGGCTGCGTTAGCGTGATCAATGGACTTAAAGCAATCAAAGATAACGTGGGTAGAGGCAAAATAAACCACAACAAACAAGCTGATGACGATCGGGAGCAAGATCAGGAAAGCTTTCGGCCTGAGCTTCATGGAAACTGACCTACCTCCAATATTCCAAAGAAATATCTTCCAACGCCTTGAAATTTTTGGATATAGCCTCCAAAGGCGCTGCATCTCTAGCGGAAATCTCAAGAGCCTTAGCGGCGTAATGGATGGGGTATAGCCTCAAATTTCCGCTGGTTCCGGACAAGGAATGGGCGGCCTCACGAATCAGAAGGAGGTTCTTTGAGCTTAAAGCCTGCCGAATTTCTTCAGTCTGGCGCTTGTGCTGCTCCTTGTATTCAACTAAAAACTCGTCGTATAGCTCCTCAGGAATATTTCCCAATTCTTCCAAGGCTCTTTTTCTATCTTCTGGCTTCATTGGCAATGCTTTCTATTGGCTGCCGTCCAAACGGGTGATTCCGAATGCATAAGATAATACCACATCAACTCTTTTCGTCGTAGGGCTGTGAAATCTATTCAGCGGGCTTTGTTCCTAGTGCAAATTTCTTTATCCCTGCCTTGCGTGCCGCATCCAACACAAAGATAGCACGTCCCAGCATGGCTTTATCATCACCATTCAACAAAACGGAGGGGTCCCCCTCCTTACCCTTTAATTCTTTCAGACGATTCAATAAATCCTCAGGGCGGGTTTTTTTCTTATTGATAAAAATTTCACCAGTCTCTGTAACCGTGATGACGGTGAAACCCTTATCGCCCGCTTCTTGACGTGTGCCAGTAGCCGCCTGCGGAAGCTGAACTCTGACTCCCTGACTTTTCACCATGGACAACGAAACCATTACAAACGTGGCCAATAGAAAAAAAACAATATCAATCAGCGGGATAATTTCAATGCGCGCACGCTTCCTGGGGGATGGCGAAGACAGCCGCATGCGGCGCTAATCTGCCTTAAGAATTAATTCAAGCTGCGTCGCCGCATCCTCAATCTCATGTCGCGCTTCTTCAAGCTTTGAATTAAGATAGTTAAATGGAATCAGAGCGACGATCGCGATTCCCAGACCGAAGGCCGTGCCAATCAACGCCTCAGCAATGCCGCCGGTAATCACTGTCGGCGCTTCCAGCTCTTTATTTCCAAGAAGTCCAAAAGCGTGAATCATTCCCGTCACCGTGGCCAAAAGGCCCAAAAGTGGCGCCAGCGTAATCACGGTATCCAGCACAAAAAGCCCCTGATTAAAACGCTTTAACTCCTGATTTGCGGCCTTCATCAGAGCGCTGGAAAGTGACTTGTTACGATTTTTTAAGCCCTGAGCCAGTGTTGCGGCGACATAATCTCGGCTTGCTTCTCCCGTTTCAATCGCGCCGCTCATATCCCCTTTTTCTGCCAAGCCCAAAAGGGACTCCACCGCACTAGGATCACGTCGCACGCGGATCATCATCATAAAAAAAAGCCTCTCCAAAATCACGGCCACCGAGATCACCGACGTTAAAAAAAGCGGCCACATAATAGGTCCGCCCTTTTGAAATAAATAAAACATGTTTCCCTCCTCTAAAAATAACTTATAAATTTATTATTTCCACGCCAACGCGATATTTTTAAAAACCTCAATCCCCACGGGGTACGAATAAGCAATCAACACAATACTCACTGGCACTAGCACCCAGCGCATCACCCAATTACGAAGGTTATCATTTTTAATCCACAATGGCAGGTAAGTACACGCTCCCAAAAGAAGCGCTGAGATAATAATCCAGCTAAGCGGATGAGTAAAAATATTTTTCATAAGGTTGTCCCCAAGATGGGCATTATCCCATGTTCCCGCCGAAGGTCAACATCAACCCTCACCCTCCCGCTTGGCGATGAAATTAACTTCCCCATCCTGATCAATATCAATTTCAATCTCAATGGGCCGGCAGCAAACCTCACAGTCAACCACAAAAGACTGCCTGCTGCCCCCTGTTTTATCTACCCGGACAGAGATGACGGCCATACAATAGGGGCAGTTGTATTCAAAATCTTCTTCCAGGCTAGCCATGGATACCGCCTTTCCTCTTTTAGTTTTTAATCCCTAAAATTATACCGGACTTTTAGCTGGCCGTTTTTGGCATCGATGGGCTTGTATTGAAGCGTATAACTGCTTGAATTCCATGGACCGCCCATCCGCTGAGAAACTTTTCCCGGCCCAATTTCATGGACGTCAGCCTTCTCCCCACCTATCGACTGACAAACAACCGCTCTCCCGTCAATATTTCCACTGATCAGGATATCAATACGCTCCGCACCACGATGCGCTCCAATATTAGTTAGCCGTAAAATGGACTCCTGCCCCACCTCCGAGAGATGAATCTCTCGCTTCAGATTGCCTGGCCACAAACCATAATAGTTCGCCAGCGCAAGCACCGCAAATAGAAACAGCGCCAGCAGCGCTTTTCGAACAATGGATCGCATAATCGTAGTCATTATTTACTCATCCTACACAATCGCTCTCTTTTTCACGCTATCTCTTTTTTTAGCCCACTAAAATTTTTAGCAAATGATTTTACTGCCGCCAACACCGTGCGGTTTAATTTCGGCGCCAACCGCCGGCACGCCGCCAAAAAATCATGGCTTGCCGTCTCGTCGGCAACATCCGAAACAAGCTTAATCGCTCCAAAACGTATTTTTTTCTCCAAACAAAATTTTGCCACAGCATAGGATTCCATATCACAGCCGATGGTAGAAAATCGGTGGGTCAACTTTCCCCCTTTGTAAGGATTTTCAGTCAGAAAGCGGTCCTGTGTCAAAAGCACTGCCCGGCGGGATTCGCGGACTAGTTTCCTTCGGGCGCCCAGCTGGATTTTATTGGGAAATTTTTCAAAAGGCTCAGCACAGTAATCCTGCTCGATAAAAATAAGTGGCTCCAGGACATCTCCAATACAAAGATTGGGGGTGAGGCCACCAGCAAAACCAACCAATAGGATTCCTTCAAGACCTGGATGCTTTTCATAAAGCTTCAACGCACCTAGAATGGCCCGAAGCTTTCCCATGCCGGACAATAGGACTGGCACGCCAGCTTTTTTAAGCTTCGCTCGATCAAGCGCGCGATATTCAAACAAACTGGGGCAAATAATCCCGATCATCACATTCCTCAATAAGACACGAGCGCGTGAACGGGCAAATCTTTCAATTTCTCGCGGCCCTTGAGTGCTGTAAGCTCGATTAAAAAATAAATCCCCGCAATTTTTGCATCTAGTTTTCTTACCAACTCCACCGCAGCGCGCGCTGTGCCGCCCGTTGCCAGAACATCATCTACAATCACCACACGCGATCCACGTGTAAACCCATCCGCGTGGACTTCCATCACCGCGCTGCCATATTCGAGCTCATAAGAGGCTTGAAACGTTTTATGCGGGAGCTTCCCTGCTTTACGAATAGGCACAAAACCCACACCCAGCTCGCATGCCAGCGCCGAACCAAAAATAAAACCCCTGGATTCAATTGAGATTACATAGTCAATGCGCGACTTGGATAATTTTTTGAAATGCTTGACGCATGCGCGAAATTTTTTCCCGTCCGACAAAAGCGGTGTAATATCACGAAAAAGGATTCCTTTTTTTGGGAAATCAGGAATTTCGCGGATTGATTTTGAGATGCTTGTCTGTTCTTTTTTATTCATTTTTAAATTCTACCACAAGCCGTATCATGCGGCACCGTCAAACCTAGCATCCTGATCCAAAAAACACCCCCAAATCCTAAACATAGTTTTCATCTAGCGTTAACATATCGTTAACATTCGGAAGCTATATTGAATCATCAAGTAACTTAAAAAAAATAGAGGAGGGCTTATGTTTGCAGATGAATTGATTGAATCCTTAAAAACCTATCAGCTGGCTCGCCGTCAAATAAAACAGATGTCGCTAATTTCACACACAGAAAATACAATTCCCGGCTGGTGGGACAATTAAGCGTCTCAACGCTCTCTTTGGCCTGCGATTGGGACTTGCTCCCGGACCGCCCTTGGCACCTGGGGGATTTTTTTCAAACTTCTCTATTTTTTTAAAAGATCGCGGATTTCTGTAAGAAGCAGCTCCTCTTTAGTTGGAGGTAATGGCGCTGGAGGCGCGATCAGCTCTTCCTTTTTACTCTTCATGACAAAACTTAAGAATTTGACCAGGAAGAAAAAAATGGCCGCGACTACAAAGAGAAAATTTACCACTTCGCCAATAAAAAGGCCGTAAGGGATATCCTTGCCATGGATCACCAATTTTAGCTCCAGATAGCCCTTTTCTCCCGGAATCAGAAGACTAACCATCGGCAAAATGATGTGCTTTACCAATGAATCAACGATTTTTCCAAAGGCACCGGCAATGATCACGCCGATCGCCAGATCAATCACATTGCCTCTAAAAACAAAGCTCTTAAACTCATCCAAAAGCGTAAACGCGCCTTTGGCCGGATTAAAACCGCTTATTTTTTTTAATGGGTCCATTGGACGCTCAGCTTAAATCGCTCTGAACTTTCTTAGCGGTTTTATTCAAATCATTCTGCATTTTTTTCATGTCATCCGCTAACTGCTCAGAAGCAGTTTTTTTGGCACAACCAGAAGCAAAACCCGCCACTATCACAACCATCAATAAAAAGCTTATTTTTTTCATCGTTACCCCCTTGTAAATTACGTTTTTGTATATTCTATGCCTAGCTTCCCGCGATTTCAAATCTTTTATTCCGACTGCTTGCGCCGGAAATAAGCGTCATCCTCGATTTGGCGATATCCAGATGCTCGCTCAAAAGCTCGATCACCGCCTCATTGGCACGCCCCTTATCCGGGGCTTCATGAACCCAAACCTCAAACAACGATTCACTCAAGCGCTTTGCTTTCGCCTGTTTGGATTTAGGATGCGCCTTCACAGAAATAATCATGTATTCTTGCTACCGCGCTCTGTATTTTTCGACGGTTTCAATAAGCTTGCGGAGATTTTCGCCCACTCCGCGACAAGTTGTACGTCTTCG
Organism: Candidatus Omnitrophota bacterium; assembly: GCA_945877765.1. Lineage (GTDB taxonomy): Bacteria > Omnitrophota > Gorgyraeia > 2-02-FULL-51-18 > 2-02-FULL-51-18 > CAMDWQ01. The sequence goes on along the minus strand of CAMDWQ010000002.1, from coordinate 3,836 downwards.
AGTATCTCAGACGGCACTTCCCAATAACTCATCGCAACCCTCCGCCCTTTGGCAGTCTCATAAGTAAATGGTCGGCTCCCCCGCGCCTCATACTCCGGGCGATTGGAACCATCCGTCTTGAAGTAAAGCACCTCGTCAGCAATAAGCCCAAATATCTTCCCATCGAGATACAACCCATACCCACCAAACATCGCCCGTGCCGTCACCCCCTCAAGGCGGCAGAAAACGTCGTTAACGACATAGTCGACGTAAGAGGATTTTTTTACTTTGGACATGATTAGGTAGCTTACGCCTGGCAGTTTTGTGGGCCAAACAGTCTTTTTGCGGCTTTACCCCAGCGAAAAGAACCGCCTGTAAAATTCCGCGGTGATTTTTGAAAGCTCGTGCTCATACCGGTCATACTCTTTGAGGATATCGCTCAAATCTTTGCTCTTCCTAAACCACTCCTCAAGCATTGGTTTATTGACCTCCACGTGAAATTGCAGGGCATAAATTTTATCGCCAAAACGAAACGCCTGATGAGGCACTGCTTCGCTGGCCGCCAAATGCACCGCCCGCCGTGGCAAATCAAAGGTGTCCCCATGCCATTGTAAGACTTGCAGTTTGGCACCCACAACCGCCGAAAAAAGAGTGTCCTTTTTAGCCTCGGCCGTAAGCGACACTTTGTCCCACCCGATCTCCTCGCGCTTTGCTTTGTACACCCGCGCCCCGAGTGCACGAGCCAAAAGCTGAGACCCCAAACACACACCCAGACACGGCACATCTTTGGCGATTGCTTCCTTCAAAAGAATCTTCTCTTCATACAAAAATGGGTATTTATCTTCTTCATCAACATTCATCGGTCCGCCCATAATGACAAGTGCCCGCACCTCTTCAATTGTAGGCAAAGCTTCGCCGTCAAAAAGATTTACACCTTGAAATGGAATTTTATGCCCTTTTAGAAAATCCAAAATCGTACCAGCATCTTCGCTGGGAACATGCTTGAGGATGAATACTTTTTTCACCGGGATATTTTAAGCTGCCATAGCTACTCGGTGGATCAACTCAGATAGATAGGATTGATAAGCAATGCCTTTTGATACCGCAAGTTTCTTAATACGACGGATATCATTACTATTGACGCGGATAGTCAGAGACTGATCCCTTTTTCTAGCTGCTATTGAATCAGCCACTTCACGCAATTCCTTCCCCGTAACTATTTCAAACTCATCGCGCTCAATCGCGGACATAATTTGCTTCTCTTCAGCGTCTAGTTTTACCTTTTTCATTGGGGCTCCCCTTTCAAATATTTCTTGGTGTGCTTACGACTTGGAAAAGCTGTCTTTAAAAAATAATAGTCTTTGCCTTCCACGTAAGGAACGGCCCACACATAATGCCTGTGCTCAAAAATCATCAGCGATTGGTGTACCCTAGTCTTACTTTTCTCAATACCCAAAAATCTAGAGCTGGTTAATTCTTCAAAAGAAGCCCCGCGCTCCTTCTTCAAGCGCTCACTCTTCTGAGGATCCCAACGCAATTCTTTCATCGATAGAAATATACCATATTACGAATGTAGTTACAAGTGTATGAGTATTTATAAGTTATTGACAGACTGGCCGGATTTCGAAAAAAAACGAGCCTCATCAATTAATTTCGTCTATTCTAAAAAAAGCTAGCCACTAGCATGGGGTTTATTTTCTAATCGATTGTTTTTGACTTCATCGATTGTGGGGGTTCTAGGTTTCATATTCGGCATCTGAATTAAAGTCTCGTACGACTTGCTTTCCAATTCCTTAGTTAAAATCTCGCAAAGCCCATCAAACTCACTGACTATCCAAGTCAGCGCAACTTTAATGAGCATATGAAGATTGCTATAGTTTTCTTGAGTTAGAGTTTCAACTGTTATGGCAAAACAAACGATTTTTTCTATTTTATAGGGATGATTCTGTTTATTTAAAATTGCTCCTGGAATGCTCTGGCTATATGAATTTTCATCGTGAACAACATGTTTGTTCCGAAGATTCCTAAAATATTCAAAGTTCTCGATAGCGATCGGTTCTTCTTTCCTATAAATTTTTTTAGAGTCTAGATTAAACCGAGCTTTATTATCACCAAAGCATTTAAGATAATGAACTATCGCTGATCGCCAGAGTGCTTGTCGTAAAAAATTGCTCTGATCCGGCACACAATTAATTTCTTCTAGAGATTTTAGGGAAAATTCTAGGTCGTTTCTGTGCAAGAATAAATCCGCCAATTTTTTGGATTGTGGCCGATTAATCTGTATGACTTTGACTGCATTTGGAAAATCTTCGACATGAAATCCGTCTTTAGTTTTTGCTAGGTTAAAGTACTCCATATTTGCATATAATCCTGTCCGTATTTATTCTATTAATTAATAATATTTATACTCTGACTCCTGAACTAATACTTTGATATTTTTATTTTACCACAAGCATTCTCTCGGGCAACATTTGGCAGGCCCCTGACTAATACCGCTTCAATTGCCTCGCCCATTTTACTGTATCTTTGTATATCGGGATGAGCAGAAACTGTGTCAGTTATTGATAATTAACTCTTTTGCTCTTACGGTCTAATCAAGATTCTTCCGCTCTCCCTCGATAAGCTCGGGGTAGGTCGGGACGAGAGCGTATAAACACCCAGGCAGCGTCGGTTGCGGGTGTTTGTCGCAGGGAGAGTCCAAAGGTCGCCTAGAGTCCGTAAAGCCGTAGCTCGCCCAAACGACCGAGACAAATACCCGCAAGCGACGCCCACACATAGCACAAAAAACTAGATCCCTCCGCTCGCTCCTCTCGGTCGGGATGACATATTTTTTTTACCGCAACCACTCTCTTAGACGGCGCTTGGCGGGCTTGTGGCTAACACCACTTCGATTGCCTCGCCCATTTTACGGTATCCTTCTATGTCGGGATGAATACCATCAGGCGTTCCAATGAGATTTCCGGGATTGGCGGGATCGTTCAACGCAGCGTAGGTGTCACAAAACAAAAAACCACGCTCTTGACTTAAGGCGCGTATCCATTCATTGACCCGCGCCATCTCTTGCTTCACCAATGCTGTCGATTCGTTGTAAGGAAGAATGGTACAGGCCAGAATCACGGCTTTTTTTGCCAGTGCCACATCATAAATTTTTCGAAGATTGGACTCCACATGCTCCGCCGAAAAACCCTGATGAAGATCATTCACTCCAGCCAGCACCACCACAACATCCGGATTATAGGTAACTACTTCCCGCTGGAAGCGTTTCAAGATCTGATCGGATCGCCATCCACGGACACCTCGGTTCCACACCGTCCAAGCAGGATGCTTTTGAAGTATCCAGTAAGCGTATTGGCTACGAACATCACCATCACCCTGCGGCGGTTTCTCCGCCGGTGAAAAAAACCCCGGCGTGCCCGCCGTCGTGGAATCCCCCAGCGCTAAAACAGAAAATTTTTTCTCTGCCCAAGAATTTTTTGGCCACAAAGCAGCAAAAAAGAAAAGCATCGCAATCACGCTCAAGACCCGAGCCACAAACACAATATTACCCATCATCACCCCTATTTGTTTGGGTTTAGCTTATACCCATACAACCATTTCGACGGCCGATCACTCGACGTATAAACCGAGTGATAAGTCCGCGCAGGAATCAGCACTTCTTCTCCGGGCACAAGAAGCCGACTCTCGTTATTCATCTCAAGTTCCACCCTACCGAGATATACTCGAATGTTGTGGGCTGGGAATCTAGGAATTTCTTGGTATTGAAATAAAAAGAAGCGTATTCTTCTGGTAGAAAGAAAAAACAACCAGGGTGTTAGAAGACACCCAAAACCAGAGGAGAATACGCCCCATGAGAAAGA
>CAMDWQ010000001.1 GCA_945877765.1 Candidatus Omnitrophota bacterium | reverse complement strand
GTCGGTGGTGGTTGTCACATCCAGAGGATCATACGTGTCCCCCCAACCAAGAATAAACTCGGTGTCTGATTTTAAGGCGTAGTTCTTATCCAAAAGCTGGTCGGAAGAGGCGTCAAAGAAGTTGATGGTTTGGATCTTCACTGTGCTATCAAGGGTAGTATGTTTCCCCCGAGCCACCGCCGAGTGCAGTAAATAATCACCGGTACCGTAGTCATACACCGTTGAGTTAACAACAGAGGCATCAGCAAAACTATGAAAGTCATCTCCTAGAGCCGTATTCGCGTACAAATTGAATGTGTATTTAGATCTATTCTCCTCTGTCTCATCATATTTTGTATAGGTGGTAACAATATCCCCCTCACTCAAGATAGTTTTCTCCCCTTTTAGCTTCCATGAGGCCACCAAAAGAAGGTCGGAATTATAGGCATTCATTAACGTATACTCTACGTTGATGCCATCCGAAGCATAGCTCAAAGTCCTCTGCACCTGCTCTTTTCGCTCTACGCCGCTGTAAATGGCTCTGGAAACAATTTTTCCTGTACTTTTATTCCTGACAATTACTTCGTCCAAACCATCATCACTATCAAGATTGTAGAGATACTCTGCCTGAGTCGAAGCACTAGCTCCCGAAAGACTACGGTTCAAAACAGTACTTAATTTTTCATTGGATTGTATTCCGGTGTAATAGTTTTCAGACTTAATTTTATTGTTTGATTTGGATCCCCAGTACTCATTGACCACATCTAAATCCTGACTGACGGATTGGCCCAGCAAAACGTCCTGGTTGTAAAGATATTCATTCTGGTACTTGGTCGTTGAGTTAGCAGCCGTTGTGCCGTCTTCCTTATATATGGTGATAAGGGATACCCGTTCACGAGTAATCGCGCCAAAATATTCCGTCTTGTTCATCAACTTATCGCTGGCGTTAAATTCCTCCGTGTATTGGAGCCCAGACCACCCCGCTTCATTTTCTTTGTCGGACGCGTAGTGATAATTGGTGGTTGTTTTGAGGGGGCCGCTCCTCTTGAATTGTTTAATGGAAGCTACACGAGTGACTGCCGTACTGTCAGATTTGATGGCTGTTTCATATTCCGTTTGGGAAAACAAGAACCAATCCATCGTTTCCGAATATCTCTCGTAAGTCAAAACCCGCTTCAGAGTGCGCCCATAACCATCATATTCATAAACCAGCCGTCTCCCGGAGAACAGAACCAAAGCCATCACGCCCAAGCCTTGCCTGAATAGGGACGATGACGCCACGTCTAAGGTGTTCGCGCGCGTTGTTTTGGTTTCGATGTAGTGCAATGTATCCGCAGCCTGCAAGTTAGAAGTGGAAGAATTGACAGAAAATTTATTTTCAAAAAGAAATGCCGCGTCAAGCGTCGCCGGATTGCGATCGCCTCCGAAATCTTCATGAGCGTTGTAAGAAATCAAATATACCTTGTCCAATTTTCCGTCACTATCGGCATCCTCTAAACCAGCGTTATTCTTTAAAATAATACGCTGAGGTTTTCCGTCCACCTCAATCACGCGTCCTAAAGTCGGGTCGTTCTGTACGGCGCTGATAAATGCCTGAATATCTTTTGAATAACGATACTCTGTCCCCTTCACAAGATTCATGAGAGAGGGGTTGCTATTGGCGTTATTAGTTCTTAAATAATCAAGGGTTTCAGAAATTTGAGCGGCGGCGGGTATGGGGTCAATGCTCTTGATGAGCAAATTTTTAATAAGAAATACGGAATCTAAACTTGAGTTGTTGCCATCACCGCCTAGTTGAACGTGGCTGTCGTAAGAAAAAAGATAAATGTTGTCATAAAATCCGTCGCCATCCGCATCCGACTCACCATCCTGATTTTTCAAAATGATATAAACTATTCTGTTGTTATTGCTGGGGCTGGGGTCTCTAAACACTTGCCCGGAGAATCCAGGCTTATTCGCTTCGATGTTCTCGGCTATCGTCTGCGGATCCATCGGGGGCACACCAAAATCATTCACCGACACATCATTAGGCCCAATATTCCCGGAAATTCTTGCCTTCCTCAGATTTCCACTGTACTCAATACGAGTCGTCTCGTTATCACCCGTGTTTTGCTGAAGCACGTAATCAATCGTTGGCCGGGCCAAACCTTCTTCGTAAATATATTTCTGAGACCCTAAGAGCTCACCATCCAGATTGTAATCCTCTTGGGAATCAATGCGCGATAGGGCACCGGCGCCCTTGTATTTAGTTTTGCCCACAATCTGACCGTCAGACTCAAGGTCCACCTCAATCAAATTTCCATTAAGCGAATAAAGGTAATTCTGTTTCCTGATTTCCTCACCATCCTCATCCATCTCCGTTAAGCTAGAGACCCTCTCCTTTCCCCTAGCATTGCCGATATATTCCGCTACTTCCTTCAAAGTTTTCCCATCTCGCATATTGTACTTAGAAGTCTCTTTTAAAATTTCACCCTGATATTCATAATCCGTCTCCTCCCCCGCGACACGCTTACCCTCCCGGTCCGTGAAATAATCCGACAAACTCATCTTGATCCGTTCTTTGTCTTTTTCGCCCTCATAAATATTTTGAGAGGACAAGCGGCGATCGCTGGCGACTAGCTTCATCAAGTCTTCTTTGGACAATCCCGCTAAAAATTGATCCTTGAGCAGGCTTAGAGCATCTTCAACAGAGCCCTCTAAATAGCCATGATCCTCCAACACCTCTAAGAATCGCTCGACATCCAGTTTGTCTAAAATATCTTTATTAGAAACCGCGTCAAGGATGTCGCTCACAGAAAGCTCACTCGTGGTCAAAAGACTGTCTTTGCTTAAAAGCTCAAGAATCTGCTCTTTAGAAAGTAGGTCTAAAATATCCTCAAGCTTAATATCCGACTTCTCCTTCCCTTCAAGCAGTTTGTCTTGATCCTCTTTTGAGAGTAGGACAAAAGCCGCCTCAAAATCAATCTCTTGTAAAGTGGTTTCAACATCTTTTTCAAGGAAACCTTTGGAGTAAAGAAGACTCAAGAATTCTTTCGTATCGAGATCCCGCAAAAGCGCTTCTTTAATATCCTCATCTTGCAGGATGGAATTGGCGTCCCCATTTTTTAAAAGTCCTTTATCTTCCAGAATCTTAAGCAAATCCAGACTGCTCATATCCGCCAGCTTATCGGAGAGGAGAATGTTTTTTAAATCTTCATTAGAAAGCTCCAGTCCGTCTTTGGTATAAAATTCCTTGATGTCTTCCATGTCATAAGACTTTGTGTCTTTTAGGACTCCGCCTTCATACGTGTACTTAGTGTAGGTCTGCGCATCATTGTTCTCGTCAAACTCACTAAAAGTTGAATCCATCTTTTCTTTTCCTTTTTTGCCCGTGAAATAAGACTCCGCTATTTTCTCGTCTTCACTGAGCATGCTTTGCGCACCGGCACTTGTAAAATCACCCTCGAGGTCTTCAATCCCATAGGAAACAGATTTTCGGAGAGCGCCCTCGCCGTCATATTCATTAATGGAAATCTGCGTCGCTTTGCCATCCACGTAGCCGGATAAAACATAGGCGGCGCGCCTCTTATCCCCCTTGCCTGAAAAATACGTCTCGCTGATCTGCCGAGCTACCTCAAAACGCCCCGCATCAACCCGAGCGTACCCTCCCATCAGAGGTTCCGTCTTTTCCTTATCATCCGTTTCAATTTTTTTGGCGGAGCTAATGAGGTCTCCGACAATTCCGTCAACTTCAAAAGTTTTAATACGGTAAAGCTCACCTTGTTTGTATTCATAAATATTGATTGTTGTGTTGCTGTCCCCCAAGGTGTACGTCAGCTGAGGTCCGCTGCCACCGGGGGGAAGAGGCTCCTCGGTAATAAACTTATTTCTTCTGCGAAGTCTCTTGAGCAATTCCTCATCAAGTGTCCTCATGAGATTCTCGCTGTCTTCTTTTTGTTGAATGACATCTTCATGGTTTTGTTGCTGCTTAAGAAGATAACGGGGGAGGAAACTACTGTCTTTTTCACGTTCACGCGCTTTGCTATAATCCGCGGCATGACCAACATTTTCTGTAAAAAAACAAAAGATGAGCATCACTGAGATCGCACGCAGCGTCAGCGAATAGCGACTTTTGAAAGGACGTGGTGGCTCTGGGTTTATGTTTGCTTTTTCATCCATAAAGTTTTCACTAAGATTATCTATTCCTCATCAAACAACCAACGGTGAAGAGTTTTGGCTAGTTGCTTCCTTATTTCTATTCGATAAGACCCATACTTAAATACTTTAAAAAACTTATGCTACATAAGGGATTATGGCATCATTTCATGCACTTATCAATAGGAATGCGTCATAATTTAGTAAAATATTCTCTCTAGTTAATAATTAAAAAATATTGATTAAATCTCAGAATACTTTTTTTTTGGTCGACTAATTAAAGATAAAATTTTGTTGATTTTATGAGTTTTTTTAAAATATGAAAAAATATCCTGGGAAATAATATAAAAAGCTGGCGTCACCATGAGAGTTAGTATGGTTGAGCTTACAATGCCTCCAATAACAGTTAACGCCAATGGAGACCATAGGTTAGCACCTTCTGTTTTATCGATTGCCATGGGGATAAGACCCAATGTTGTGGTGCAAACGGTCATTAAAATAGGCCTCAATCGATCACGGTTGGCAAGAATAGCTGCCCGGACAGGCTTGTATTTCTTCCTATAATAGTTGATACGGTCTAAAAGCATGATTGAGTGGTTCACCACGATCCCAGCCAGCATCATCATTCCCAGCATGGCGCCAACGCCCACGGTCTTGGGGCCTAGATAAAGTGCGACAACAGCACCGGTCAGCGCCAGAGGTACGGCAATCATGATCAAAACAGGCTGATACAAGGATTCAAAAAGAGACGCTAGAACCAAATAAACCAGGATCAGATCAAATAAAATCATGATCCGAATCTGGCGGTTGGATTTAATGAGTGTCGGATAATCTCCGCCCACGCGATAAAAATAATCTTCAGGAAATGGGATGTCCTTTAATTTGGCAGTGGCCTGGTCCACAATCTTACTAAGCGGCACCTTGCCGACATTGGCGCTGACTTGAATCATACGGTATTTATCTTTACGCCAAATCTCACTGGGGCCAAGACCAAATTTGAAATCGGCCACCTGATCCAAAAGAATAGGGTCTTGATTTTTGTTGGACAACACCAGCCGGTGCAGATCCTTGAACGTCTTGCGGTATTTTTCATCCAAACGTGAGATCGTCTCAACTTCTTTTCCATCGGTATGGTAAACAGTAGCACGCAGCCCGCGCATCTGCCCATGCACCTGGTTGGCGACATCGCTGACGGTCATATCGGAAAGAGCTGCTTTTTTCTTACTGACCAGTACCTGCATTTCAGGCCGGCCTTCTCGCATACGGATCTTCGTATCGGTAAGCCCCTTGACTCCCTCCAGACGATTGGCGATCGCAATGGCGATCTCTCTTAATTTATCGTACTTATATCCAAAGACCTCAATGATTAGCTCTTTGGTTCCGACCTGTTCTTCCTCCTGAAAATAAATAAACGCCGGATGCATTTTATCCGTTTCTTTACGGATTGCCTCCTCCACTTCTTTGACCTTGCGCCGTCGTTGATTGCCCGGAACAAGCTCCACATAGACCTTGGAGGACCATCCTTCAATGCGCGCGCTTATATTTTTGACTTCGGGAATTGTTTTAACCAATGCTTCGACTTTTTTGACGACTTTGTCGCTGGCTTCCAGCCTCACCCCGGTAGGCATTTCAACGAAAATGGTAAATTTGTTTTGCTCGGTGCTTCCCAGATACTCGCTACCAAGCCTCGATAGAAAAAAGAAAGATACCGCGACAATTCCCGCGCAAGCCCAAAATATCCTCAAGCGATAGCGGATGGATTTAAATAAAAAGCGTCTTTCAAACAGAGAAAATTTTTTAAATCCGGAATCCGCATGTTTACCTTGCTGCATCTTCTCGACTTCAAACCCCGCCACAAAACTTGGCCGCGAACACATCATCGGCACCAGAGCAACCGCGCAGACAACCGAAACTAGAAGCGATGACACCACGGTAAGCGCCATACCCGAATAGAGCTTCTGCAGTTCCTGGCCCGAAAAAGCCAACGGTAAAAATACAATAATTTGTGTCAGTGTGGACGCAATAATCGCAAGGTACATCTCTTCGCTTCCGTGAATCGCCGAAGGGACAATCTCTTCTCCGCTTTCTCTTTTTCTAAGAATATTTTCAAACACGACAATCGAATTATCCACGAGCATGCCGGCTCCCAATGCCATTCCAAAAAGAGTCATGACGTTGATCGTAAGCCCTGCCGTTCGCATAAAAATAAAAGTCCCTATAATCGATACAGGGATAGGCATCGTCATAATAATAATGGACCTAAAACGAGGGACAACAATCAATGTGATGATCAGCGCCAAAAAATAAATCTGAAGTGGCCGGCCGCGAATAAAAAGTGTAGAAACAAGCAAAAGCAGGACAAAGACAAACGTTCTTTTGTTCAATTTAAAAAGGAACAAGAAAAATACAAGAATGATCAGCACAATGCCCTGCAAGAGAGACTCTTGAAGATTATCAATCGCTTTTTTGATAAACTCCGCCTGATTGGATGTCACCACTAAGTGGATATCCTTGGGGAGCTTTTCCTTCGACGCTTCAATTTCCGCCAAAATTTCTTTGGCAACGGTGATTGTATTTTTGGTGCTCTCTTTTTGAATGTAGAGCGTAACGACTGGTTTTACATTCAGGCGGGAAAGCTCCTGCGGATCAAGATACGAGTCCTTCACCGTCGCCACGTCCTTGACGCGAATAATGGATCCCTCTGCCGACCGGCGTAGAGCCATATTCTCGATTTGTCCAATCGTTTCAAATTCTCCGATCATGCGGACTAGAAAATAATTTTTTTCGAGGTTGACCTGTCCTGAGAGAAGATTGAGATTATTTGCTCCCAACGCTCCCGTCATTTCATCCATCGGGATGCCAAAAGCAGCCAGTTTCGTCTGGTCCGCTTCGACAAGGATTTTTCTTTCGCGGCCGCCGGCAACCTCGACGTTGGCCACCCCAGAAACGCGCTTGAAAGCTTCTTTTAGCTGTACATCGACAATCTTACGAATCTGCTCGGTCGAGCGGGCTTCGCTTGTCACCGCCAGCGTCACCACCGGAACATCCCCCTGTTTAAATTGAGCAATTACCGGTTTCTCAATTTCCTTAGGGAGTTTGTTTTTTATTTTAGAAAATTTTTCACGGACTTCCAGCGCCGCAAAATCCATATCCGTGCCCGGATTAAAACTCAAAACAGTCGTGGATTCACCTTCTTTAGATATAGATAAAAGTTGTTGTAAATCCGACACGGTTGAAACAGCATCCTCCACCAGGCGTGTGACCTGGGATTCAACCTCTGTAGGCGGAATGCTTCCGCGAACGTTGATAATAATACTGATCTCACCAAAAGAGGTATTAGGATACAACTCCACAGGCAGTTTGGTGAGCGAGACAGTGCCGAATACCAAGACAATGCAGGTGAGCATTAGGACAGAAACGGGCCGCTTAATCGATAGTTGGGGAATACTCATGGAGAGGACTTGCTAGGGGCGTTGCCCGAGATCATTTATTTTTTCTAAATCGGCCGGCAAATTCTTCGACGCCGATATACAATGCCGGGGTTACCACCAGCGTCAAAAACGTCGCGACAAGAATTCCGCCCATGACAGTGACCGCCATCGGCGCCTGAAGCGCATTGCCCTGCCCGATCCCAAAAGCCAACGGCGCCAAACCAATCGCCGAAGAAAAAGCAGTCATCAAGATCGGCCTTAGACGGATGCGCCCCGCTTGGATAACGGCTTCAATCATGGGAGTGCCTGCCGCACGCAGCTGATTGATGTAATCAATTAAAATAATACCGTTATTCACCACAATACCGCCGAGCAAAATAATACCCAAAATTACCACCACGCTTAACGGTGTGTTGGATAACCACAAAGCAATGGCCACGCCGATGAGCGAAAGAGGGACGCAAAACATAATCAGAAAGGGTTGGTACAGCGACTCAAACTGCGCGGCCATGATCATATAAACCAAAAAAATGGAAAGAATAAAGGCAAACTGGAGACTGGCAAAGGACTCTTGGACTTCAATATTTTCGCCTGCGATCTTGACCGAATACCGCGACGGCACTTTGGTATTCTTGATGAGAGCCAGCACGTCCGCCGTCACGCTCTTTAAGTCACGCTCATGAATTTTGGCATAGATCTGCACGGTACGCTCCTGGGATTCACGGCGAATCTCGCTGGGACCCTTGCCTTTTTTAAATTTGACGAAGTCCGACATCGGCATCTCGATATCCAAAGGAGAATGCACCGACATTTGATCAAGCTTTGAAAGTTTATCTCTTTCGCTTTCCTTAAGTTGTATACGAATATCAATCTCGCGCCCGCCCTCCTCCTTTAGCTTGGAGGGCGTAAAACCCTTGATCGCCATATTGGCCGCTTGCGCAATCGATGTCACCGACAGGCGATAATACGAAGCGCGGTCTTTGTCGATAATAAGCTTCACCTCAGGAGAGGGGTCCGCAATACTGTTGGAGACGCCGTAAATTCCTTCGATGGCAGCGACTCTCTCTTGAGTCTCCAAAGCCAGCTTCCTTAAGCCCTCCAAATCCGGGCCTTTAATGTCGATAGTAATAGGCGCATCATTGTCGCCGCCCACTTTGAACGCGCTGTCAAAAAGCACATATCCCAACCGCGCCGGATGGATTGATCTTCTTCCGACAGCTGAAAGCTCAAAGTATCCGCGTACCTGCTGTACAATATCACTGGTTGATCTTTTTCTCTGGCTCTTGAGCGTGATGGTGACCTGTCCTTGATGGGCGCCCAAGCGTTCGAGCACTTCTTTACTCGATTCGCCTTTGGAAGAACCCACCACCGAAGAGACGCTGTCCACTTCTTCTATTTTTTTCACATAGCTTTCGACGGTCTCTGCTATTTTGTCCGTAAATTCTACGCGTGTGCCCACCGGCATATCGATTTTGACCATAAACTGCCCCTGGTCCACCTTAGGCAAAAGAATTTTATCCCGGTCCAACATCACAAAAATAGCGCCTACGAATATCGCGACGCTTAGCAAGAGATACAACCATTTATGGCGGATAAAATTGGGCAAAAGTTTTTTGTATGCGTTTTCGATAGCAGTAATGGGCGTAGCGGCGACACGGAGAACAAAATCGATAGGACCTGTACCACCCTCGTCATGTATGTCACGCTTGGTGAGCGCCGATTTGCCGCCAATCTTAGCAATCAGCATCGGCAATAGAGTAAACGCAATCACCGCTGAAATAATTTGGGTAACAACAACGACCCAAGCCAGCTGTTTAAAAATCTGCCCGGCAATGCCCGTGACGAAGACCAGAGGTAAAAAAACTGAAACGGTTGTCATCGTCGATGCCACCATTGGCCACATCACTTCTTCAGAACCTTCGATGGCCGCTTTTTGCATTCCCTCTTCGGGTTTTTCACGGAACCTGCGGTAAACGTTTTCAATCACAACGACGGCATTGTCCAGCAGCATTCCCACGCCCAGCGACACACCTCCCAGAGAAATCACATTCAGTGAGATGTTCATAAAATACATGAGCGTGTAAGTCGCCAGCACCGTGACGGGAGTGATGATGATGACAAGCGCCGAGTTTTTGAAATCACGCAGAAACACAACCAAAACCAAGAACGCCAGAAATCCTCCCTGGATGCCCGCATTCATCACATCATCCAATGCGTCTTGGATAAATTTAGACTGGTCGGAAATGATATTGACCTCAATGTCTTTGGGCAGGCGCACTTGCAATTCCTTGATCTTCTTTTTGATGGCCTTTACAATCTGCAAAGAATTTCCGGAGGCTTGCTTTTGCACCGCCACCGTTACGTTTTCGACTCCGTTGTAACGAGAGAAACTAGTCCGCTGCTTAACGGTCCGGGATATTGTCGCTACTTCTTTTAAAAGAACCAGCTGATTAGAAGGCTGGTTTTCCAAACGAGCTCTCTTCTGCGGATCTTTTTGATTTTCTCCGGAGGCTTCATGCTTGATGACGACGTTGTTAACCTCATCAGCTACTTTAAACTCTCCCATCGTACGAACCAGATATTCGTAAAAACTTTCTTTGATGGTGCCGCCAGGATAATTAAGGTTCGCTTGATTGATCGCATCAGAAACTTCATTGATCCCTACCCGCGCCGCCCTTAGTTTGCTCTGGTCAATATTCACCAAAATCTGCTCCTCCGCGCCGCCGGACAGGCTGGCCGAGGCTACTCCGTGAATTTTTTCAATTTCGTCTTTGTACCATTTGCGCGCCACCTCTCGGAGTTGCGCAGGCGTCCTTTCGGAGCTTGAAATACTAAACGTCATCACCGGCAGCTCAAAGGGATTAAATTTCATCACGATCGGTTCCGCGGCATCGCGCGGCAAACGCTCTTTGATCAAATCAATCTTTTCGCGGACATACAAGGAAGCAAAATCCATATTTTGATTCCAGCCAAATTCAACCACCACCAACGACAATCCTTCACGGGAAGTGGAGCTAACGCGGCGTAATCCGGAAATACCACCGACCGCTTCCTCAATAGGCCTGGTGATCAAAGTCTCGATTTCTTCGGGAGCGGCATTTTCATAGGGTGTCACTACAGACAACTGCGGGTAAGAGATAGGGGGGAAAAGTTCGCGTACCAACGATGTGCCGAACCAGCCGAACGGATCCAGCGAGATAAAACCGAACATAATCACAGCCGCATACACCATGAGCGTGGTGACAGGCCGTTTGATCGATAGTGCGGGAAGACTCAAAGCTAAAAGATACCTTCTTGAGTTTCTGTGATCTCTACTTTCGCCTTGTCTTGCAATTCCTGTTCCACATCAACAACGATCGTATCGCCTTCCTCAAGGCCTTCCTTGACCTCAACGGCATCGGGTGTTGCGTAAGCGATCTCGATGGGACGAATTTCAATAGTCCCGATAACGGGCTTGGGCTCTTCCTGCATCATTTCTTTTTTGCCCTTTCCGTTTTCTTTGGATGTCTCTGTAGGCGGCATCATCATGTCTTCAGGTACCTGGCTGTTGTTATTTTCCTCTGCATGCACAACAAAAACAAGATACTTATCTTCTTTCTTTTTGAAGCTGGAGCTGGGAATCACCAACGCATCTTCTTTTTCATAAACCAAGACATTGACGCGGCCAAACATGCCGGGCTTAAGTTTTTCATCGGTGTTCGGCAGCTTGGATCGGATCTTGAGAGTGCGTGAGCGCCCTTCGATGATCGGCGATATCGAATCTACTTGGCCCTTAAACACCTGATCCGGGAAAGAATCCAGTGTCACTTCTACGTTCTGACCCTCTTTGACTTTGTTGATGTCCTTTTCGATGATGCCAAACTCAGCGTACACATCCTTGTTGTCGATAAACGTCCCCACCTTATCCTGCGGCGACACATACGCGCCCCGGTCCGTTTCGATCGCACCAATGTATCCGTCGCTGATCGCCACGAGATTGGTTTTATCCAGCTCTGCCTTGGCGGATTGGTACTCTAGCTGACTCTGCTTCAATTTTGTCTCAACGGAGTAGCCCAGCTCAAAAAGTTTGGTTTGTTTTTCAAGCTCCATCTTCGCGTATTCCAGCTTGAGCAGTGATTCTTTTTGGTCAAGACTGGCGATGATATCGCCTTGAGTAATCTTTTCGCCTTCCTTAAAATTGATATACTCAATATTTCCCTGCGTCGAGAATTTTAGGTCAAATTCCCTAAAACCCCTGATCGTCCCCAGCGCCGGCAACGTGTCGCGAAAACTGACTTTGGCGGCCTTGTAAACCTTCACCGGCATCGGTACTTCCTCAAGCTTTTGCGGCTCGGGCTCATTCTTGGATTTTTTATACGTAGGAAATCCATTGATGCAGCTGACATGATCCTTGATAAAAGCAAACAGCATTCCGAAAACAATAATTCCGCCGATCAGCGGCAGCATGACTTTACGGTTTAAGAAAAAAAAGTTGTTCTTCATGGCCTACGCCTCTTTCTCTTTGTCAAAATAGAATGGATTTCCACAGGTTACTCCGATGTTTGATACTGCCAGATGATAGTCGGTCACTGCTTGAATAAATGAAAAACGGTTAGATGCCTGCTCAATCAACCCCTCCAAATAATTGCCCGGTGTTGCCTCCTGAAAACCCATCATGTATTTTAGGATTGAATTCTGCTTTTCCTGATAGCGCATTTTGGCCGCCGTGGTATCGATCTGGATCAACGCCTTTTGGAGAGAATAGAAGTTTTCTTTCAATTTAAAAATGACTTCACTGCGCGACTTTTGCCAGTCCGCTTCAGACTGCATGAACGTTGCCTGGGCGCTCTTCTCGTCGGTGATATCTGCAAGTTTGTCCAACAGGTTAAATTTCCAGGAACGACGCCAATCTGTCGAGCCCTGAAATGCAGAAACTGTCGGCCCATACTGATGCTTCACCATGTCAAACTCACCTGAATTGGCGCCAAACGGCATACTGCCGTGAATCCCCGCATACCATTCTCTTTTTTGCGGCAATTTTTCCCTCTCTTCAACGGTTTCTGAATCAGAATCTGTGAGATGTTCGCCCTGATGCCCGAACGATCCTCGAAAATCAAAATGCGGTCTTTTTTTAGCCTTATAAATTTCCACACCATCCCTGGCTGAAAGAAACGCCAACTCCTTGGAAAGAATATCCGGATTGTTTTTTAAAGCGAAGTCTAAGAGTTGGCTAAAATTGGGCGATATTTTTTTAAGTTCTAGCTTGAGATGCAAAGGCAAATCATCAGTCGAGTCCAAATTCATCGCCTGGCGTAAAGTAAGATAGGCCGCCAATAAATCGTTGTGAGTCGAGTCCGTCGTAAAATTGGCTTGCTGGTACTGTGATTCGACGTTCAGAGCATCCACTTCAGCAAAAACACCGCGATCCTTCGCGCTTTTGATGGTTTTGTAGAGAGCGCTGATATCTTTTAATGCAGTCTCCTGATACTGGACGTTGTACTCCGTTTTAACGACGCTGTAGTACGCCGTACGAATCGATTGCACCAATTCGTTTTTAGCTTTTTCATACTCCATCTTGGCGGCTTTCATGTTTTCTTCAGCCTGCTTCACCGTCAACACAAGCTCACCGCCGTAATAAAGTGGCTGTGACACATTCACTTTAATGCTTCGTCCTTTGTAGAGCGGTCTGTCGGCGCCGCTGGGACTGCGTCCGCCGTTATCATCATATTGAAATTGCGCGGTCGGAAAAAGGGCACGCTTGGCTTCTGTCCACTTCGAATCAGCGACGTCCACTTTTTTCAAGAGAGCCTGAGCCTGGATGGAATTGGCCAGCCCAATATTGACCGCTTCTTTGATTGTAATTTTTCCATCCGAAATCGCGACTTTGTAAAGCGCGCGCCCATCGGTCAATCGATAGGGATCTTCACGGTCAAAGCCTAGAATTTTTGGCATGGGATTGAACACCCAGGCTTTGCTTGGCTCTAGTCCTGGCTTGGGTTCAAAAGTACGTGGTGAGGGAAATGTAAATTTCTTACTTCCTGCAATTTCTTTGGAGTCGCTGGAGGGTGCGCCCTGTTTTGCCATCTCGGACAGGAGGTCTTGAGCTTCCTTCTGCATGCTCGGAGACGCTGAGACGCTAAAAGCTTGATCTAACTGCTTGGCTTTGGTTTCAAAATCAGCTTGCTGTTGCTTGGCCGCCAAAACGTCTCTTTGCAGCACTGTCAAAGCGTCCTCGGCGGCATAAACAATACTTTTACTAATAAAAAAAAAGCCCCCGATAAGGAGGCAAACGGCTGCCGATGCACGCCAAGCGAATGGATTTTTTTTGGTTTTCATCAATTATAATAAGTTTATATAATAGTATAGAATTACTAAGTTTATGTCAAGAAATGAATGGCTAAATGAGGCGTTTATTTTTAAAAAAATTTTTATTTTTTGGGGTCGGGTACTTTTGATTCCAGAGATTTTAGATAGGCCTTAAAAATTTTCTCATGGCCCTGCTCCGTGGGTTGATAATATTTTTTTCGCTCGGATAGATATTCCTGTGCCACATAATGGCCCTCGTAGTCATGAGCGTATTGATAACCCTCTCCGTTACCCAATTTTTTGGCGCCGGCGTAGTGAGAATCCTTTAAATGGGCGGGCACATCTAAAGTTCTCCCCTCTTTTACATCTTGTAAAGCGTTATCAATAGCCAGATATGAAGCGTTTGACTTTGGCGCGCAGGCAATGTAGGTCACCGCTTGTGCCAGGGGTATTCTACATTCTGGAAGTCCAATAAATTCAGATACTTGCATAGCAGCGTTGGCTAAAATTAAAGCTTGTGGGTCGGCGTTTCCTACGTCCTCTGCAGCACAAATAACAATTCGTCGGGCAATAAACCTTGGATCTTCACCCGCATAAAGCATTTTAGCCAAATAATAAATTGCGGCATCGGGGTCTGACCCCCGCATTGACTTGATGAAGGCTGAGATTGTATCATAGTGTGCATCTCCTTCATTATCATATACTAATGACTTTTTTTGAATGGATTCTTCGGCTATTTTTAGCGTCAAATGAATGCCTTTTTCTTCATTTTTTGTCGTCCTAACACCTAATTCCAAGGCATTCAATGCCCTTCGTG
This sequence comes from Candidatus Omnitrophota bacterium, assembly GCA_945877765.1. GTDB lineage: Bacteria > Omnitrophota > Gorgyraeia > 2-02-FULL-51-18 > 2-02-FULL-51-18 > CAMDWQ01. The sequence goes on along the minus strand of CAMDWQ010000001.1, from coordinate 152,645 downwards.
CGTCTCCGTCTGAAATTTTAGCCAAAAATCGTAAGGCTTCCTCATCTGCCTGAACATGAAACGCGCCCAAACCTTTGACGGCATCATCAATTGCGCGTTTGAGCACGAATAAAATTTCATCTTCCGAAAGTGGTTTTAATTCAAAAACAAGCGAGCGCGATAAAAGCGCTGAGACAATAGAAAAAAATGGGTTGTGTGTCGTGGCGCCAATCAAAATAGGATTGCCTTTTTCAACATCCGGCATCAGCACATCCTGCTGAGATTTATTGAAGCGGTGAATCTCATCAATAAAAAGAATTGTTTTCTGACCCTTCAACTCAAAACGTCTTTTTGCCTGATCAATCGCTTTGCGGATTTCGGCAACGTTGCTGGTGACGGCATTGAGAGGCTCAAAAAAAGATTTAGTTTCATTGGAAATGACGGTGGCCAGCGTCGTCTTGCCGGTGCCGGGTGGCCCATACAAAACTAAAGAGGAAATACGATCCGATTCAATCGCCCGAGTCAGTAATTTGCCTGGTCCAAGAATATGGGTTTGCCCCGCGTACTCTTTGAGAGAAGCCGGGCGCATACGAACCGCCAGCGGTTCGTGCTGGGAAGATTTACTTTGAGTTTGAGATTCAAACAAGTCCATTAATACTTTTTCCTATACCAGCACCGGGCGCGAGTTTAAAGGCGTTTTTAATGATTAGATGCTAGGCGCGACGACGAGGCGTGCTGATCAGCACGTTGAGGAGGCGCAACAACGCAGATGATCATTAAAAATGACTTTAAACTTGTGCCCGAAAGTGCCGTGCTGGTGCGTCGAAGTGCTGAACCCTCGTTTTCACTAGGGCGGGAACCCCAGGACGACCTTTAGGCTTCCTTACATGGAGTAAGTAGCTCACCAGCCGGCCACTAAAGTCCCCTATTGATGTTGACATTGGATTCGCGCTTATATGGACGCTCATGATCCACGAACACCCCAGGCAAGAATGATTATATCACGATTTTTTTATTTGCAACCGGCGTCTCAAAATCACTTCCAAACACTTCCAAAAAGCGATAGTGAGCATCGATAAAATAGGCTATAATGTTTTCTCTGCGTCATCCCCGAAATAATTTATCGGGGATCATGTCTAGGCTTGATTCCCGATTAAAGATTTCGGGAATGACATTATTAACTTTCAGGAGAGATGGCAGAGTGGTCGAATGCGCGCGCCTCGAAAGCGTGTAAGCTGAAAGGCTTCGGAGGTTCGAATCCTCCTCTCTCCGATTGATTTTGAAATTCCACTTGAAGGCAAATAAGATACCCCCGAATAACTCACAAGAAGGATTCGAAGGGAGCTTCATCGCCCTGATTTTGATAAAAGTCGATGATCCAGTGAATCATCGACCGTCCTTCGATGAAGCGGATGGCCGACCCGGAGCGAGCACAGCCGAACCGCCGGAGGCGGTGAGGACTGCGCAGTGTAGGGCGCCGATAACATTTTCAGATTTTCTCAAGACGCTGTGTAAAGCTTCTGCGGATGGCTTATTGGTGTTTGACAGTACTATCTATAGGTAGTATACTTCCATCAGGAGGAGAGGGGTATGAATGTAAAAGCCAAGATCGTCAAGGACCAAAAACGGATCACACGGATGGTTGTTGAGAAGTTCCCTGCCTATTATCTTGCTGGTGGAACAAAGTTATTCTAAAAGAAATGGCAGGCCGTAAGCCATAGGATTTATGATGAAAATAAATTGGTTGTGGGATACAAAATTGAAGGAAGCTCGGGTGCGTGAAATCCTTGGGAATGAGCGCGACCCGCGGTTCTTGATCTATGCGGATAAACTGCTGGCGCGTGTCCGTACCCCTGAAGAAGCTTTTTCATGGATAAGCCAGCAAGCCTTTGATAGGAATTGGGCATTGATCAGGTCTCGAATGGTTAAAGACGCTTGGGCGAGAACTGCTATTAAACGATGGGATAGGATACATGAACAAGCTGTTCCAGCGGAGCGCTTTGATGTTGCCATGCAGATCAAAGAAGGCAGGAAGCTTCTTGGGCTCAGTCAGGTGCAGTTTGCTCAGAAGATGGGTGTGATTCAGCAGTATGTATCGAGTCTTGAGACCGGTCGCGAGAATATCACGTTAGACACTCTGCGCAAGATCGCAGGGGTTCTTCAGAAGAAGGTCGTTATTACTTTGAGATAGGGTGTCGAGTCGGAAAGCGATTGAGATTTCATGTGACAAAAAAAAGCGACAGCTTTGTGGGCTGTCGCTTTTCTTATTTTTATTCTTCCGTATTGCGATCTAGTTTACGCGCTTATCGTGAGAGAGCGCATCATACGCGCAAGCCTTGCTGCTTCGTCCAATGTCATTTGCACAAGTGGCACCGCCCAAACCAAGGCGGTCTCCTGTGCCAGCGTACTAACGTCACCCCTTAAGAAGGCTTTAATACGAGCGGTCCGATTGGTATCATTTCGTTGTGCCAGAGGTAAATAAGATAGATACAGTTCCATAAATGCCTGGGAAGGGTCGTTGGCATCCTGAATACTCGCTGTCCTAATCAGATACAGCCAAGCTAGCTCTCTGGCATATCCTCCACCATCTGCGCTATATGGAGCAAAAGGCAAATAACCTGTGGTCACCTCGGCTAAGTTCACAGAGGAAGCCATCGTAAATTCCTTTACCGCAAGCCCCGTGACCGCATCCTTGTAAGGAGACATGGTGCCAGACAATGGGTCTGGAGCTAAAACATTCTTGCTTACTAAAATATCCACAAGCACCTGAATAGCGCTGTCGTTTAGAACATTTGCATTCACACTCTCCACGTCTACAAAGCGGTGCATAAAGAGACTGTCACCTTCAGCGTTGGCAACTTGAAGAAGCGCTTCCAACAGATTAAAGATTCGCTCTTTTTGAAGCGCTGGAGATCCTGTGGCGTATCGAGATAGCGATATATCAATCATACGAGCTTCGATTTTTTTGATGCCTCCCGCAGCTTGGACTTCGCTATGATAAACATCTCTGGCTTGTTCGATATACCGACTCTCATTTGAAACAGCGCTAGACACATTCCGGAGGCTACTAGCTTGACCTTGTGCGGCGCTGCGGTCTTGAGAAGTTGAACGAAATTCGGTACGTGCACTGCCTTGATTGGTGGTAATAACAACCGTAACAGCCGACGTCGGTGTAGCGGTCACAGCCAATCCATTTACACTCTCTAAAGAAAAAGCGAACGACGTGGATAAGGTAGTTGGTGTTTCCGCTAGTTGAGCCAAAGCCGCGCTGTCACGTTGGGTGAATTGAATAGACTCTGCCTGCTCAGCCGTTAATTGACTTGGTGGAATGCGCACCTCACCCGAAGCGAAATGGATGATTGACGCGGAAGTCTCAACTGTGCTTGTGCTGCTAACTAGGTTCCTGCCATTAGGAGCTAAACCATCAATGCCAGTGGATACCAGACCTGCCGCTGCGGGAGCCGCAGTTACATTTGCGGCAGCTAGGCTGGAGCTTTGATTCGCTAAATTAACGGTGATGGTTGATGCAAGATCTGCATTGGGGCCAGCGTCACTTAATTGGTTGGTGTTTGAAGCAAGTCTGGCGGCTGCACCAGCCTGGTCAACTTTTGAAATAGCCAGAAGGAATAGACCAGCAAACTTGACGTCTCCCTCAACAGAAAGAGTATCAAGCATGGTTTTACTGGAAGACAAGGTCCTAAATCTATTGTATTCTCTGTAGGCACGCACGGCGGCCATTTCAGCATTGATGCGTCCCTCTTTTAAATCAACCATGTATCCGGTATTGAAAAGAGGTTGGAGTCTATCAGCCATCTTAAAAAAAGGAGTAATGAGAGGGACTATGGCAGCTTCCAAAGACCTCGTGCTCTGGTATATCGTCCTGGCTTCACCAAGAGTGGGCGTTATACTATTTGGGTCATTTTGATTAAAACTATCAATAATATCCGGCGTGATAGTTAACACCGCCCGTTCACCGCCGCCAATCAGCGCTGACATATTAAAATCGGGAGGACCATCACCTTCGTTTTCGAGACTTGCAATAATTAAATTTTGATCCCTATTAATAGTACTATCATTGGTCAGGTTTTCACTGTAACCTCGCAAATAAGTTTCCACGGCTGTCACGAGACCTACCATCCCTTGAGCATAGTCCAAATCGCCTTTATCCCTAATGTTGGCAAGTGTGTAGGGCTCGACAGGGCTGACAAAAACACTGTTATGCCCGCGAACAGGGTTATCGGCACTGACCAAGCCTACATTTTGTGCACGAAGATAGCCTTGCCGCCAGGCGGCCTGGTTAGCTTGGGCATCCACACGGCCAAAAATCCGCGTAAAATTAGTCGAAATGCCTAGGGCTGTGGCTTCCTCAAGAACTGTAAGCCCGACCGACAGAGCCAAGTCTTCTCCGAGGTATTGTTTTAAACCACGAGTATTGCCTACCGTGACCGCGATGTTGGGGGCATACGTTGCAATTTCTTTAACTTCAAGAAGTATTGCTTTTACAAGCGCATTATGAACTTGTACTCTAAGAGATCCATCAGACAACATTCTTTCAAGAGCCTGCAAACTCTCAACTTGTTCCCCAAGCACACCTTGGAGCTCCTTACGGATAAAAATACCCTTTTCATCGAGGACAGGCGTGACTATTATGCCGTCGGTGGTTTGCACTTCCCAAAGATAAGAGAACGTCGGATCTACTTCGACAGTGACCCAGCCATGATCTCCCTTGCTTTCCTTAAAAAATTTCACGAGCTGTGGATTTTTGGCAATTTGCTTGCCGCGATTCCAATACACCCACTTCAAAAGCTCCCGCCCTCTTAAAGTTGGTGGAGCCGCAGCGATAAGTGCGGACAGTGCTGGATCATTTCCCTTCACAAGAGAAGTGGCGATAGAGAATGGGTTGGTGGTCACTTCAGTAGCTCCATTTTCAATCGCCCTGTTAATCACCGCATCCGATGTGTTATCGGTAAAATCAAGTGAGATGGTGTTGAGGCGATCTTGAGTTAATTGGACAGTATTGACAGCAAGTCGCGCAGCGGAAAGCTCTAGATAGGAAGCCACCCGATTTCCGCCCACCGCGGTATAGAGCATCGATGCATCAGCAGATACCGGCCGTGGGTACTCTCCCGGATGTTGAGCTTGTAGTTTATCAAGCCAATACGGGCTATCGGGAGAATCCAATGCCCGAGAGATAGCTTCGATGGCATAAGCCCCTTCTACCTGTTCCCGATGTGCTAGATGAGGGTTGGTGGCTCGTTGCGCCAAAATAAAATCAAGATTAAAAACAGCGGCTTGCTTGCTTCGTTTTTGAAATGCTTTGCTTTTGAAGACGTCTGTCACTCCTGTCGGCCGGCCATTTTCGTCAAAGTGATTAATCAGTGCTACGGCAATAGGAGCGCTATTGATCGTGGCCACCGCTTCGTCTAAAGGAAGAAGTAATGCCTGAAGCTGATGGGAGCCATTCATATCCCCCTGAAGCATCCATGGAGTCTTTTCCAAGTAATCAAAAAAATGTTGCATCACGTCAGGGGTACCCATAATTTTGTCATCATCTTTTCCGACATATTCTCCGCCCGCCAAAAGTCCCAAACGGGATACGGTAGACATGGCAACAGGGCGGTCCAGATAATCCTCAGCGCGACTAGGATCCCAACCCGACTGCTTCTTGTCCCAAAGCGCCTTCACATTAAAACGATCAGAGTCTCCGAGGATGGTTTTGATCTGCTCAAGCTCTGTTTCCACATCCATGAAAATGCGTTTGGAGGGCACATAACCAATGTGCTTTAAAATAGTATTCAAACGGTCATATTTCGCAGCGTCTGACAGCGTGCCACCCGCATAGGCTGTTTTTTCAAGCCATTCAGCATCCGCGGGCGTAATACGCTGCTCTTTCGCCTTTAGAGCGGAAAGAACCAGATAGCTTAAATCCGACCAGCTTCTGGGAAGATCTTTACTTGCAATATTGCCCTTTTCATCAAAAGCCTTTACATCCCAAATTTCAACCGTTCGGCCGTTGGCTGGCACATCCTGCTGGATCACGTGGGCCCAGAGGACATTCTTGGATTGCGGCCCCATTTTATCGGCATTCAACTCCGCGTAGCCCTTGTCCCTCTTAGCATCCATGTATTGGTAAGCCACTCCGATACCCTGGGCGGAAGTATTACCGCTTCCCCTAACGAGCTCTTGCTCTTCTTGATCTTGCGTCAGGTTCCAAGTTTTCCATTGGTTATAAAGGGACTCGATCACGCCGGCTTTGATATCACGCTCATCCGCCAATTGATTGGCCAGTTCAAAAAATCTCTCAGCAACAGCTTTGTCTCCTAGTCCCAGCCAGCCGAAAGGATTCTTTTTAACAGCCTCCGCGTCCGAGCCTTGCAGATCCTGCAAAAGACCGTAAGTGCCGACACCGGGCTTCTCTTTCTGGTCCGTATCTTTAAAAGCAAGCATATGAAAAACAGGTCCCGCCCCCAGGGCTCTTTTGATGATCAACTGGACGTCCTCGGCTTCTCCTCCAATGACAGTCACGTGAGTATCATCGCCCGTCCCATAATTAGCTTCCAGACTTACACGCTTCATTTTGTCATCGGTATCCTGTCCAAGAGTAAAGTAGTCCGTGATCAATCCGCGTTCTTTCATTACCTCTAAATATGCTCTCTGGAGTGCTGTGTATATGGCGGGTGCCTTCGTATGCCCATTGGTCGCACCAAAATCGACTTTACCGGATGTAAATTTAACCAATTCTCCGGCCGCCACCCGACGGTCGACGTCCGTATAAAATGGATCCGTTTCGAAGTCTTTGACGACATCGACAAATCGATCATTGAGCTCATGTCTGACGGGCTCAGCGTACTTGGCTGCTGCACGCGGGTGAAGAAAAGGCTGGAATCCTTCGTGTGCAAGCATCACCTTGGCAAACCTTCTTGCTTTTTGAATGTAGGCATAAAGAAATGTCACGCTTAAACCAAAATAATCTGAGATATAGCCATTTCGTGGCATATACCCGTTGCCCGCTTGTTCATAACCATACATCACAAAGCCGCCAATACCCTTTTCTCTGATAGGTTTGCGCGCTTGTTTAAGCGTATAAGGTCTAACCGCAACATAGCGGTCTGCTTTAGGTCCCCCTAAAACATAGCGCGTATTAGCGACCGTATGCCCGATCGCGCCAACAGGAGGGCCCCCGCTTTGTCCACGAAAAATAGCGATGGGATTGAGAGCAGGTTCGCCGTCGGAACCGAACACTGGCTGGAATGTCACCGTCATCAATGGTTCGCTTGGATCTTTAAACGCAGCCCCCCGAACTGGATACACTGCAGTGACAATATTTTCATTTTGCGAGAGCATTATTTTTATTTTATCAAGCTGGTTAATATCATACCCGCCTTCTTCTTTTTTAGAGACTTCCAAAACACTGATCTTGGTGATCCCGCGAAGAATATCTGCACGTTTTTGGAAGTAAAACCGGACACCACGGATCTTGTCTCCGCTGAGCGTCGGGGCGGGATTGAAATCAAGGCTGCCGAAAAGATCATAGGCTGTATTGTTGAACGCGGAAATGTCCACATTCACACCCATCGCCACCTCAACGCTCTCAGAAACTCCGGGCCTTTCCAGAAAACGGTGATCCGCAAAAGAAACCTGGAGCGCCTTCGTCAACTCAAGCGCGCTAATTGCGGAAGGATTAATATTTAATCGACCCTTCATTGATTTGGTTTCAAGACCTGCACGAATAGCTTCAAGCATGATCCGGTGCACATCCGCGTTGTTCTCTCCATGATTGTGAGAAATATGAATGTTAATCTGGGAGGCCGTCAAATCCACAACTTTAAACCCTTTGATCCATTTTTTATCATAGGCTCTCTGCAGATATTCGCGCACAGCATCGACTGCCGCATCAGGAAGAATCGAAAGCTGCCGATTCAGCAATTTTCCAATATTGAAAGAAGCAAAAGAATGAGTTGTCTGTTTTTCTGCGTTTTCGAAACCGAAACGGACTTCCGCCAACCTCGCCGGAGCTAAAGTTGTCGCAGACGATACGCCTGTATTTTTCAAAAGAGCGCCTTGGAAATTGCGTCTCGCCCGCGTCGTCTGACCAACAAAACCTTCCACGCGTGGAGAAAGCCGCGTCCTTCCGGATTCTCTGACAATAGCAACCGGAACCTGTCCCGCGAAAGCGGCATAGGTCGCCTGTCCATCGACCCCGGCAATATGCGCTTTGCCGTTGACGGTCTGGACGATCTTGGTTTCGGATTTTAAAGGCGCTAGGAGTACTTTTTCATACTTGGCCTGGTTGGTCGCGGAAGTGACAATGGGGGTGATCACTACATATGAATAACCTTTTTCCTTCAAAAGTTTGGCCAGGTGGCTGGTGTGATAACCTCCGGCAATTAAAGCACAAATCTTGGATTGTGTATTAGCCTGATTTTCCTTTTTCCAATTTTCTATATTTTTGATAAACGCAAGATCTCTTGCGTCTACCGCGCGATAAAACGCTTCCAGCGCCACACGGCCCTCTTCGAGATATTTTTCAAGGGGCACGAGGCTTTCGTTGAAGCCTTCTTCCAAAAGATTGCGATTTAAAAAAGCTTGCCAGGAGATCGTCGGAAAATCGGGTGTATTTTCAAGAAACAAAGCGAATTCAGACGAGGTCATCTGGATGCGGTAGGCCGTCTCTAGAAGCTCGAGGTAGCGGTCCACGGCACGCAGCGTATGGGCGGTCTCATGATCGAGCAGGCGGCTATAAACGATTTGCTCAAATTTCTCGGCCTCTTCAAGAAGTACCGCCATGTCTAGTTTTGAAAACTTTTCTAGATACGCGGTGTAGTTTTGAAATTGGCTCATCGAGGAGAGGTCGACGTTGTGAGCTTTAGCTGCTTCGATAATCTTTCTAAAATAGGCATACTGCCCCGCGCCCTTTTGCTTGGGCTCGAGGGAGAGCTCCCGCACAAGACTGCCAGCATCTTTAGCGCCGATCTTCTCGACGATCGACCCCAGCTCAAGCTGAGCGAGGCTAAAATCAATTTGCTTCTCTTCGATCAACAGAAAAGAAAGTTTTGTTAGTTCGGCAAATTCAGAAAATGAGATGCCCTGTTTTTGGGCCACTTCCACCAATTTTTCAGGCGAAACCGCTCTGTTGGCTGATTTTTCATAGGACAACAAAGCGTAGGGGTAATGTCTTTTCTTAAGATTTTCCACGGCTATGCGGCTTTTATCTAGATAGCTTAGAATTTTTTCTCGCTGATCCGCCAACTGGGCGTAGGCTTTAAGTCCTTGTACGTAGAGATCCAAGTCTTCAATGCCCTTCAGATTCATCGGCCGAGAAGAAGTCAGGTTGAGATATTCTGCCCCGGAAATCTCAGCATCGCGCAGATAGCGTCCTGCCACACGCTTCATCGACGCGGCATCCATCAGTTCGCGCAAGGGACTAAGCGACACATCCCCGCTTCCGCCTTCCACCAGAACATCGCTAAACTGGTAGCGTTCCATCAAGTCATCGAGAGTCTTGGCAAGATTTTCCTGGCTGGACAAATTGGCATGCGCATCCTGGATCAAAATAATCAGCGGCGCAGGGGAACCGTTCTGTAAGGGAGCTTGGTGGCTTTCCTTATATTGGCTGTAGGCGCCAGGAACCTGGAAAGACGAAACATCGAGAAGAGGTGAAGAAATTTTAGAAGCTGCCGGCAAACTAGAAACGCCGGAAAGAGAAGCCGCTTGGGCAATCTCAGAACCCGCGAAAGAAACAAGAAGAATGAAGCTAAATGCCTTCATCACACGAACCGAATACGACTTATTGAATAACTTCATTAGTTTCTCCTCGAAATGAGTTTGCGGGATTTGGACATCGAAATTTTACCTGAGGTTTTGTACAAATACAATAGAAGAACCAAAAATAGGACAAAAAAAATTATTTCTAAAAATTTTAAATTAAATATTTTTTAACTTTAGTGATTAATTTAAAGCTTATATAAGCAATTTTGAATTAGATCTTGGGGAGAAAATTTGGGTAACCCCTTAGCATCTCCGAACAACTCCCCCTAATGTCATCCCCGAAATTTTTAATCGGGGATCATACTTAAAATAATCCATAGACTGTCCCTTTAACATGATCCCCGATTAAAAATTTCGGGGATGACATGGGCGCTCATTAATCGTTCGGAAATGCTAAGGGGTTACAAATTTGGACCCCCTTTAAAAATAAATATGATACCCAGCACTAGTAATCATGGAGTCGTACTCATGGTTGGGGTCATTGGAGTCATTTTGATAGTAGGTGAAAGTCACATCCAGGCCCGACCAGGCATTGATGGCATAAAAAGCCCTTGCGCCGGCATAATACCAATCGTCACTCTGCACCGTGGTAAACTCTGGCGAAATTAAACGGGAGTCATACTCTCTTTTGTGCCAGCCGCCGAAGCCGGTCAACACTAGTCTCTCTGTCGCGCGGTAGGACACGGACCCGTCAATTCCCGCTTCGTTGAAATCATTGTAATCAAAATACTGATCGTTGGAATCATTCCAGAGCCAACTTCCTCCTAGGTCAATGGTCCAAGGCCCTATCCGGTCTCTAATTCCATAAGATGCTTCGTACCGGTTATCCTGCCGGTCGCTGGCTGAAAAATTTCCATCGGGTAAAAGCGCGGCGCGATCCGTATAATCCAGACGTTCGTAGCTAAACGTGCCTTTTTGCGTCAAGCCAGGGATAATTCGGTGAGTCAACGAAGTCTTGGCGCCGTTAGAAAAATAACTTAAATCATCACGCGTATCGTAGAGGCGCGCCCGGAACTCATACGCGGCTTGAAGCTCCAAATCCTGGTTGATGTTTAATTGAAGATAAGGCGCGCCGTAAATCGTCTGGCGATTCATATCATCGCGGTCAAAGTACCCCCAATAATCATAGCGGCCTTCAACGCCTCCTAAGATAGGCATCCCCCAAAGCGAGGCCCCCTCCGGCGCGTACTCCAATTTACCGCCAATTTTCTCTTGGTAGAAAAAATCACCCTCTTCACTGCTGTCAAGATCGACATTGCTGTCATAACCATAGCGAGTGGAGCCACTACCAGTCATCTGTAAAGTTTGGTAGGTTTTTTTGACGGCCTCGGGTTTGGTCTGGATAAGAGCGTTGGAGAAAAATTTCTCAAGATCCTGGCGCTTTTGTGCTTTTTCTTCATCAGAAAGATTCGCCGCCACGACGGAAGTGACCGTCAAAATTGTTAGAAGCCCAAAGACTCCTGCTGTTTTTAAAAGTTTGGGGGCTAAAAATAACAGCTTCTTCATTTTCAAATTTTTTGTAGGCATCAGCGCTGAGTATCCCCTTCCCCGTCTCCGAATTGTTCACCGTCACCAGAAGAAGCTTCATTTTTTACGCGATTTTTAAGATCATCATTAAGCTGATCCTGGTCCTCTCGGTCACGAGAGTCTTGAAGATCTTCAATCATAGAATCATAGACCTCTACCTCACCAATCAACGTCGTAGATTCTCCCGGCTTAAGAACGACAGCGCGGCCGGAGCGATTTCCGTTTTCATCCAGGCGATACACGTAAACCAAAGAAGTCTCTGAATCATTGTAAACGGTCGTTGTCCCCTTTTCATGCGTGGTCCTAAACTTGGTCCCTCGCACAGAAGCAATCGCGGTCGGCGTAACGACTTCAAAACTAGATCCTTTCGGCAGGCTGTCCAGCTTCGAATAAATATCGCCGGACACCATTTCAAGGCGGGTGGGGTTGAGATAGCGCACGACCACGCGCGTGTTCTCATTTAAGTGAGCGACATTTTGCCACTGTGGGTCAAAAGCAAGATCCGCCGAAGAAGCCTTCGAGACAACCAGCTTGTCCCCTTTCAAAATCATCATGCCCTGCTGAATATCCGCCGGAGCCTGACCGCGGCGGTTTAATTGGACACTTCCAGCGACACGCACGACTTCACAATAGGGAGCCTCAGCGGCGATGACGGACGCAGGAAACAAAGCGGTAAAGAACACCACCGCACTTAGAATTGAAAAAGATTTATGCATCGGAATGCCCTCGGGTGAACATGCACGGTATTTTATCACCCGTCCCAAAAAAATCCTACAAATAAAGGCCTTACCTCCCCCAAAAGATTGTGTGGTAGAATTATCGCCGTTAAATAAACAGGAGACGTCGATGACCCCAAAAGTGATTTCCTTCCATTACACACTGACCAACGCTTTCGGTGCCACCATGGATTCGTCCGCAGGCCGCGAACCCCTTACGTTTATGGAGGGGGCGGGACAAATTATTCCGGGACTTGAAAAAGAATTGCTACAATTAAACATTGGCGATAAGAAACAAATTAATGTCGTCGCCGCTGATGCGTACGGCGAAAAAGACACGGAATTGATCATCAAGGCCCCCAAATCTTCCCTTCCGACCCAAGAAATAAAGCTCGGGGATAAATTCCGTGGAGGCGCCGACGACCACTCGCCGGTTTTTACCGTCACCGAAATCCATGACACCGAGGTGTCTTTGGACGGTAATCATCCGCTGGCAGGTGTGGATTTGACGTTTGCGATCGAAATCACAGGCCTTCGTGAAGCCACGGCGCAAGAGCTTGAACACGGCCACGCGCACGGCGAACACGGCCATTCCCACTAAACCGCCAGCCGTCTAAAGGAGCTTAAATGTCAGAAAATTTTGCCAAGGGTATCCGCTGGGATTTGTCTGATCTTTATGCTTCTATGGAGGACCCCAAGATTCAGTCCGACCTGAATCTGGCACAGTCGCGGGCAGTAGGCTTTGAAAGTCAATACAAGCCACTTTTTGATTCTTTGGATGAAAAAAGCGCTTTCCCTCTGGCGGATCTGCTCAAGGACTACAAAGAAATCATCGAGCTCCTGACTAAACCGGGAGTTTTTTCTCATCTGTCCTTTGCCGGAAAAACCAACGACGCCAAAATCGGCGCCTTCATGCAAAAAATCCAGGTGACACTCACGGATATCAACGCCCACCTACTTTTTTTTGAAGTCCGCTGGAATAAACTCGACGCCAAAATAGCCGACCGGCTGATGAGCGATGCCTCCGTACAAAACGACCGCCATTTTCTTGAAAAAATGCGCGTTTGGGCGCCTCACACACTCGCCGAGGGCGAGGAAAAAATCATGTCCATCAAATCCAATACGTCCGGCAGTGCCTTCTCGCGGCTATTTGATGAGGTAATGAACAACATTCCCTTTTATATCGAAAGCCAGGGCCAGCGCGTCAAAAAAACCGAGGGCGAAGTCCTGTCTCTTTTTCACAGCGCCGACCGCACCGAAAGAAAAAAAGCCTCTGACAGTCTGGCCGAGGGCCTTTCGCAAAACACGCACCTTCTGACTTATATCTACAATATGATTCTCGCCGATCACCGCTCGTCGCTTAAGATTCGCAATTACGCACACCCCATGGACGCCATGAACCTTTCCAATGAGATTGATTTAGAAAGTGTGCGCAATCTCATCGAGAACGTCCACGCGGCCTTTCCGCTAGCACAGCGCTATTATGCGCTTAAGAAAAAACTCTTGGGGCTGGATACGATGTACGATTACGACCGCTACGCCACCGTCGAAGCTGAGGAAACTAAAATTGATTTTTCCGAGTGCCGCCAAATTGTTTTGGATGGATACAACGCCTTTTCGCCGGAGGCTGGGAAAATCGTCGAGCAGTTTTTTACACGCCGCTGGATCGACGCCGAAGTCCGCGAGGGAAAACAAGGCGGTGGTTTCTGTTGTGAAACTACCCCGTCACTCCACCCCTACATTCTCGTCAATTACACCGGCAGTCTCCGCGACGTCATGACCGTCGCCCACGAACTCGGCCACGGCATGCACCAGTACCTGGCCCGCCGCTCGGGGATTTTGGAATCAGGCGCGCCGCTGACAATGGCCGAATGCGCTTCCGTTTTCGGTGAAATGCTTATTTTTGAAAAAATTCTCGAAAAAGAAACAGATCCCAAAAAACGACTAGCACTTCTGTGCGGAAAAATCGATGATAATTTTGCGACAGTGTTTCGCCAGATCACCATGACCGATTTTGAGCTTCTGGCCCATGAATCAGGTTTAAAAGAAGGCGAGCTCTCAAGCGACCGCCTAAGCGATTTTTGGATACAGGTTAACGCAGGCTTTTATGGAAAAAGTGTCGTCCTCACGGACAATTACCGCCACGGCTGGAAGTACATTCCACACTTTGTCCACTCACCATTTTATTGCTACGCCTACGCCTTTGCCCAGCTTTTTGTCCTCTCCCTCTACCAAAAATACAAAGAGAACCCCAAAGAATTTATTCCCAAGTATTTTGAAATGCTTTCTCTTGGCGGCTCCAAAAAACCCGAAGACATCGCCAAGATTGCAGGGCTAGATATTAAGAATAAAGATTTTTGGAAGTCGGGATTAAAAATTCTGGAAGATTTAGTAATCCAAACGGAAAGTTTGGCTGGTTAATTTCCCCTCCTTTCGAAGGAGGGGTGGCGCCGAAGGCGACGGGGTGGTTGACACGTCGCGCTTCAAACATAGTTCCTACAACAGACCTTACAACCCCTCCGCCTCTGGCACCTCCCCTTCGAAAGGGGAGGAAAATTACAGTGATAACTCCCACTCCCACGCCGACCGAATAATCTCCTCTAATCCGCGCTTAGGAGTCCACCCAAGTATTTTCTTAGCCTTGGAGTTATCAGCCACCAGCCGAGAGGGATCCCCCGGACGCCGCGCTCCAATTTTGTAGCCAATTTTTTTACCCGTCACCTTTTCAGCCATTTTTAAAATCTCAAGATTGGATATCCCCCGTCCAAGCCCCAGATTAAACACTTCATTCTTCACGCCCCTCCCCAGCGCCTTAAGCGCCAAAAAATGCGCGTGGGTAATATCCTGAATGTGCACATAATCCCGCATACAAGTACCGTCTGGCGTGTCAAAATCACCTCCAAAAATCACCAATTTTCTTTTGGGGTTGCGCACCGCTTTAAGAATGTTGGGGATTAGATGAGCCTCGGGTTCGTGAATTTCCCCCGTCAACCCCGATGAATGCGCGCCCGCGGCATTAAAATACCGCAAGGCAATGTAAGAAAAGTTGGAGATTTTTGCGAGGTCTCTTAACATCCACTCAATCATAAGCTTCGACCGGCCGTAAGGATTGGTCGGATCCTGGGGATGAGACTCTGGCATCGGAATCGTCTTGGGCTCCCCGTAAGTGGCGCAGGTGGATGAAAAAATAAACTGGTGAACGCGGGCTTCCTGCATGGCATTAAGAAGATTCACGCAGGCTGCTGTGTTATTTTGATAATAAAGAAGAGGCTTGGCAACCGACTCACCCACTAGAGCCGACGCCGCAAAATGCATCACCGCGGTAATTTTATATTTTTTAAAAATCTGTCGGCAGTCAGTAATATTTTTTAAATCGCCTTTGAAAAATTCCGCCTGTTTTGGCACCAGCCTCCGATGCCCCATGCTAAGATCATCCAGCACAACGACCCTGTATTTTTCGGCAATCAATTCATGGACCATCGCCGAACCGATGTAGCCTGCCCCACCCGTCACTAAAATAGTTTTCATGGACAAATTATAACACAGCCTTCCTTTTAAAAAAACCTACCCTGCCCAAACCGCGGACAAAAATAGGATAGCTGAGCAAGCTAAAAACCATGGCCGACACAGCAACGATTAAAAATTTTAAAACGGAAGATAGATGAAATTGAAATAATATCACCTGAGCCAAGCCCACCGCCGGTAGATGAATCAAGTAAACCCAGTAGGAGGCATCCGAGAGATAGCGGATCCACTTGATGGGCCGGTTAAAAAATTTAAAGCCAAGACCCAGGCATCCCACGATAAAAAACCAAGTGAAAAAAGCCGTCGACACCGCCAAGCCCGCTGATCCGATGCTTCCAGCAACGATGGGTTGTTGCTGTAGAAAGCAACTCATCTCTACCAAAAAAGCGACAAGCGACAAAACCAAACACAGCGGCGCCAGACGCACCCAGCGGTCCGACTTTTGGCCAAAAGCGTAAAACCATGCCCCAAAATAAAAGAATACAGCGTAGTGAAGAAGGCGCATCGGGTCCGGCACAAAAGAATTTTTAAAGTTAAACATCGCGCTCGGCCCAAAGAAAAGAATGAGCGCCGTTGCCGGCACAAAAAGGAAAGCAGGGACAGCCGGCAGCTTTCGTGTTTTTCGCCATAGAAAAAAAACAATGGAATAAATTAAAAGATACTCGAGATACCATAAATGAGCGGGGCCATACAAATTTTTTTTAAGAAATGGGCTAGAAAAATTCACTCTTACAACTTCACCCAATTCGCACTGGCCGGACATCCACCATCCGTAAGACCAGATAAAATAAATCACCGGCAAAAGAATCAGGCATCCCCAGAGAAATGGGAATAAAATTTTATTTTTCCGATTGGTCAGAAAACCGGAAGCTCCCGCAGACTGCGTTAAGTACTCGGAAAAAAATCCTGAAAGAATGAAAAAAAGAGGCATGACAAATCCCTGGATGAATAAAAAAAAGCCGTCAAAAAACGGCACCGCGTAGGCTTCCTGTATATGCCAGGCAAGATCCGGAATCCGGATGGTCATGTAAGTAATCGAGGCATGCAGAAAGACGACGGCAATCATCGCTCCTGCACGCAAAGCATCCATAAAATAAAACCGCTGGGGAGTAGGCGGCAAAGAAGAGACCGGCTGGCTTTTAATTTTGAAAAGACTTACTTAAAAAACGATGTTCTATTTGGAATTGACCCGGCTCCAACGCTTGCGGGCCGCCAAACCGATTTTCTTGCGCGCGGCGACCGAGTGAGTCTTGCCAAACATCGGATTATTTTTACCCTTGCTGGCCCGCTGAATTTTTTTGAGCGCCTCTTGGGTGTGTTTCTTGCCAAACATGGCGTTGTTTTTCCCCTTGGCTTTGCGGCTCATTTTTTGCTTGGTCACTTCGGAATGGCTTCTTTTTCTCATCGTGGATTAATCCTTTTTTTAGGGCGCAACCTATTTTTGTATCATCAATGATTTCATGAGGTTACCTCTAAACAGGTGAAAAGTCAAATTACCCCTTGCAAAAGCACTTTTACCGATTTTCCAAAAGCGCTTGAATCCGGCTGGAAATAAGCTATAATTGGCTTAAATATACATTTCACTTTTAGTACTATATGACACAAAAACTGAAACCTATAAAAGTCCAGGAAACACTGAGGGCGAAGGGGCTCCGGCTCTTTTCACCTGAAGAGTTTCGTCGTATTTTTTCGGTTAAAGAATGGGCGGCTCAAGCTTTTATCAAGAACCATACGAAAGATATTTTTATCAAACTTCGCAATGGTCTCTATGGACTTAAATCGGATCCTCCGGCAGAGCTTGAAATAGCCAACCGGCTTTATTTTCCTTCCTACGTATCTTTTGAGTATGCACTGGCTCACTACCGTATCATCCCCGAATCCGTCTATACAATCACCTCAGCGACGCCGAAAATCACGAGGGAATTTACAGCGCAAGAAAAATCCTATGAATACTACCGAATTAAAATCGAAGCCTACCGAGGGTATCGATCCGAGAAAAAAGGGCAAGGAGTAATTTTCATTGCCGAGCCTGAGAAAGCCTTGATTGATTACCTTTATTTCGTTGATTTAAAGCGAAGAACTCTAAACGAGAGGTTGAATCTCCGAAACATCAATAAAAAGTCGGTACTTTCTTACGCCCATTTTTTTAAAAGAAAAAGCCTCACAAAACTTGTAAAGAGCATTCTATGATTGAGGCAAAAACTCTTAAACAATTTTCGGATCGCTACCAAACGACAATGGATAACGTTGTGAGGGAATACCTCCAGCACCTTTTTCTTTCTTTTCTGTATCAGGAAAAGAAATCCGAATCTCTTCTTTTCAAAGGAGGAACCGCGTTGCGGCTTGTTTGGAGAAGTCCCCGATTTTCCGAGGATCTGGATTTTACGGGTTCAAAAATTTCCATCGCCGGAATTGAATCGCTGATGGAAGCTGTCCTGAAAAAGATTGAAAGCGAAGGGATTAAAACAGATATCGAAGAATCCAAGAAAACATCCGGCGGCTATCTTGCCATTTTCCATTTCAAAACGGACGAATACGAAAGCGGCATTCAAGTGGAAGTTTCTCTTCGAGCCCAGCCAAAAGATGCCGGTGTCGCCTCTCTGGTCAATTCAGATTTATTGCCGCCTTACACGTTGGTGCATCTTGACCAAAAGAGATTGGTTGCCGAGAAGATTCAAGCTTGCCTGACCCGCGCCAAAGCCCGGGATTTCTACGACGTTTATTTTATCTTGCGAAGCCGCATGGCGTTCAAGGAAACTTTTTCGAAGGATAAAACATTGAAGACGAAACTTCTAGCCATGATTGACCGCCAAAAACTCGATATACGAAGCGAACTTAAGCGATTCTTGCCCACTGGCCAGCATGTGTTGCTTAAAAATTTTAAATCCACACTTCTTACCGAGATCGAAAGAAGTCTTCCCTAGAAAATAGCCCGGCATGCAATAAATTTTGGGCTACTGCCGCGTTGTCAATATTACTCAATGACTGAGTAAAACTACTCAGTGATTGATTGATCGGCTTGTCCGTTGTAGTCCGAACAACTCCCGGTGTCATTCCCGCGAAAGCGGGAATCATACTTAAAATGATAGAATCTTTAAGCCGCGCTCTCCACATACTGGATGGCCAAGCGAGCGGCGGTGAGGTATGCCTGAATATTGATAGCAAGCGGCCTGATCATAAGATTCCCAAAGTAATCTCTATCCTTCTCGTTAGTCACTTGTTTGAGTCTTGGGTAGTCTTTTTGAGGATCCAGTGTTGACGAAGAGTCCGGACGAATTAATTTATTCAGGCTCCAGGCTAGCGGATCGGTCATTGTTTCTGACAAAGCCACACCAAGCGCTCCCGAATACAAGGCTTGTAGTGGAACAACACCATCTCCCTTGGACAGGTCCGGTAACGCAAAAAATCCTGCTTGCGCAAGATAAGCCTGATGGAGAACATCTGTGTTTGGCTGGGCGACATAAATCTTTCTAAATTCTTTGGAGTTAAATCTAGATACATCTGATTGTGCAACTCCCTTTGGATCCGTAAATACAAAATGAACGAATTTTTTCTTTTCTTCGCCAAGCAAATTTTGGATGGATTTGATCGTCGCTTCGATAAGGTCCATTTGCGCCTTGGCGATCGGATCTTGACTGATACGATCACGGTCAATTGCCTGGAAAATCACCACCTGCTGATCCTCTAAAATATTTTTGAGTATCCAAGGAAATAGGCGCTTAACCACCAGGTGATTAATACTTCTTGTCTTAACCGCGGCCGCGAGAGCTTCGGCCTCAACGTTCATAACTTGTTCGGTAGGAAGCGCCTTCGCCTCTTCATTGGCAGTTTTAGCGGCATTTAGCATGTCCACAGAAAGAGGAATGCGTCCAAGAATCTCCGCTGTATTAGCCACATCGCGAAACTGAATCTCCGGATCTCCCTCCTCATGGACAAAGGTAATAAGCGCGTGTTTGGTCTGTATCATAACAGAGGCTGGACCCTGCGTGTTTCCGTGCATCCCCACATACCACCGGGTGATCAATTGAACCGATTCATTGTCGATGTTGAGGATATCAGATTCATTTGCGCTCTTCATAGGGCCACCAGCAACTTTGAATATTTGCTTAAGGCTGTTTACCTCAGGCGCCCCGACTCCATCATGAGCAACCGCTGACGCAGGCTGTTGATTAACTTGTGAAAGGGTATTACCCTTCGACGAAAAAATAAGTCCCATCACCACCGCCCCAGCCGGCGCCCATCTTTTCCAGCCGGAGGGAATGTTTAGCGAGGCAAGCCGCGCGGCATCATCCATCCTCTCCGCCGTGATATCCACTACGATGTCGATAATCATCTCCTGGGCTCCAGTCGGGGTCATACCTTCACCTCGAGAACCAAAAAGCTCTCTAAGGGCCAGTAGTTTAGTTGCATAGTTAAAATTGGCGGCAAAAGGGGAATCGTCGTCGGAAAGATTGGTCAGAACGATATCAAGGATGTCCGAAAAATAGGTATTGGCAATGATTTGCTCGCGTATTTCCTTTCTTCGAATGTCGAAACCAAAAGAGTCATAGAGATGATATAAAACCATGTCGATAACCCCTTGATCTCGATATTCCAAACGGTGGTGATCAAGTCTATCAGCGTCCAGCTCCTTTAAGTCGGCGGCATCAATTGAATGTGTTTGGGAAAATAATATATTCCGAATATATGACGCCGTACTCTGATCGTAAATATCAAGACTTTCCGCCACGCTCCAGTACAATTTCTTCAAGCGATTTACAAATTCAGGCGTATCGGTGACACCCCCTTGGATGAACTCACTAAAGAAGGCGATCGCAATTTTTCTCTCAGCTACATTATCAGAAAACAGAGCGCTTCTAAAAATTTCAATCTGCGCGTCCAACAACATCGCCTCACTTTGACCTATAAGCTTTAAATACCTATTTAATTTCCTCAAAAGCCTTGCGACGCTTTGGGCAAATGGCTGGTCAAAATGTTGCCAAATAAATAAAAATAGCCGGAACATATGGCCACCTGTGAAATCATCCTGCAAAACCCTCACGATATCCTCTGCGCTCTCATCTTCACTTTCAAATTTGCTGAACAATGCCTGGACAACTCGACGGTGGCGGACAGGCTCAAAATCAGAAACCAGCCTATTCAATAGATCTGAAAATTTGACATGAGCAAGCACAGATATCAGAACCATCTCTGTGGTTTCCTCGTGTGTTTTTCGCGCGAGTATAGTATTCTCGTCACCCTGGTCAGGCATCAAAACCATCAGGGATTGGGCAAGAGTCGTATACCAAGCCATGATGAAGGGATCCTGGTAATACTCAATTAGATATGAATCCGACAGAATCCCAAATATTCTTCTCGCGGCATCCCCAGAAATCTCAGTCGTCACATTCTTATTTGAATCGTGAGCCATTTGGCTTAAGGTTGTAAGCAAACTAAGTAATGTGTCCCTGTCATAAGCTTCGAAGCGCCTCTCAAATAAATCCCATTCACCGCGAGAGATTTCACCAGCCAACTCATCTCTAACTGCCAACCGCGCCCCCACATTCTCTGGTCCCTCGGCCTGCAACAAAGTCGCTTTTGTTTTAGCGTTCACAACAAAAGGAGGCCCCCAATCAATGGATTGAAAAAATTTGTTTTCCCAGTAAGTAAAAAGTTTTGGGCCTAAATAAAATAAAAAAGGCAGCACAGAAATAATGGGCACCATAAAAGCAAGGGCTCCATATAAAACCGAATTCGTCGCTCGATAGGCAACAAATGCAGCTCTGTAGGATCCCATCGCAAGCGGGGCGATTAATCCAAGACTCGCCAAATTTTTAAAAAATTCAAGCTTGCGATCCACGGCAAGCGCTCTCGTGAACCAGTCTTCTTTAGAAAGGTGAATAGCGGCATTCATAGCTTTTCTCTTATCTCTGCCATTTAGTTCATAGAGAATGCCCGCGAGAATAGTTGCCGAGGTATATGCTTCCTTGATATCACCCATAGGCCCCTCCCTATATTCGCGTTCACTCCAAAGCCGCATTATTTGCAGTTTGAATTCGGGGTCGGTAATTTTTTCCGCTGAAAAATCATCGACAAACTTTGCCCCGATTTGGAAATGTGTAGGATCACGTTGATTTTCTCCCGCATCATAAACAGCTTCGGTGATATTTCCCATCACAGATACTGGATCATTTAATTTTAAAGCATAGGTTAGGTGATGGCCGAATTCATGAATAATCGTATGTTCATCGGCGAATGACATCAAAGAAATATAATTAGGCACATAGTGGCTGCTGGCACCTTCATGACCGCGCTTTTGATACGCTCGCATAAACCTTAGTTTTTTCAGGCTTTCAAGAACGCGTAAATACTCCGGAGAGTCAACCTCAAAAAGATTGGTCATGGCTTTTTGCAAGACATCACGAATCAGCCCAGCCTGATCTTCTAAAGCTTGATCAATCTGTATAGAATTAATCTGGTCGCTTAAACTATTCGCCGACCGCGCGCCGACATTTTCGAAAGTCATGAAGTTGTTGGAAACGTCTTGATAGTATTGGTCAACATCTATGTCCTCTTGAATGTAAATGCCCTCAACAATATTCCGGGCGCTGGGCTCTAGACCAAAAGTGACATCCTTGGATATTTTTAAAAAAAATGATTGATTTGAAGCGCTCTGCGGATCCAACAATAAAGATTCTAAATTTTCCGAATGCGATGTGAGAAGCCGCGACAACTCAAGATAGGGAAGAAACTGAACCCCGATTCTTTCCAATCCCGTCGACAACGCTTGGCTTTTCATCCAATTCACCATCTGGATATCATGCTTTTTTAGGAGAGTCTTAAAATCATCAAACATCGCTTTGGAATCGTCAGAGTTAACATCAAACTCTCCCAAACCATATTCCTCCAC
Organism: Candidatus Omnitrophota bacterium; assembly: GCA_945877765.1. Taxonomy (GTDB): domain Bacteria; phylum Omnitrophota; class Gorgyraeia; order 2-02-FULL-51-18; family 2-02-FULL-51-18; genus CAMDWQ01. Next base: position 130,241 of record CAMDWQ010000001.1, on the reverse strand, counting down.
CATCTTCGCTAGGTCCTGCCAAGTCTTTTTTTTAAAAACACCTGCCAAAAATCCAATGAGTGCGCTTTTAAGTTTTGGGTCTTCTATGTTTTCGGGCTCAAGAATAAATTTTATAGCCTCATGGCTAGCGTAAAAATCCACTATGTCGGGCGATAAATAAATAAAGTTGAGATGGATCTGCTTAGCTCTAAGCTGAAGAATGGCTATGGGCTTTAAAAAGCGCTTCGGTGCTTGCATCATGGCGCGCGACAATCGAACATAATTACTATCCGGCCTGATTAAGACACTCGTTGCTCTGACAAGTAGAAGCGGTAAAGACATCTTGGCTCCGGGATCATGTTCTGATTGCGCCAATAGATTATGTTGCGCAACGGATTTTTCCAGTAAACGAAATAGTTCCTCTTTCAAAGGATCGGACAACCCCTGGTCCATAAGATCAAGAAGCGTCAGGGCTAAAGTATGGAGTTGAATTCCGGATTTTCTTAAACGGGAATTTGGGATGACCTGTTTTCCCTGCCATGTCGCGGTTTTCCGAGGCGACAACCAATAGCTATTCGAATACCCCTGATCGTTTTTTTCCAACCATGAAAACGTCTGCAGACGTCCAAATGAAAATCCGCTGTACAAGGAAAGCTTCCACAGCGCCACCCTGAGATTTAAAGTTAAAGCTACCAAGCCCAACCTAGAGGGGTTGTTTGAGGATGCGATTGGCTCATTCGCCAACCGCGTCGCCGCCGGAGTTTTTGTCTCTTCGGAGATGTTGTTCGCGAGTCTTGCCGCGAATTCCTTTTGAATTGTATTAAGCGCTCTGTCATTTAATCCTCCGAACGATTCCAACGTCTGAGCAAGCCTCGCAGGCGTCATCACCGCCCCCGCAAAACGCGCACCCTCTTTTTTTGCAATCTTTAATAAATCTACATCCAATTGAACTGAGGTTTTATTTTGCTTGGATTCTCCCTGCACGACCTCGATTGTTTTAGATTCCTTCCGAACACTTGAGAGAAGGAGATTTTCATATTTTTTCTGGTTGGTCTCGGCGGTCACGATCGGTGTCAGAACTACATAGGAGAAACCTTCTTGTTGAAAAAGTTTTTTCAAGTGAGACGTGTGGTAACCGCCAGTGATGAGGACAGCTATGTTAGCGTTGTCATTCCCGCGAAAGCGGGAATCTGCACCGAGTGATGAACGGATCCCCGCTTTCGCGGGGATGACAGAATCTCCCAATATCCGTTTCGTGTTTTGAATAAACGCAAGGTCTCTCTGGCTCACCGAATCATAAAAATCCTCCAACGCTTTTTTGCCTTCTTCCAAGATATTCTTATACGGAATCACATCCTCAAAATACCCAAGCTCTATTAATTTTCGGTTCAAAAATGCCTGATAAGACGCAGTAGAAAAATCAGGCTCGTTGGCTTTAAAGAATTCAAAATCCTTGGTGGACATCTGGATGCGGTAAGCAATTTTTAAGAGGGCGAGGTAGCGGTCAATGGCGCGAAGAAGGCGCGAGTCCTCTTTAGGGAGCCATGCTACGTAGACTTTATCCTCTAGATGCTCAAACTCATTTAGGACTTCTTCCAGATCTAAATCGGTGAAGTCTTTTAAATAATTAAAATAACGCAGAAGGTTGGGATATTCTTCAGTGGCAATGTTCTTTTCTTTGGCGATATTTAAAATGTTACGAAAGAAGGTAAATTGATCTACCGTCATTCCCGAGAGTTTTAATCGGGAATCATACTTGGTTTGATCCCCGATTAAAGATTTCGGGGATGACGTTGTGTTGATTTTTTCCATCAACGCCGCCTGTTCCAAATTCGCAAGATTGAAATCAATGCTCTTTTCCTTTTCCTCGAGAGCTGACAGTTTTTGAAGGTTGGGGAAATTGGTGATCTCCACCTCTTTTAATTTTGCCAGGCTCAAAAGTTCTTTGAACTTAAATCCCAGAGCTCCATCCGTGTCCTTTTGCTTTTGCGCTTCGTAGGAAATTAGCTCTTGGGGGTATAATTTACGCTTTAGTTTCTCGGCAGATCTTTCAATAACCGACAGATAGTCCTGTATCGCCTCACGTCTATCGGCGAGCTTCGCATAGTTTTCAACGCTTTTTTTGTAGAGGGTCATGTCTTCGATTCCCTGAATCTTCATTGGGTGATCCGAAGTCAGATTTAGATATTCCTCGCCTGCAAGCTTGCCTTCGATGAGTAACTTTTTGGCGATACGCCGGATGATTTCAGGGGACGCTAGTTGCTTGAGAGGATCCAGCGTGCCGTCAGTGCCACCGCCCTCGACGAGCACAGTGGAGACACTGTACTTGGTCATGATTTGATCCAGGGTCTTAGCGAGATTTTCCTGGCCGGAAAGATTGGAGTGGGCATCCTGGATATGAATGATCAAGGGTTTGCCTACCTGCCCCTGGTGAAATTCTTTCAGGGAACAAAACTCAGTGGGGGCTTGAAAGGAAGCCACGGAATCGCTAAGTGCGGCTGGTGTCAGAATAGCAGGTGCTGAGTAAGACAACTCTTGGCACAAAAAAGTCGCGATTAGCACCAATGAGATATGTCTTATTAAAAGACTACGATTATTCAATACAAAATCCCCTTGTTTATAGCCTAGTGAACCCCATACATAAGATTGCTTAACTATGCATAAAATATGGCTGATAAACAGGTAAAAAGCAAATTTTTCAACGATTGACATAGTATATATTTATATGTATACTTCCTATAGAAAAGGAGACCTTGCCATGATTCTACTTAAGAAATTATTCAAACACGGCGGAAGCTACGCCGTAGATATTCCCATTGGTTTTGCTAGACAGACAAAAAGTCATGACGTAATTTTGGAAGTTGTTGGTCAAAAAATCAGTATTTCCCACAAAACAGAACTTGATACGATGGAGTCCGAACCTCTCTTTGCAACCTTCATTCAAGCATTGGCGGCCGATGCCATGAAGCACCCAGAAAAACTTCGCCAAGCGAAAGAAGTTTGGAGTAAAGAATGGGACGAGCTTCTTAAAGGTGTCACGGCTGATGACAAATAGTTACCTTGTCCGCTACCACGAATTTTACTACCAGAGGATTGAAAAGCTCAAAGAGCAAGTCAAAGAACTGCGCCGTGATTTAAGCGACGAGGAATTTAAACGACACGAGGTGGTTAAATTTGCTTATCGTATCCGGCAAGCGGACCAGGAGATTATTCCGCGAGATCCTGACCGACCTGAATACCGTCTAGCTGGTGAGCTTAAAAAATACCGGCGGTACAAACAAGGTTTGCAACGATACCGGCTGTTCTTTTGTTTTTCAAATCAACCCAAAACAATCCTTTACCTCTATCTAAACGATGAAAAGCATCTTCGCAAAGCCTGTTCCAAAACGGACCCCTACGAAGAATTTAAAAAATTCGTTATCAAAGGATATTTCTCGCACGATCCTCATGATTCTAAACTTCAAAAGTGGGTCCAGGAATACCATCCTTAAATAAAAGAAGCTGTGAATTCAAACGACTTTCTTCGCGTACGAATCAAGCGGACATTTCAGCGGTTCGGGCAGCTCTCTGATTTTCAAGAATATAATCCAGAGGCACTATATTCGGAAGTCTGAAAACAAGGCTTCCGTCGGGTTGACGAAATACGTATGCTGGCAATGCTGAATGATTCAGCAAGTATCTCGCCCCGGCCTCCATAAACCGGATGGTAGATTTTGCCTGCGCATCCAAAGCCAAAACCATCGCGGGCCTGACATCGCTAACGGACTGAGTTCCCTCATCGAGCATGCCGGGCTTAGACGTAAGGACGATAGATTCGCCGTCGATGGCGACGGTGCCGCGTGCCTGGTAAATATCTTTGTGTGTTTTGGCGCTTGGCGCAAAAATCACCTGGTCTCCAAAAATCGCCGCCTGCGGATACCGCCGGATCAATTCGGCCAGAGAGCGGATGGAAGAATCGTTGACCCATAAGACGTGATTAAAAACTCCGGGAACTTTACGGTCTAAATTCTCCATGCGGTAACTCCAAGGCACTCCTGCCCCGTCTTTGGCAAACACATCCAGCTCTGTCACAATCGTTTTACGCGCTTGGCCTGCAACGTCCGGAATAACCACGCGATAGCTGGGATCCACAAGCGCATAGCGCGAGCGCTGTGTCGAAGCCAGTTGAAGCGCCAAAGCATTGGCTTTGCCGGAAAATACGAGTCTTCCGTCTTCGGCGGATGATGGGGAAAGATATTGAAGAATATTTTCAGTTGCCGTTTGAAGGTCGATCCGTGCAGAATTTTTTTCTGCTTTAGTTTCTGCAAGTATCGTATGAGCCATCGCCTGATCCAGTATCGAGGCAAGCACTTCTGAAGAATGCCCGCCCTGCTCGGCTTGATTGGTTAATATTTCAGGTTGAGCGACTAGACGTCCCGATGAGACAAATGTTCTCCTTGGAGCAGGATTGGGTAGAGTTTGTTCAACCCACACCGCCAGAAGCGCTTCCTCCGCCCAAGACAAGCGAGAAATATTTTCCGGACGAGCCAGAAGACGCTGTACGAAAGGATAGAGTGTTGAAAACGTCCGCGCATCCGTTTCGGCAAGTTTGGTCAAAAGTAGCAAAGTACTTTCAGGCGTTGACGAGGTGCTGTCCAAAATAGCATCCACGGGGTAATTTTTATCTCGGAGAAAACGCTCGGTATAAACACTCGTTGGCGCGTAGCGCGTGCTAAATCGCGATGCCGCTGGACCAAGACTGGTTCTAAAATCGATATTTTGGCGCGAGAATTGTTGGACACTGACCCCCGGCGGTACCAGAAATAGAAGATTAAATTTCCTGTTGTTTACCGTTGAAAAAGATGCCGCAAGACGGCCTCCCGACGCCGTCGATGCGACGGCAAGCGATAAAATTTGACGGGCAATTTTCTGTGACGCGGGACTACGACCCCCAAATACTTTTCCCGCCGAAACAATGCTATTGGCCGCCTTGTCGAAGTTAACAAAGTGGTGTCCGGGCGGGAGCTTTTCTTCGACACCGCGCAAAACTTCCAAGTGATTATAAAATTGCCCGAGTGCCCGGCGATAAGCCGCAAGATCACCGGTGGCTGCCGCATTTTTTGCTCGGGCCTTCGCCTCATTAATCCGCTTCACGGACAGGTGCCACTGGCGAAATTGGCGCAGCACCAAGACATCTTTAGAAAATTTGTCTTTGTCGCCTCGTTTTAGTTTGGCTAGGCGTTCCAGAAATTTATTTTCAAGATCTCTGAATTGAATAAAATTATCAGCCTGTAGAGCTTTTTTGAAAAGCGGTGCAAGCTCCGAAACCGAAGCAGTGGCGGGCGGCGTTGTCTCTGAGGTGTTCGGCTTTTCTGTTGATTGAATATTTTTTTGGGCTTCGTCTAATTGCCGCTGGAGGTTTTTCGCTTGAGTCTTCAACTCATCGGCATCGGAACGCGACTTCTCTTCCTCGTGAGTAAGCTGTAACAGCTTTTCCCGACCTTCTTCGATCTGAATAGAATGAATCAGCCGCTGGAGCTCGGTCTCTTTGTTTTTCAATCCTAGCCATTTTTCGTCCGCTGTTTGAATCTCCTCACCAAAACTCTTGATCGATTGCTCGACCACTAAATGTTGAACATCAATCGCTGCTTTCTTCTCGATTAAAAGACGGTGACTCTCGATAGCTTCCTGGGCTTTCTTTTCAGCCTCGATTCTCGCCAAAGAATTCTCGGTAGCGATTTGTTGTGTGATTTTCGCAGAAGCCGCACGGCCCAGTTGTACAAAATAAAGTTGAGGCTGACCTTTTGTTTTATTCTGGGGATAATAAATGCCTACTAAATCGGTTCCCAATAAGGGCATTTTGAAATTGGTGCCATCTACCGAGACCCAAAACTCGCCATTTTCCTTGCGGTTGACTCCAGCATCGGTCAGCGTTTGACGTGAATCTCTCCAATGCTGCTCAAGTGTTTTAACGCCTTCAAGATGTTGCTCGGTCAACGGCCACCAAGTGGTTCTTTGAGGACTTTCAAATCGCTTAAAAGACCATTTCTCATTGATCTTGTGAAGCACACCGTTAGACAGAAGCTCTTTTGTATAAGGACTTAAAGCGGGTTGGAATTTCAAAACTTCCTCTGTAGATCTTGCGGCCCGATCAAGATCGGCGGCCGACAATTTTTTTCTTTCTGATTTGATACTAACCGGTACATCCGCACCTTTCTGCAATTGCGCCTCGTCCATGGCCGCTATCTCCTGATCCACGAGTGAGGCTTGCTTGATGAATAGTTCGCGCTGGGTGTTTGCCGCCTCCAGTGCATGGCTAGCAGAATTTTTTTCTTCTTCTGCCACTTGCTCTTTGGCAAAGACAATCGCAAGCTCATCTTGAGTTTGTTTTTTTTCTTGCTCCAGCAAAGCCAGTTCCGTCTCGGCTATTTCTTTTGCGGCTTTTAGCTCCTCGGCTTTCTCTTCTTCCGATTTTGATTTTTCTAGCACGGATGCCAAGTCCTTTCTTAAGTGCTCCCCTGCCACAACCTGCACCTGGTTTATCGAGGGGACGACCGGGGAAGACTCTGGCACTAAAGGCTTTTCTTCCAGAGCCGCGGCAGCCGGAGGATTATTTTCATGCGCTGAAGTGCTTAACGATTTTCTAGTTGAGCGGCTGTTCATATCCACAAAAATCCAGATGACAACGGAGAGAAATGATATCCCTAATAAACGGAGCGCTCCTTCTGAAAACCATGCTTTACGTTTAGCAATGACACTCTTTAACGCGGCAGAAGGCTCGCTTGTGAATGGACGGATCGAAGACTCCGCGACGACAGCATCGGGGGATCTTTTGACTAGATATGCTTTGCCCGACACTTCATTTGGGATTACCTCTTGCGGTCTTACCAATTCGGTTGGGTCTAAAAGCATGCCTTTTTTGATAAGAAAAGCGCCGCTACTCAGACGAGCTCCGGTAGCAGAACCCTGGTCGACGAGAGGAAGCACAAGATCATATTCAGGATTATGCTCTTTCCATACCGAAGAAAGATCTCCACTAATAACGAGCATTGGTTGTCCCTTGTATACCTGCCGTACCGCTTTCACCGAAGGGTGTGAGTTGTCGCCTTGATAATATTGGCCGCCGGGCGCAAGACTAAATGAGATTCTTTTTCCACCAGGAAAATAGACATCCATGCCCCCATCGGCCTGCACCACGTCAAATGTCTGGCTAAGCTCGATACGATCCGGATTCCCCGGGACAGGCAAATGCCGGTTAGCTTTCAGCGCCTTGATTTTGGGTGAAGCCGCGTCCAAAATTGCATTTTCTGACGCCGCTTCTCTTCTTTTTCCCGCTTGTTCCATCGTGGCTTCCCTCACTGCCACTGCCGCTTCGCGAGCACGATCCGCTCTCGCATCAAGACTTGGGGAGAAAGAATCGTCTATAAGAGGATTATTTGTCAAAGCTTTTGCGTTAGTTAAATGCTCCTCTATCGTCCTCACCTTATTTGCAAAAACTTCTTCCGCCTCTGCAATTTCTCTCTGATAGGTACGCTCAGCTACTTTTTGGATTACAATGGCCTCAGCTTCTATCTCTTCCAAAATCTGAGACTGCTCCATTTCCTTGGCGCCAGCACTGACAAGCTCACTTAAAACTTTTTTACGGTTTTGTTGAGCAGCTTCCCGTCGAGTCAACATCCGGGCGGAGTCTTCACCTGGAAGGCTTGAGTTCACCGGGTGAGAGGTAGAAAGAATCCCCGCGCGTCCTGAGCTTTCGCCGATAGGAAACGTCTCGTGAAACCATCCAAAACCCACAAGCACCAAAGTTTTTCGTACCACGGAAGCCGGCCACTTACCCACAAGAGAGCTTAGGAAAATTTCGTCCAGCACATGATTAAAAAAACGCGAGAGATTAACCGCGCGCCGGTAGCCGATCACGATTTCCGGAATCAGATAATTGCTTAGATCCCCCAAGCGGCGGTTGATTAAGTGTTGCATCGTCTCGGATATTTTGCCGCTATATTTCCTCTTCAATTCATCGGTAACGTCTGACAGGCCCACATCTTGGTGACCGCTTTTTTTGGACATGCCACGGTTGTACGCAGAATTTTGTAGAAGAATTTTATGCGTGTGCGGGCCGCCGGCATTGAACGTGTTAAAACGCACTTGGCTAGCCACCATGCCAGCGGAGTCCGCATCCCCGGCTTCTTTTAAACCCATGGTTTCGTCGGGACTATAAATATAAAACAAGACGCCGCGCCAGCCACGAATCGAATAGCGGTGCAATACATCGCGCACCACATTCGCCGAATAAAAAAGCGGACTCAAGAAACCCTGCGCGTTGGCAAGAAGCGCCACATTGAATCTTTCGATGATTCTCGAATAACCCACGTGATCGGCGAATATTTCCACGCGAGGCAAGATACGATCCCACAAGGGACGCCCCTCCCACCAGCGAATCAAAACCACCGTCAGCCAAAAACCTGATAAGTAGAAAACTGCATCAAGAGCACCGTCAAAACGGGCGTTGAAAATGCTTCCCAGTGCCGTTCCGAAAAGAGGAAGTTGCAACACACACGCAATCAAAGCGATGTAGCCAAGATTGAATATCATAAATCCCTTGATCCATTCGGTCACCGACTGAGTGCGGTACTCAACTTCCAGACCGAGTGCCTTCTGGTCGGGCGAATCCGTGATGGGCTGACCTTCGGAATCGACACCGATGCGATTGGCCGCCTGTTGTTCATAGTGAGCTAGCTGGAATTCACGGAAAGCCAAAAAATCTTCGCTGGTTAAATCTTTGGCGAGTCTATAGGGTCTTAGCTGTTGTGGATTCTGCGCAGAGTTGTGCGCCAAATCATTCACGGCCTGGTAAGCACCGATCATCATTTCAGTCAGCACAGCCTCCGTCGCCGCCGTGGTCACGCTGGCTGCTTCGGAATTGCGTCGGGTAATACTACCGTCTGGACGGATGTGGCTTAGGTTAAGAAACGTATAAGGCAAAACCTCATCCTCAAGCTGATAGCCCTGGCCCCCTTCCGAGCTAAGCGCGTTGAAAAGTTTCTGCGTCAAAACAAGATTGTTTCCCTCTCTGAGCTGGCCCCTCTCCTGCATTTTGACTATTTCGCTATGAGCGGCTTTGACCGCCTGCGTCTGACCCGAGTTACTGACCGCTAGAAATATCGTGTTGGGTCCGATAGGCACTTCACGGCCGGCGGCTTTTTTCTTAAAAAGCTCTACAAGCTCTCCCGAATCCATGACAGCCACGTTCAAATCCATCATACCGCCATGCATCTGGTCGGCGACACGGCGAATCAGATCGAGATTAAAATCAGAGCCATACAAAACAAGATTGTAGTTTCCTCCCTTATGAGCTTCGTGCACCCGGCCTTCTTGGGCATGTTTGGCTATCAGCGTCTCCTCATCCGAAATCCACTCCTGGGCCTGTCGTGTGATGAGCGCTTTTAAATGATCGAGTGCTTTTCGATTGCGGCCGCCGGGCAATACCGATTCGCGCACGCGCTTAAGCACCGAAGGAATGTCCTCGATGGCATTTTTATTTTCCACACTGGCCAGCTGGCGAATATCTCCCGAGGCGACTTCAATTTTGGGGTTGCCAATGACAGGAAAAAGGTGTAACTCTCCTTCGGATAAAGGTGCTGGCCTCTGGTAGAGATCGTCAAATTCAACCAAAGGGGCATGCAAACGAATTAGATTGTTCGCCCTGGGGTCCTGCTCAATCGTCCCGTAGTAGCCATCGGGGACAAACATCTGCCGCGCCGTTGAATCCCCATCTTGCATGAGGGGTACCGTCACCGCTTCGGGCTCGGCGGCTCCTAGAACACCCTCACTGTTAAAACCAATCGAGAAAGACTGCGTCTTGGCAAATACCCCCCACCGCGGCTCAAGCGTCGACATAACATTAACCACCGCCGTGCCCACAAAAGCAAAGCTAAGATAACGCATCACAAAAGCCATGTCGTGATAGAAAAATGCCTTGGTGAAAGCATCAGAAAATTCTTCAAGCTCAGAGTTTTTATTAAATATTTTTTCGTCTCTAAACCGGTCAAACACTCTCTGTTTGACCGCGAGCACGGCTTCTGGACTGGCATCGGTTAGCGTGACTGCGCCAGGATTGAAAAACCGATCCCCCAGATCCAGACCAACCTCCTCAATACATCTGGTGGCAATCGCAGAGGCATCATTGATCGTTTTTTCACTAAAAGGGAGATCTTGATGGCTATTGTCATGAAAATTTTTTCCATAAGCATAACGCACCGATTTCCAAACCTGCCCTTGGGTGAGCTCAAAATCAACGTCTTCGGCGATCGTTTTGGAGTCGGACGTACCTCGTGATTTGGAGCGCGGCATGAGCCTGACATAAATCTCGCGAGCTTTTCTGAAAGGCAAAGTCACCACCTGTTGAATACCGTTAACAAGCCATGATTTTTTCAGATAATCCAGGTCGCCGTTGTGTTGGATAATATTAAAAACGGTCATAATCTTGCTTCCTAGCTTGAGACCCCCGTGTTCCTGACGGGAAACTCCAAAAACGGCAACGTTTTTGGGCTCTTCATGCCAGTGTGGCTGAGCATTATCCCAGGTACTTTCACCACCAGTGGCCCAGCGCAAATGAGACATCTCGGCGTCATATTCCGGAAGACTGACAATCCCGGCGTTAGCTGCTTTTAAAACAAGTTTTTCTACGGCCGCATCCACGGCCACAGAGGGACTCTCACGCTTGCGTTTTTTAGTTTTTCCAAAAACAACCACCACATGCCCAGTCTTGGAATCAAGGGCCATGATGGCAGCGCCTCCCGACTGCCCTCCACGAAGCTCGGCAATCTCAAGCTGTGCCCGGACAACTTCTCTTTGTCGAGGAGATCGAATAACATCGATCGACGGCTTTTTAGACGGCTGGAATCGAATACTTGGCTGTTGATTCTCAGGAAGCGCTCGGAGCCGGGCGGTAAGATTCGGCCCGCATAGACGCGCGCCCACCGTTTGAAAACTTCTTTTCTGTTGGGGAGTAAAGCGAACCTTCCGCGCCCTTTCAAACCGCTCCACTTCACGATTGACAGCAACCCGCACCGTTCTTGGCGTGGAACCAGGCATCGTCCACACAGAAACTTTGGATGAAAACTGATTCACCAACGCCGAGACGTCTTGGGCAGTGGCTTGCCGGCTATCGGTCTCTATCAAAAATGAAGCGGGCGCCTTGACCGCTGTGATTTCTATCGGACTACCATCAATCTCACGGCTAGCTTGATCCAGTGGTACGTTAAATTCTCGCTCGCCTACTTTCACACGGTAAAAATCGCCTTCGCGCCTGACTGCAGACACACCTCGCAGGGCCTGATTTAATTTTTTGACAGAAACCGCAGGGTTTTGTATATCACGCGTCCGTGCGCGTAAACCACGCACCCAGCGCCTGACAAAATCGCGTTGATGGACCACGCCTGAGGTGAAATGATTTTTTCCGCTGACTCGGTCTAGACTTGCCACCAGCGCCGCCAACCGATCTTCGCCGTAATCAGGAAAATGATTAAAAAATACTTCCGCGGTCAGATAAAAATCAGAATCCTTAAAAAGCTGCTCATATTCTTTAGGCTTTTTAGTTAATACTGAGATATAAGGCCGGTCCGGCGACTTCTCATCAAACTTGGGCATCACCACAAGACAGGAAATTTTTTCTTCCTCCATGAGTTTGGCGATACCGTCCGAATGGAAACCTCCTGTCACGAGTGCCGCCACCTGAATTTTTTCCCGGCGCATTTTTTTAAGTGTGTTGGCTAAAAGAATCTGGTTTCTCTGCGACGCTAGTTCATAAAAGCGCAGAGCCAGGGGCATATTTTTTTCAAGACGGTCAAAATCAACGTCCCCTGCTGTGGAAAATCCATGCCGCACACCCAGAGAAAAAAGATCTTCTTTTAGTTTCTTGATCTGGAAATCAGCCTTGTGGGATTTGATTTGTTCATAATCCGCCGAATCCAGCGTCACATCCAAAAGCCTTGAAACAATGCCCACTCGATGGGTCAGGACCCAGAGATTGCGTTCCTCTAAGTTGGCAAAAAGAGCCTCCCGGATTTTACTTTCAAAACGCTCCGCTTCATCAAATACCGCCAAAAGATCGATCGCCTCGTAGAGTGATACATACCGCGAATAAGTGCTCATATTGCTGTATGCTGTTGGCTCAATCGACGCCGCTTCGGCCATCTCCACGAGGTTCTTGTAAAACTTGCCAGAGGCCATTTTCCCTTGTTTGAATTCAAGCAGAGCAAAAATAAGCTTCTCAAGCGATAGCTTTGGTAATTCAGCGCTAAGTCTTTTGATAAGAGACTCACGCTCTGCGGAAGCGGCAGAGAAATTGATATTTTTTTCCAAGACCACCGTGCTTGAAATTTTTTCAAGATTGGGGTATGGGTCCAATGCAATCCCCAGACGCGCCGCAAGGCTACTAAAATATTCCCAGTACTCGGCAAACTTCATCTGGCCGCGGAAATGCTTCATCTTTTTGGCTTCAAGCTCCTTGAGCGCGGGGCTATAAATTTTTTCTTCCAGCGAGCGTAGCGCGCCCTGCAAAAGTGTCAACTCGCGCCGAAGGTCTTTTTTATCGTCAATTAACTTTTTAAAGACTTCCAAATTTTCTCGGTAAACAGCATCCTCTTCGACGCCGTAGAGACGCACTTGATTACCCGAAACAATCGAATAAAACTCAGCGGCTGAAATAAGGCCCTCCTTGAGAAGGTGCTCACCCGTTTTTTTCCGGAGCGCCTCATCGGGCAGACTAGATAGAGCAGAGGTATCGACATCCCCACTACCTCCTTCTACCGCGATGAGCTTAAGATCGTATTGCCAGACAAGCCGATCGAGAATAGAGGAAATGCTTTGCTGTGCCCCCAGCTTCTGGTGGGCGTCTTGGATGTTGATCACCATTTCGTCCGAACGTTGAGAAAATTTACGGACGATGGCGGTGTCATTTGAGAATGTTATTGGATTAGAGGCTACCTTGGCGGAATCTGCATTAAAATTAATGCCGCCAATCGCATAAGCCACGTCCTGAGATAAAAAAGCTACTACCAGGAAGGCAGAGACTGCTTTCAGTCTATTTCCATATTGAGTTTTGAATTTTTTTTGTTCATCCATTGCTATCCAATGGCCCCTACTTTTTTAAAACTTAAAATAAGCTCCGCCCAATTGGAAAATAAAAAAAACGCTCCCCCTACAGGGAGCGGCTACTTTACCGCGCTCAATTAATCGAAGCCGTATTTTAAATTTTATTCTTCAATGACTGCAAGGGAACTGCTTTATTCCCTCTTGCGACTTCAATGGGAGTATAGCCAGTCAATGTAACAATCATATGAACCCGAGGTAAATTTAAATCCCCGAGATTTAGGCAGACGACATGGTGGGTATTCCGCCGTCTCTTTCGGACAAGATAGGGCTCTGGATAGGCCAGCGAAGGTTTAAATCAGCATCATTCCAACGGAGTGTAAATTGACCCGCGCGGTCATAGTAGGTGGATTGTTTGTAATGAAACACTGCTTGTTCCGACAAAACCAGATGCCCGTTGCCGAATTTAGGCGGAATCAAAACTTGATGCCGGTTTTTATCGGAAAGAACAAACGAGGTCCATTTTTTATATTGAGGGGAGGCCGGATCCCAGTTAACGACAACCATATAAAACTCGCCGTAAAGACAGGTGACCAGCTTCCACGTCTTCTGGTCCCCGTGGATACCGCGCAGCACATTTTTTTTGGATGTCGAAATATCATCCTGCACAAAATGGAGGTCAATCCCGGCTTCTTGATAAAGTTTTTCATTATACGTCTCGACATATTCACCCCGGAAATCTTTAAAATGCGTCGACGGTTTAATCAAAAGCACCCCGTCCAAATCTGTTTTTTCTACTTCAAGCGCGGACACGGTCACCTCCATATGGGTTCATCCGATACCAGGAAATTGTTTTTTTAAAGCCCTCTTTGAGAGAGTGGGCCGGTTTAAATCCAAATTTTTTTTCAGCTAATGTTGTATCGACAAAACGTGCCGGAATCGTTCGGGGTTTATCCTTAAGATAACGAATATTCGCGTCTTTATAACCATCGACCTCCAGCAAAGTCTCAAGGATTTGCCGAACAGTGGTGCCTTGACCGGATGCTAGATTGACCGCAACGTAAGGGTCGGGCGCATGAAATACTTTCATCATTCCTTCTATAAAATCATCCACGAAAATCAAATCCCGGATATCCGAACCGTCTCCCCATACTTCCAGGGGTTGGTGGCGTTCGACGACGCGCCGTAAGAGCGCGGCGGTGACATGGGAAGTTTTAAAATCAAATTTATCGAAAGGCCCGTAAATATTGGATGGCCGCACCACCGCGACCGGCATGGGGTTGGGAACTTTTTGAGCGTAAATCTTGCAGAGAATTTCGGCATAGCGCTTCATCCAGCCCACGCTAAAATAAACTTCATGCGGATCACCGTCGAACATCTGCTCCTCCTTGACCGGGGTAATGCCTGTGGGAGGATAGGCGGCGCTGCTGGAGATAAAAACGGTTTTTTTGATCCGCGCCTCATAGGCGGCTTGTAAAAGTTGTGTATTAATCAGCACATTCGGGGTCACTTGCGAGAGCGGGTCGGCGGCCATTACCGCCGCGCCGGCCGTCTGAGCCGCACACATAAACAGATAGTCCGCGTCACGAACCGCCAGGCGGCAGCCCTCCTTGGTCGCAAGATCCGCGTGAACATATTCGATACGGTCATCGACAACCACGGGAGGCCGCTGACGTAAAATCCCCCGGACCGAGTAATTTTGATTCAAAAAATACCGCACCAAATTAGAGCCGATGAACCCCGAGGCTCCGGCGACAACGATTTTTGATTTTTTTAAATCAGGAAGCGGCATCGGCAAAATAATTTTTTCTTAAAAGATATTCATCTTTGTGGGCCATAAACCAATCGCAGGTCTTCTTCAGCCCTTCCGCCAATGAGACGCTGGGCGCGTAACCGATTTTCTGCCGGGCTCGCGTGATATCCATGACGCGCCGTGGAAAACCGGAAGATTTGTCGATATCAAATTGGTATTCAAAAGGGGTGACCGTTCGCAGGGTTTCAACCAGCCCACGGATGCTAACTCCCTCGCCGCTGCCTATATTCACAAAACCCGGCGCGGTGCCGTGGATAAGGGCGAGAATGACGCCCTCGGCCGCGTCACGGCTATACACAAAATCACGCACCGCCGAGCCGTCCCCCCAAATCATGACGGGATTTTCCTTGCGAAAAACACGCGCGATCAGAGACGGAATCACCATAGCGTTTTCGGGATCAAAATTATCCCCGGGACCGTAAACATTGGAAGGCCGGACCACCGCGAAATTTTCATGGCCGTATTCGAGTTGATAGGATTTTAACTGAAGCTCCGCCATTCTTTTGGCCCACCCCGGGAAAAAATCCATCGGCGGCGCGTCCGCGTGGTCATCGTCTTCACGAAAAATTTCAGCGCTGGGATAAGCGCCGATGGAACTGGTATAAACCGTCCTTTTGACGCCTTGGAGGCGGCAGGCTTCCAGAAGATTCGTATTCATCATCAAAAGCGGCACAAAAAAACTTGCCGGCCGGGCCTTGGTCACTTCAATCGAGCCCTTGATGCCGGCCAAATGAAACACATAATCCATTCCTTTGACCGTGTCCCGGCAAAAAGAGAAATCCGTCAGGTCCCCATAAACGTGTTCCGCTTTCCCGCTCACCCTCAGGCGATCTAGAGAAACAATGCGGACATGCGCGCCGGCCTCTTCCAAGAGTTCTACGACCTGCCGGCCGATTAAACCCGTGCCGCCCGTCACCAGCGCATTTGAATTTTTTAAAGAATTTAAGATTTTTTCAGGGATCATTCGATTTTTTAGAAACTTTTACTTTCGCCGCCGTCCACCGTGATGCACGCCCCGTTCACAAGGCTTGCATTTTTTGAGCATAAAAACAAAAGGACCCCAGCCACTTCCTCCGGCGTGCCCAACCGGCCGAGCGGAAAATTTTCCAGCACCTTTTTTTTAAATAACTTCGGATTCTTTTTTCTTTCTTCATCCCAGCCGGTGTCCGGGATCAGAATACCGCCGGGTGCCACCGTGTTAAATGTGATCCCATCCCGCACCAGGTCCGTCTTCAGAGACAGGCATTTCATCAGGCTGATTTGCGCCGCCTTCGCCATGTTAAACCACGGACGGCCGCCGCCTTCTTTCCCGTGAACCGAAGCAACCGTGACAATACGGCCCCATTTCTGCCGCCGCATATGTGGAATCGCCCAGCGCGTAAAACGCACCGCAGCAGTCGCGTTTTTATCAAACACATCGCTCCACACCTTTTCAGAGGTTTCTTCCATCGACTCGCTGCCCCAGCGGCCGCCCCCACCCACGTTATTAATCAGGATATCGATTTTCTTCCAAGATTTATCGATGAATTTGGTGGCGTTGATAATATCTTCGGCCACCAACACATCCGCCTGGACCGCCAAAACCTTCACGCCCTCTTTTTTTAAAATTTTTAAAGCCGTGGAAAGGCGCTTGGGGTCCCGAGAGCAAATTGCCACATGGCAACCTTCGGACGCAAGCGCCCGTGCGGCCGCCAAGCCGATGCCGTGACTTCCCCCCGTCACCAGCGCGTATTTTCCTTTGATCCCAAGATCCATCGTCGGGGCCCTTTTTTTTAAACGGATTTCCAAATCGTTTGAGAATAACCTTCCACGTACAGGCTTCCAAAATACGATCTTTTGGTTTTTATGACCTGCACACGGCCCTGTTTTTCCAGTTGGCGAAGTTTGTCGATAAATCCTTCCCAGTAGCGCCGTGTTTTGTGAAATCGTATCGCCGCCTCATCCACGGGATTGTTTTTATCATACCACTCGACCGTAGGTTCGGCATGCACCACCAGCGCCGGCTTGGAATCCACTAGATAATCCAAAAAATCCATGTATTTTTGGCCGGTTTGTTCTAAAGCTCCGATCGTGGTGACAATGCTCGACGGCTCGAGAATAAAACTTTTATCGGGTTTAAAAAAATCAAAACGCCGGCCTTCCATATTCCAGCGGCAGGCTTTGGCCATTTGGTTGACGATATCCACCGATGCTTGGGACCAGTCCAAACCAAATACTTTCCTGTCCGGATAAAGGCTGCTTAACACCGGAAGGTTGAAACCGGAGCCGCAGCCGAATTCATAAATAGCGCCGCTACTCTTGAAGTAAGTTTTAAAAAGCCACAGCCTGAAAACAGAATACCAGTTGATCTCAAAATTAGGATCCAGCGGCAAAATGTACTGCTGAAAAAGCCTCAGCGGCAGGCCGGGCCTGAAATATTTTGGGACGAGCTCCAGAATATTTTTAGTTTTTAAAAAAGCTTCCAGATTTTCGCCCCATCCCTTTTCCCAATTGGGAAGGCGTTCTTCCCCGGCAATTGAAAATCCGCCGGAATCAATTTTATGGAGAACTCCTTGAAGAATTTCCTCATATTCCTTCCCTTCTGCCACACGATAGCGAAAATCATTTTCGGCGATAAGCTGCGCGCAATCTTGAGGAATCTCCTCCGCCTTGCATCCAAAAAGAGAGGCAAATTCCGATAAACCCAGGCACTGGATCTCGTTGTTCATCGTGAAATCAATTTTTGGATACGGTTGGTGATGCTTTGAACATCCAACCCGTTGCTTTGATGAAACCATTCGCGGCTGCCGTAAGCTAAAAACTGAAGGTCTGGGATCGCCAGCCGCTCAAGCGTGATAGAGTTTTTGTGGGAAGCCAGCGCGTCATTTAAAATAGATCCCAGGCCGCCCGTCAGGCAATGTTCTTCCAGCGTGAAGATCTTATGGGATGAAGCAATCAGTTGTTTGATTAAATCTTGATTTAAAGGTTTGAGTCGTGAAACATCGACGACCCCGACGGAGACCGACTGAAGTTCCAATGCTTGGGCGGTTTGCATCGCCTGCTGGGTCATAAAACCGGTGCTGACAAGATTTATTTTTTGAAGAGGTTTTAATAGCTTAAAACCGGCAGATATATTTTCTTCTGGTTGATAAAAATCAGGAAATTTTCCCTTGTCGAGGCGAATATACATGGGATGAGTTGTTTTGGCGGCTAATTTCGCGCAAGCGGCGGCAATTCCGGCATCCGCCAGGTTCCAAATTTCCATTTCCGGCAAGGCGCGCATCACCGCCACGTCCTGCGTGCCATGATGCGTCGGGCCGTCAAACCCAAAAGAGAACCCTGCCCCCGCGCCGATGATCACCACCGGAAGATTCATGCTGCAAATATTGATCTTGATCTGCTCAAAACACCGCATCGACACAAAGGTGTTGATCCCATACACAAAAACTTTTTTCCCGCAGGCGGCAAGGCCGGACGCCACACAGATCATATTCTGTTCGGCGACTCCGGTATTGATAAAACGTGAAGGAAAATCCTGTTTAAATTTGCGGAGTGAAAAGGCGTCCATATCGCCGGTCAAAAACACGACATTTTTGTCCGCGGCGGCGATTCTATAGATCTCATCAAAAAACGCGTCCCGGATATCAAGTTCGGCGAGTTTTAGCATGACAGCGCGTCTTCATTTTTTTTGAGCTCTGCGCGGGCCTTGTCTAGCTCCGCCGGTGTTGGCACCGAATGATGCCACTTGATCCCGTTTTCCATGAAAGAGATGCCTTTTCCTTTAATCGTATTGGCCAATAGCATGAAAGGTTTGTCGGAATTTTTAGCCGCTTCAAAGGCACTTAAAATTTCTTCGAAAGAGTGCCCGTTGATCACTTGCGCGTTCCAGCCAAACATTTGAAGCTTCTCTTTAAAATTTCTAAACACATGTTCGTCGTCCAGGACATCCGTGACCGAAAGACGATTGCGATCCACAATTCCTATCAAATTATTCAGCCCATGTTCAGAGGCAAACATCACCGATTCCCATACGGACCATTCCAGGCATTCGGCGTCTCCCATCAAAATATAGGTTTTATATTTTTTCTCATCCATTTTGGCCGCCAGCGCCATTCCGCAGCCGATGCCAAGCGCGTGGCCGAGCGAGCCGGTATTGTATTCAGCGCCGGGAATGTGGATGTCCAGCTGTCCCCCCAAACTTCCCCCGTCGACTCCATATTCCGCAAATTTTTCAGGAGTGAAAATTCCCTGATCCAGATAAATAGAATAAAGCGCCAGGCAGGCGTGGCCTTTGCTTAAAATAAAACGGTCGCGGTCCGGCTGACGCGGATTTTTCAGATCGATCCGCAGAATTCCGGCATAATAAAGCGCTACCAGAACATCCGTGCAAGAATAAGTCCCCCCAATATGCCCTTTTCCTTTGGCCGCGATGGCTTCCAGCACCTGTCTTCTCACCCAGGCCGCTTTTTGTTGAAGCTGCTTTATTTGCATGCCGAAGACGCTTTCTGCGATGAAAAATCCTTGATCGGCTCGATGATCTTTTGGCGATTGTCGCAGATGACTTCCACAAACAAGGGCCCTTTTTCTTTCATGATTTTTTTTAATTGGTCATCAATCGCTTCGCAGCGCGCGATGCATTCATATTTTAAGTCAAAAGCTTCCGCTACTTTTTTCAAATTCAGTGATTCAGCGCCCGTTTCATCATCCGACCCGATACGGCGGCCCTCAAAAAAACCGTCCTGCCAATTTCTCATCGAAAGATAACCGCCGTTGTTGATGACAAAAAGTTTTATGTTCAGCTTGTAATAGGAAATGGTTTTGAGTTCCTGAATATTAAGCTCCAGAGATCCGTCGCCGGTGACCGCGAGAATCTGCGAGTCCTTCGCCGCGATCGCCGCTCCTATCGCCAAGGGGATGCTCAGCCCCATCGCCGCGAAAGTGCCGGAAGTAATCTCACGCTGACCTTTTTCAAAATGATACACCTGCCCTCCCGCGTAATAGTTGGACCCGGCATCGGTCGTAAACAGATGCTCGGATCCGGAAAGCGCGTCCAGCCTCGACATGAAATAATAGAGATCTATCGGGTTTCTCTTAAAATCAGCCGTGACCATCGGATGATCCTTTTTTAGCTGGGCGCAATCCTCCAGCCATTTTTTTTCTCCGACGGCAGACGATGCCGATGGAAGATATTTTAATAATTTATGCAGGAACTTTTTCACATCGGCGTGCACCGCCAGATGCAGCGGGACACCGGGTTTTTTTAATTCATCCTCTTCGATATCCACCATGACAATTTTGGCATCCGGTGCAAACGCATCAAAACGATGACCCGCCAATTGGACCGCCATGCGGCAGCCCAGCGAAAGCACGACGTCCGCGGATTTCATCACGGCTCCGCAATAACGCACGCCTTTGATGCCGGCCTGGCCCATGTTGAGCGGATGCGAATAAGGAATAATATCTTGAGCGAAACGCGAAAGAATAAAAGGGATTTGAAGTTTTTCGGATAAAGCGCGGAATTCTTCGATAGCGCTTCCCAGCCGTATTCCATGGCCGCCCAGAAGCAGCGGCCTTTTCGAAGACAGTAAAAGCTTGGCTGTTTTTTCTACACCAGCTTCCAGATCCGAGGCAGAAAAAGATTCCTCAGGCGCGATAAAAGGCCGAAGATTATTTTCATCAATTTCAGCGCTTTGAATATCCATCGGGATATCCAACCACACCGGTCCCGGCCGGCCGTGGGTCGCTAAATAAACTGCTTTTTCTAAATGATAGCGGATCGATTCGGCTTCCATGACCATTTCCGCATATTTGGTGAGTGTCCGCACGATCGGAACAATATTGATTTCGGCGGTGCCAAAAGTTCGCAGGCCCGGAAGCCCTGCGGCATACGTCGTGTGGCTGCGTTGAACTTGGCCGGAGAAAATAAGAATCGGGGCCGAATCCACCCAAGCTTCCGCCAAACCCGGAATGGCATTCGTGCTCCCGGGACCGCTGGTCAAACAGACAGCACCCAAACTTTTTTTCACGCGCGCGTAAGCTTCGGCCATCATCGGCGCCGCGGCTTCGTTGCGCGCGCAATAATATTTAAGCTCGGGCTGCAGCGTAATCGCATCATTCAAATACATCGCTCCGTAACCTGTCAGAACGAAAATATCGCGCACTCCCTCCCGGACAAGAAATTTGGCGATGTAGTCGGCGACTCTCAAGACCGCCGTTCCTGCCTATTTAAAAGAGGCTTTTCCGCTTGCTGGAGTGCGGCTTTCATTTTTTCAATCGCTTCTTCGATCACCGAAATCTCTGTCGTGGAATAGCAGAGGCGCACATGATCCTCTCCGTATTTTCCAAAATCCGTCCCTGGCAAAAGAGCGACCCCCGCTTTTTCCAGAATCAGCGAAGCAAATTGTCCCGCGTCAAGGCCTGTGCCGCGAATATCCGGGAAAACATAAAAAGCGCCTTCCGGAACGCGGCAAGTAATGCCGGGAATCGAGTTGAGTCCGCGCACAATCACATCTCTTCTTTTTTTTAGTTCCGCTACCATGGTTTTGACCGAAACATCGGTTTCGGGCCGCAACGCGGCAATACCTGCGTATTGGATAAACGGCGGTACACAGGAAAGTATCGTCTGAAGCAGCAACGCCATTTTTTCAATCACTGGTTCCGGACCGATCACATAACCAAGCCTCCAGCCCGACATGGCGTGAGATTTTGAAAAACTATTCAGCACGATTGTCCGCTCCTTGCAATGATCGATACTCGAGGGAGAATCAATCGCTTTCTCGCCATAATGGACTTTCCGGTAAACTTCATCACTCAAAATATAGAGGTCATTTTTTTTGGCGAAAGCCCCGAGTTTTTGCATATTTTCCGGCTGCAAGACCGAACCCGTCGGATTGTGCGGCGAATTGACGATCAGAAGGCGGGTTTGGTCGCTTACTTTTTTGGCCAGATCCTCCAGATCAATCTGAAACGCGTTCTCATCCTTTAAGGGCATACGGACCGCCTTGGCGCCCATAAATTCTATCGCCGAGTAGTAACTGGAAAACGCCGGATCCGGCACGAGAATCTCTTCGCCGGGATTCACCACACAGCGCATTAAAAAATAAATGCCGGCGTTGGCGGGCAAAATCAGGACTTGGCGGTCCGTCGGCTGGAACCCCAAGTCCGCAGCGGCATCCCTGCAAATAGCCTGCCGCAATTCTTCAATACCCCAGGAGCTGACATAACGCGTCTTGCCTGCTCGAAGCGCCTCCATCGCGGCACCCACCACATTAGCGGGACTTTCAAAACCGGGAGTGCCGATCTCAAAATGCAAGATACGACGCCCTTGCTTCTCCAACGCTTCCGCTTTTTCAAGAAGCTGGAACATCGGTTGCCCGTGAATATGATGCGCGGCGTCCGAAAGTTTCTTCATCCGAAAAATTCTCCCAAGATCGTTGTCAACTCAATCCAACCGTTTTTTAAAATACTGCGGCTGGACGCGCCGCCGATTCTTTTGGGTTCGTCGCCTGGAATTTCAGCCACTCTCAATTTCTTTTTCGTACAGCGGATACAAAGTTGCGTATCCACGGAAAGTTTGATTTCAAATCCAAGTTCTTCAAAAAGGTTGGTGCGGAAAGCTCTGTAAAAACCCAGCACATCCGTGTAATGCGCGCCAAAAAGCACATTGACCATGGTCGTGAACATCCAATTGCCAAAACCGGTAATCACATTATCATCATGACTCTTAGCGCCTTTTAAATAGCGCGAAACGATCACCATGTCATACCCTTCCCTCACCTTTGCCGTTAATTCGGGGATTTTTTCAGGGATCATGTTGTTGTCGGGTGTAAATTGGATCACATAATCGGTGCGGACCATCCGATGGCCTTCCTTGGTGCCCTCCAGCAGGCCTTTGCTTTTTTGCCGCGTCACTTTAAAGCCCACGGATTCGGCGTATTCGATGCTGCCGTCGGTCGAACCGCCATCCAGCAAAAGAATTTCATCCACCCATTCTTTTTTGATCCTCGGCAAAATCACGCGGAGCGCTTCAATCTCGTTGCGCATGAGAATAAACAGCGTGAACGTCATTAGAAAGGCCCCTGAAAACGATTTTCATGGCTGTAAAAATCTTCGTCGGAAATATCCGTCGGAGAAAGCCCCAGCGTCTTTTCAATCGACCGGATAATCGTCACCGCATTAGGATAAAACTCATTTTCCAAAACTCTCACCGTCGGGCAAGGGGTAAACGCGAACCCAATCCGTTTGACGGGTGATTTCAAATGACCAAAACATTTTTCAGAAACACGTGCCGCCACTTCCGCGCCAAAACCGCAATCCACCCAATCATTGTCAGCCACCAAACAATGGCCCGTTTTTTTCACCGATTGGATAATCAGCGTATCGTCTAAAGGAGAAAGTGTTCTGGGATCGATGACCTCAATGTGAACGCCTCGTTTGGCGAGAATTTCGGCCGCTTTCAGCGCTTCAATATTCATCCATGAAACGGCAACCACCGTCAGATCGCTGCCTTCTTTTATAATATTCGCTTCGCCGATAGGAATCGTAAAAGGCTCTTCCGGCACTTCACCGACCGCCCAATAAAGCCAGCGGTGCTCGATAAAAACGACCGGATTGTTGTCACGGATGGCGGATGCCAGAAGACCTTTGGCATCTTTGGGCGTCGTCGGAACCACGACTTTCAAGCCGGGAATATGCGCAAAATAAGAATGGAGTGATTTACTGTGCTGATAGCCCTGGCCCCAGCCTCTGCCCACCACCACGCGAATCACCAGCGGCGCTTTTAGCGTCCCATTGGTGGAATAAACAAAATTGGAAACCATGTTGACCAGCTGGTTCATGGCCAGCAGAAGAAAATCCATCCGGATATGGATATGAATGGGCCGAAGGCCGTTGATCGCGGCGCCCAAACCAAACCCCGTCATCGCTTCTTCGCAAAGAGGCGTGTCAAAACAGCGCTGTTCCCCAAAGCGCTCGGACAACCGCGCGGTGGAACCAAAAATTTTCTTATGATCGGGCACACCGATGCCATACACAAAAACCGACGGATCCCGCTCCATCTCCTGAAACATCGCTTCGTTGAGCGCTTCGCAGAAACTAATTTGTCTCATGGAAAACTCCGTGATACAGTTCCTGCTTTTGGGGAAACGGCGCGTTCTTGGCTTTTTGAACGCAACGATCAATCTCCTCGTCAAGCTTCCGCTCTTCCCGGGAAATATCGGCTTCCGCCAAACCGCTTTCGAGAAGTTTTTTTCGCCCGAGCGCCACCGCGTCTCTCTTCAACCAATTCTCATAGTCCTCGCGCGGGCGGTAATTGGCATCAAAATCTTCGTTGATCCCGACATGCTCCAAATAACGGTAACATTGAAGATGTAAAAACACGGGACGCGGATCACGCTGCATTGCCGTGACCGCCTGCCGCGTTAACTGATAAATTTTTTCGGCATCCGTCGTATCTTCCTGAAAAACATGGCACTGGTAATGACGAACAATTTCCGTGATGGAACGAAAACCGTGCCGCGCTTGCTTGGATGTATGCACGGCAAAGCCGTTATCTTCACACACCAATAAAACGGGCAGTTTCATGGCGCTCGCCGCATTTAAAGTTTCCCAGAAAATTCCTTCTTCCAACGCCCCGTCGCCAAAAAATACGCAAGCCAGTAAATCATTTTTCTTGTATCGATTCGCAAACGCCGCTCCTGCCGCCAGAGGGATCGCGCTGCCGACAATAGCGGATGAACAAAGAACACCCTCCGAAGGGCTTGCCAAATGCATGGATCCCGCCTTGCCACCGGTCAATGTGCCTCCGCGTCCGTACATCTCCATAAAAAACATTTCCACGTTGCCGGTTCTGGCCAAAAAAGCGGCATGACTGCGATAAGAAGAAAAAATCTGTCCCCGGTCGCCCAACGCGGCACAGACTCCCACCGCGATCGCTTCCTGCCCCATCGACATATGCATCGGTGTCTTCATTTCATTTTCAGGGTAATATTCGATGATCTTCTGTTCGGATTTTCGGATGAGATAGAGCTTCCTGTATAAAGCGAGATTGAGCTCCAGCTCGGGGCTTGTTTTAGTTGCCATTGCTTTTCCAAACCTGTTTGCTTTCGGTCACGACACTGCCGTGGTTTTCAAATTTGAATGAAACATACAGATGGTCTTTGAGCGCCTGCTTGACTTCTTCCTGTTTTCCCAAAGGCACATAAAAAACCATGAATCCGGCGCCGCCGGCGCCTAAAAGTTTCCCGCCCAACGCGCCGTGTTTTAATGCCCGTTGATAGATATCATCGATGCGCGCATTGGTCACCGCGGCGCTTAAATCGCATTTTAAATTCCATCCCTCATGAAGCAGGCGTCCAAAATCGTCCAGATCTCCGGAACCTTTCAAAAGAGTGGACGCTTGGTCCACAAGATTCCGAATTTTTAAAAAAGTCTGCTTCTTGTGAGGAATATTTTCGATCACCCCCTGAGCCACCTCGGAAGCCATTCGATTCATCCCGGTATAAAAAAGCATCAGGTGAGACTCCAGAGACGACGAACGGGTCGTGGAAAGCGCCATCGGCTCCACACGAAAATCGCCCTGGCGGTCAAATAAGATAAGATTCAATCCGCCATAAGCGGCAGCTACCTGGTCCTGAGACCCGACATGTTCTTTTAAAATATCGCGTTCCAGCTCAATGGCCTTCAACGCCAGTGATTTTTTTTCAATAGAGGTGCCTTTGAGATTTGTCAGCGCATTAATCAGCCCCACCGCGAAAGCGGAGCTGGATCCCATGCCGGCCCTGGCAGGCAAATCCCCTTGATGATGAATCTCCAGACCCATGCTGTCGTCAAATCCTAAAAAATGAAGCCCTTCGCGGACCGCCGGATGCAAGATTTCTTTAATCGACATCACGGTTTCGATGTGGGACCAGACAATGCGGTGTTTGATATTAAAATAAGGGGGTAAAAAACGGCAGTTGAGATAGCAATACTTATCGATCGTCGTCGATAAAACCACGCCGCCCTCTTTCGTATACCAAGCGGGATAATCGGTGCCGCCGCCAAAAAAAGAAATACGAAAAGGGGTTTTGGAGATCAGCATTTTATAGTTTTATTTTATCCTGTTCCGGTGATAATCGAGTAAATCGCGCAGCGTAGTCTGCAAAGGAATCTCGGGTTTCCAACCGGTCGCGGCGCGAAATTTTGAAGAATCAGGAATCTGCAGCGTCACATCCGACGGCCGCAACAGCGACGCATCCACCTCGTGCTGGATAGGACAACGCGCCATTTTTTTGAGCATCTCCAGCATCTGGCCGACGCTCATCGTTTCTTCCCCGCCGATATTATAAACTTCCCCCGCCGGACACTTTTCTAATAAGAGCCAATAAGCTTTGACGGCATCTCGGACATCCGCGAAGGTCCGTATGCTGTTTAAATTTCCCACTTTCATCGGATTTGGCCGAACGCCCGCCTCAATCTGGGCGATTTGTTTGGCAAAAGCGCTCTCAACAAAAACATCCCCGCGCCGGGGGCCTGTATGCGTAAACATCCGCGTGCGGATCGTTTTCACGCCATACGATAAAAAATATTGCAGCGCGATCATATCTTCCCCGATTTTGGAAACCGCGTAAGGGCTGGCGGGACGAAACGCATTGGTTTCTTTGATGGGCGTTTCTTCCTGGGTGACCTGGCCATACACTTCCGAGGAACTGCAAATATGAATTTTGGGATCCAGCTTCGCGTGCCTTACCGCATCCAACAAATTGGTGGTGCCGATCACATTGGTCGCCAGCGTGTCGGCAGGCGCTTCAAAACTTGCCGGCACATACGATTGCGCCGCTAAATGAAAAATCCGGTCCGGCTGTACTTTTTTTAACAAAAGAATGAGAGAATTTAAATCTCTTAATTCCGCCTGATGAAGAGTCACCCGGGGCACGAGCCCCTGAATCGCCGTCAGCGGGCTTCTCCAGCGGACCAACCCATGAATTTCCACGTCCCGATGATCCGCAAGAACATACTCGGCCAGATGGCTGCCGACCATGCCTGTAATTCCGGTGATCAGTATTTTCAAAAGCGTGTCCTATTTTTTGGGCGAAAAAAAATTATCCGCACAATTATACGATTCTGCCGTGCCAATGTCCATGAAACGGGCACGGCTTTGATGCCCATAAATTCCCTGCTGTATCCATTGGGGAAATAGCTGCTTTTCGAGCGAAACAGGCCCTCCGGAAGGAATCGACCGGAGAAGCTCCTTTTTCACTAGATAAATACCGGCATTAATCCACCCGCTCCCCTCTTTTTTATCCTTTTCCAGAAAATGAAGGACTCTGCCTTGCGCGTCCACAAAGACTTTTCCAAAACGGCGCGCGTCTGAAACGTGCGCCAGGATTATCGCCGCGCTCACTTTTCTTTTTTGATAGTGGAAATAAAATTTGTCTAAAGAAGCCCCGCAGAAAGAATCTCCATTAAGAATGATAGCTGACTTTGTTTGGACTAGCGGCAAAGCCAGGCGAAGCGCTCCGGCAGTACCCAACGGCCTGGTTTCTTGAGAATAAAAAAGAGCTAGATGCTTGTAACGGGATCCGAAATTTTTTTCAATATGCTCTCCCAAATAGCCCGTGCATAAAACTGTCTTCCGAAAACCTGCTCGGTGAAGCTGCTCCAGCAGGTAAGTTAAAAACGGCTTTTGGTTTACTTCGGCAAGCACTTTGGGCCGGTCCGAAACAACCGAGCGAAGACGATTGCCCAAGCCCCCCGCTAGAATGACGGGGGTGCAATCCGCTAAAATTGGCTTACTCATTTTAGCAATTCCTTTTTAAAATCATTCCTTCGCAAAACGACACACGTACCAATCTCCTTGGCAAAAATATAATTGGTTTCCAGTTGTTTCGTAAACCCTAAATAGTGAACGATTTCAAGAAGCTCTTTGGCCTGCGTAAATCTTTTATGAGTGACAATCCATACCGGCGGATCTTCCCGAAGACGTTTTTTTAACGCATCCAGCGGTTTTCCCGGCGGAGGAATAAGATCCACGACAAAACCAATGGGAACTCCACGGTAAGGCTCCATGCCGGTCAAAGGGTAAAGAACTTGCATGTCAGTCAAAATCAGAAGCGTTTCATTCTTGGGGACTTTCTCAAAAAACTCCACCAATCCATCTAAAGTACGAATGTGAGTTTGATCGCTTCGCAGTCCCCGAAGCGGCGCAGCATGGAGCGGGTAATTATACCACTCAGGATTACGCCACCAGCCAAACACCACACTCTGTTGCACGCAAACAAAGATAAGCAAAAAACATACCGCCGTTAAAGCCGCTTTTGAAAAATGGTTTAGATTTTTCAACCATGAAGAATTTGCCGGCGTCGCATCGTACAACAAAATAAAACCAAGAGCCGCATAAATCCCTATCAGGGGAAATTCCCCTTTTAAGTTAAACAGGGAACTCGTAAAAATTGAGATAACCGCAATCAACCAAAATCCCGCGAAAAGCACAACTCGTTCTTTATTATTTTTAAAACAAAAAAAAGCTCCTAAAACCGTAAAAAGGACAATCGGCCAGTAGTAATTCTGAGCCCAATAGCTCGGGTTCAGTAAGATTAAAAGACGACCTCGTTGACCAATACCATACTCCAAAAAAGACTGCTCGAAAAATAGCTTGAAATCGGGAATAAATAAAATGGTGATGATCCCGAGCGCCAAAATAGCTCCGAGAAAATAGCCCAATATTGCGCGATTTCTTTGAGGAGAAAAAAGAAGCATGACGAAGAAAGCGAAAAGAAAAGCGAAGCCGATATTCGTTTTTGTCATGAAAGAAATCATGGCAAGAGCGCCACCGAGAGCGCTGATCCAAAAAGCACGGCGAGAATTTTGAAAAGGAATCGTCCGCATCCATAACGCGGCTGCCAAGAGCCCCCAAAGCTGCGCCGATTGGTTGTACCAGGGATGAGAGACAGGCCAGTAAAATGAGACCATCGTCAGCGTCGTGACGAGAAAACGCGCGGTCCAAGGCATTTTCCCGCGCGCCGCCCAATAAGTCGCCAAGATCGCCAAAGTGCTGGCAACAACAAGATGTGAGACAAGCGCTGTCTTTCCAAATCCAAACAATTTAAAGAAAAACGCGTTCATGTACAAATGCAGCGGGCCCGAAATGAAATAAAAATCGATGTGTGGTTTTTGACCGATGGTGACGCGCCAGCTCGCATCCAAAAAAACACCCATGTCATAAAAAATAAACCCGCGCAAAAAATTATAATTTAGAAAAAAGGCATTCAAAAGAAGCAGAAAAATAAGAGGGAAAAATTCTTTCCAGAATTTTTGATGGGGACGTATCAACGCAGCTATCAAAAGGGGCCCTATCGTATCAACTGAACTGTCTTTTTTTTCACAACAAGGCTTCATCTTACCACACGACATTCTAAGGAACACACACCGGAATCAGCGCAAAAAAAACCCTCGCATAGTCAAAAACCTACACGAGGATTATTTCCAGAGGAGAGACTGGGAGTCCTGAACTTAATTTTCTCCCAACCCTCTTTGTTTCATTAAGTTACCACTTCTCCCTCGAGGAATCGATCTAAAAAAGTTTTCGAGTATGTCGAATGAGTCTAGTATTTCGAAGGGATTTGAAGTTGTTTGGACACAAATTGGTCACAAAAGTTATTTAGTTCCAGTGACTGATTTTTGCCCTTGAAAAATTGTAGAATTAGTCTTTTCGGCAATGGATTGAACTTTTTCAAAAATCAACTGACAGATTTGGTCTTTCCCCGGAGTTAGTTTTATATGAAATGGGCCAAAATTCTTCACTTCTAAGGTAATGTTTCCGCCGAAACCCGCATGGATTGTAGGGGCAGAGAGATGCGCTGTAAACCCTAATCTGGCCATTGTGCTCCGACCCTCGACTCTGGCTGCGAGCAATCCCTCTCGTGGCAATTCAACATATTCTCTTGAAAGAATAAGCATAAAATCATTTGGCGCAAGAATAATACTACCATCACTTTCAAGCGGAACATCAATGAGGTAATTTTTTGAAAATGTTGAATAATTAAAATCCATAAAATTAATTAGTATTTGGTGACTGGGTTTCGTGCCTCCAGATCCTAATAGAGCGGGATTCCACTTTTTAAATTCGTTTCCAACTATAAGATTAAGCGACGAAGACCCGTACTGGGTTTCATCTGGGAGGGGATCAATGATAATTTCTTTGGCTTTAATTGCTTGTTTTATGTCTATATCACTAAGAATCATTTAGCTGTTTCAAACAAGGCACGAGGTATTCTAACTCTGCTTCCATGAACCCAACTATCATTAGGCATTTCTACCAACCCTGATTTTTCATCAGAGTTTATAAGATAAGCTTTAATTCTTCCGGAAACAGCTTCTTCTGGTTTTACTGCTTGAGTTATATCAACCATCTTTCTACTAACAGGCCCTTCCCATTTTAAATCGTTTCCGTCTTTCACTTGAACAATATACTCAGTAGAAAAGGATCCAATGGTTACATAGCAGCGAACTGAAATTAATCCCATAAGTTTTTCCTTTTGCTAAATTTGTTAATAAATGTACTAAATCTTATTAACTTAGATATTGTTATATAAGTAGTTTAGCTACTTCTTTGATAAAAAGCAAATGTTATACGTACTTAAGAATATTAGGAATTATATTTTATCTGTTTTCTTCCCTGTCTTGATCTCTGCTTAACCCATTCCTCAACCTCTACTTCTTTAAACCGAACAAGTTTTCCAATCTTTATATGCGGGATAAAGCCGGTATGCGACCACCAATAAACGGTGCTTTGATCGACCTGCAAAAGCTCGCTGAGTTGTTTGGGGGTTAGGAGTTTATCCATCATCTAAGTATTTTTTTAAAGATCTTATAGTCTGCATACCCCATCCTCTGGACCACACCATCAAATCTATGACTATCCCGTGAGCTTTCATAGGTGAGGTTATAGCAAATCCTGCACCCAAAATATTTGTCTCCAGCTAGATACAATGTCCCCGCACGACGATTGCAGACCCGCCCATCCTCCTCTAGTGGACATCGAAACCACCACCGTCTGCCTCCGAAGTAACAAGGCGTTGAGCTCAATCGGACGGTGTAATCAAGATCGAATTTCTCTCCAGAAAAATCGACTACCCTTGTATACACAAGCCGGATATGCTCGTTGCCGGCAATCATGGACACCGAAAAACCAATACTCCCCGTCTCTGCGCCCTTAGTATTTTTCCATTTCATCCCGTCGGAACCGCCCTTATAGAAATAGAGGTTACTTTTCAAGAACTTCACAGAGATGGATTTGCAGTCGTTCGTTGTTAGACGGCTTGAGTATGATTGCCTGCCCATAAATTCCTTTTTATTTCAGAAAATTTTTCCTAAATCGTCACGTAATCATTAACAAAACCTGCCCTAGCGCCTCACCCCTAAATAAGGTCATCGTCTGCGCGCTGCCCTAAATCATTGTTGGGCGTAATAGAAATGATAACGAATCCCGGCAGGGTGTTATCGGGGTTGTGTTTTAGATTTTAGTTAAAGAATTTTCAGTAGTAGCTCTGTTCTTCATTCTGTGGATAAGATGAAGAGCCCCTCCTTCCCGAGATAACCTGCTTTAAAGTCCAGTATTCTTTCCCTTATAAGGGGGTGAGGATGCTATGAGACGCCGTAAACGTACTTGCCGTATCTGTCGAGAGATGTTTTATCCGGATTGCCGCCAGAAAGACCGGCAACACTGCTGTGGCCGTCCTTCTTGCCAATCCAAACGCAATAGCCAAAACAATCGAAGGTGGTACCTCAAAAATCCCGACTGCCTCACCTACCAGCAAGATCTCACGCGGCAGTGGTTTTTAAGCCATCCCGATTATCGAAAGCGCTACCGGGCTAATCATCCAAAGATAACACTCAAAAATCGCCAAGACACAAGACTGCGTATGAGAGGCATCCGTAGCCAGAAGCTGTTTGAAAAAACAAACTCAATGTTCTTGGAAGTACTTGAAAACAAAAGCGATAGATGCTTCTTAAACACGCGATCAGGGTGGGTGCATCTGCGTTTGAAAAAACAAACTCGATATACCGAATATGGCAGAGCATGCCAGGATCTGGGTCATACGCCAAGGATCGTTCGGCCTTTCGGACAGGCGATGTACAACCTTGGACAAATCGTGACGGAAAAAAGACCTCCGCCCTAAACAAAGAAGAAAAAATAAGGACTTTATGGACGATACCTCGCTGAAAGAAAAAATCCTC
Organism: Candidatus Omnitrophota bacterium; assembly: GCA_945877765.1. Taxonomy (GTDB): domain Bacteria; phylum Omnitrophota; class Gorgyraeia; order 2-02-FULL-51-18; family 2-02-FULL-51-18; genus CAMDWQ01. Next base: position 98,182 of record CAMDWQ010000001.1, on the reverse strand, counting down.
TACCTCTTGGACGTCGAACGGTTAAGCCGCCGCCAGGTGATCGGACATCTTCATATCGGATACAGGCGATTAAAACGCATCCTGGATAAACAGTGTCCCTCTCAAAATCCTCAGAAATCCTCACCCTTGGAAGCTTACCGGCATCTTCTGGATGAGTGGTACCGGCAGTATCCGCGCCTTCAGGCGATTCAGATTTACAAAAGACTCCAAGGATATAGTTATGCTGGTAGTCTCTCAAGTGTGGAGCGCTTCACAAGATCCTGGAGAGTAAAAAAGCCTGTCACTTATTATGCCCTGGACTTTATGCCTTCAGAGGAGGCCCAGGTGGACTGGTTCTTCGCGGACCTTGAAAATGTGGGACGGGTCGCTCTCTTTTTGTACGTACTCTCGTATTCCAGATATGCTTGGGGGAAGTTTTATCCCAAGACGTCGTTTGAGTTCTTTTTAGACGGACACCTGGAATGCTTCAAGCACTTAAACGGTCTTGCCCGCACCCACCGGTATGACAATCTAAAGAGCGTTGTTTTAAAGCACACACCGGAAAAGATCGAATACAATCCGCAGTTCTTGGAATTCGCCAGACACTACGGATTCAAGATCCACGCCTGCAATCCCTACAAAGGCAATGAGAAAGGCAGAGTCGAACGCTTAGGACGCGATGTGAGAGCCTCCTTTCTATACGGGCAGGTTTTTAAAAACGCCCAAGACCTAAACGAGTGCTTCAGGCTGTGGCTTGTAGGACGCAACAGCCTGATACACCGCTCCACCGGTAAGATGCCTATGGACATGCTTAAATCAGAAAATCTTTTAAAACTTCCCAGCATCGAGTTCGCGCCGCGGCGAATCGCGCAAGGGGTGGTCTCAAAAACAGCACTTGTCGAGTTTGAAACCAATCGCTACTCCGTCCCATCCTCTTTGGCCCAGAAGCCTTGCGGGCTTTTGATTTATCCGGATAGAATCGAGATTACGCATGCCTCAAAAATTGTGGCACGGCATAAAAGATCTTTTGAAAAACACAAAATATTCCAGAATCCTCTTCACATAGAGAGTCTTTTAAATAGAACCCCTCTTTTTAAGCGTCAAAGGATCCTTAGGCTTATCGAATCCATGGAGCCAGTGTTTTATAAGTTCCTAAGGGCCCAGGGAGAGGATGATTCGGCGCGCCTTGAATGCGCTTATCAGATCTTTAAGCTCCTTAAAAACCACAACCGTTCTGTCTTGGTCTCGGCGGTTGCCGAACTTCTGTCTATGGGGACCTATAAAACAAAAGCTCTTCTTAGCCTTTTGAATCTGCCAGCACAGAAAGATCCGGACCAAGTCTTCCCAAGCGACCAAAAACTTCTTGATATTCACTACCAACCAAGGAGCCTTGAAGAATATGACCAAAATAACTGAACTCTGGAAGGACTTGAAGTTCGTATCAAACCCCGAAGACCTCTCTGTAGAGGATATAAAAGCACTAACACCCATCCTTGAGGAGGAGTGCCGTCAGAGAAAATGCCGGAGGATCCAATACCTTCTGAATCGTTCAGGCATCAAAAGAATCAAGTGTCTTCAAGACTTCGACTGGAAGATGAGCCCCAAGCTTCCAAGGGAATCTTTTTTGGAGTTTGCCAAATCCCCCTGGATACAGCAGGCCAAGAATCTCGTTCTGGTGGGTCCGGCAGGGGTGGGAAAGACACATCTTGCCACCTCGCTTTGTTACCAAGCGATCCAGGAGGGCGAAACAGCGATTTTTATCAGTTGCTTCGATCTTGTGGGAAAACTCAAGAATTCCAGGAGTAAACACAGCCTTATACAGTACTACGCAAGCGTCAGAGTCTTGTGCCTAGATGAGTTGGGCTACGTATTCCCGTCTCTGGAAGAGGCCAACGATATCTTTCAGATCATCTCCAAACGCTCGGAGATCGGATCTACCCTTGTGACGACCAATCTCATTCCTTCTCAGTGGGGCAAGATCTTTGACCCTGCGACAGCCACAGCAATTCTCGACAGATTGAATCTTAAAGGAACTTTTTTAACACTGGAGGGAAAATCCTATAGGCAACCAAAAAACTAAATTCGTCTTGAGACCGGTCAAGAGCTTTAAAATTCCGGATCCTACAAAAGCAAGGCTGATGTGTTAAATCACCGTGACCGGTGCAGGGGTGTCAGACGAAAGACATCGGCGACAACACTATTGACGGGATTCGTTGTTGTTGTGGTGATGCCCAACACGTTGATAGCTGGGATAACAAACGCAAGGCTTTTAGCGTCAGTTATGAGAGCGCTTCAAGGCAGTATGTTCTGACCGAAAAAGCCACTCTCGTGCAATTATCCCGACGTACTGACGACGAGCTCGACCGTTCTGCGTCCGTTCTACAGGATGGTTCAGGGTCTTTTATGTCGCTATTTCGTTTCGAATCAACCATAAGCGCATATTTAAAGAGCTTGGCTTTGGATAATCTCGAGAACCTTTTATTCAATAACGGCGTGTTGGTGCTAGGGGAGGGTGATGGGTTCTCCGAAACGCGGTATTTCATAGAGCATGCCCAGGCGACTCACGTCACGTCGCTGGATGTTGATTTACAGAATACAATTAAAAGAATCCGGGCGTTTATTCGCATGGAAGATGACGTAAAATCTAGGATTACTTTGGTCAGAGATAATATTTTAGATTATGAGCCCCCCACCGGTACTCAGTTTAAACTGATTTTTGCATCGGGAGTGATTCGTATCGAGCTTTGGGAAGATCGATTGGATGCGGTGTGGGATAAGCTTTATAGCATGATGGCAGATGGGGGGCTGGTGACGGGTGATCCGTTTATTGCAATCAATGCACCAAATAATCTCACGGATTTTAGAAAGAAATTTGAGTTTGTTGAGGTCGACGGTGAAGAAGCTGCTCTTGTTAGAAAAGTGGTGGCGACTGCCGCCCGTCTTGCCCCTACAACCCAACCAGTTACTGCTACTTCTATCCCAACAAGTACTCGCACCGCCGCCCAAGAAAGCGAATTAGTTACGTTTGTTGCGCGCGTGATCAGAGAACAAAACCGTACCAGGGCCGGGGATATAGTGGTGGGTGACACCCTTTTACATGTGGTGCTTGATGCTCAGGGCAGGTATTGGCTCAAGGGCTTAGGAATGCCCCGCGTCATTAATCCCAAGAATATTATCCCCGCTGGGACTGATTTGCTGAGTCCTGAGAAAGTCCAGGTGAAGCTACCGATGTCCGACTACACGAGGATGCTGGGTGAGGCTGATAGAAGTGTCAATGAATTCTTCGAGGACCTCCCCGAATCTATCACCCAGACTAAAGTGGTAGAGATATTTGATCTTAATATTCTTCCACAAGAGGCTTTTGGTCCCAACCTGACTTATTTGTTAAGGCGTTATATTCTGGAAAAGAAACAGGATCCCAATTTTGTAGTGCTGTTTGGTGGAGATTCTTGGAAAATTGAACAGGCGATGGCGGAGGTTTATGATCTACCGGTTGACGTTCAGAAGCTTTTTATTAGCAAACCAGCCGACCTGCCCCAACCCTACAAGGATGACATAGACAATGTGAGAGTTATTTCTATGGACGGCTTTAAAGATGGTAAAGTAATCACCGCCAAACTGCCTATCATTGGCAAGACCCCCGCTCGACACTTTATAGTGAAAGTATTGGATAAAAATGACATTATGCATCCTGCCGTTCATCGAGCCGCAAGGCTTGCGGCGAGAGTTCCTGAGCTGACTCCTGAGCGAAAGGGCTATTTCGAGAGGTTAGTTCGCGTCTACGAGACTCTTTTGGGACATAAGATTGGTAACATTGCGGCATTTATTAAAGCCTTGAAAGGCGACGAGATACCCAATCTGAGTCATTACGTGGTTCTGCCTCTCCTGCAACTAGACAACGCCCTACGACTCCTTTCTCAGGCCGCCCGCATGGCGGAACAGTCTGCGTAAGAAGCTGGGGGTTTTGAAGACTCGCCTAGAGAATTTGAATGCGCATATAATATATGGCATAATTAACACAAGTTAATTTATATCAACCTATTGGTGCGCAATGAAAGAAAAAACATCCCAGGATTTTAGAGTTATCGTCGATTTTCAGGGGAAATCCGTCAAAATTTATGACCACACCATCGATCATATTCGTCAGTCTCATCCTGATGTTGGGGAGCCGTTTCTATTTGTAGAGGCTATATTGAAGGATCCAATATTATTGACCGAGGATGAATTACCGAATACCGTTATTTATCATAAAAGAGCAAAGAAGCCATTAGTGCATGTCGCTTATGTGGAAGTTGAGAAGAGTCACGTAAAATCAGCGCACATCAGCGATAAAATCAAGGGCGGCAACATTGTGTGGTTTAAAGAGACAAAGGACTTCCTAACATGAAAATATCCTATGATGACAAAACAGATACGCTGTATGTTTTTTTCGGAGACCAGGCCAACACAGTTGCGCGGGACGCGGGAAACGGCCTCCTGCTTAAATACCACAAAGATAACAAAAAAGTTGTCGGCGCTATCGTCCATGATTTTGAGGCGCGGTTTCGCATGCAACAGTCTTCTTTTGTTGAGATTCCGGTAGGCACTTAAAAGATATCGAAGATGTACCCGTCAGATGAAAATGAAACGAAATCTCCATAGAAATACAGCGTTAGGTTTTTTCAATAAATTAAGCCATCGTAAAATGCTGAAAAAATGCTTGCATACGGAATCTGCTCTTGTAAAAGAATCTTCTTTAGAAGTTCTTCGTGATATGGAGAGATTAGGGGATGTGGAACAGAGTTTTGGGGCACGTACCTAATCCCTAAGAAATGGAACACACGATGATCCCTATCAACCTCTCTCACATTTTAGAGCCATTCAAAGGAAAGTGGGTAACTCTTACTCGTGATGAAAAGACCGTTTTAGGATCAGGGAATACGATGGATGAGGCTTTAAATGAAGCCACGATCAAGGGTGAGTCAAATCCTTTTTTGATCAAAGTACCTAATATCGCCGATATCTCTTTTTTCTTTTGATCAAGACCTACCAAATTCCCTATACCCAAATAGGGGACCCTATCGCTAGTCAAGAAGTGGTGTATTTCCCGATGGTCCAGACCGCCATAGAGCACAAGGGCATAAGAACCAGTTTTTTGTTTCCCTCCCTGGTAGATTCCGGTTCGCGTCATTCTGTGTTTCCTTCCTCATTTGGTGAAAAAATTGGTGTGGTGGTGGATGGAGTTCCGGGCATCATCAGGTCCGGTTTTGGCGGTAGCGTGAAGTGTTACTATCGCAAAATAAATATTATTATCTCCATCAACAACGAAGAGCGGGTTTTTCCCTGCGAGGCAGCCTTTACCGAGAAAATGAATAACCATAGTATTGGGGTTCTTGGGAGAGATTTTTTTGAGCAGGTCGAAGAGATATCCTTTCATCAAAAAAAATTTATGTTTGAGATAAAGGTTTTGACGCCCTCCCAGTAGTTGCTGGATTTGATGCAACATCCAACTGAACACCGTGTTACCGTGTACACACCTCCGGGGAGTACCGCCAAATGCGGCGGCACACCCCGCAGGTGTGAGGTGCTCGAACCTCTTATTAAAATCTTCCTGTGATATAATTATCAAAATTGCTCCCCAAAAAAAGTTTGAGGGTAATTGATGAAGTACACAATCGTATGTGATGAAAGTAGCACTAATAAAAAGCATTTGATTATTGGCGCCCTTATTATTTCCAGGAACAATCATCTTCTTTTAGTCGAAGAACTAAAAGCTTTAAAAGAATCCCTTCAATTAAAATGGCAGGGTGAGGTGAAGTGGGCAAAAGTAAGCAAAACTTATCTTGAAAAATACAAGAAGCTTGTGGCATGGTTCTTTGAACATTTAAAAGCCAATCATTTTCAATTTAGAGCGCATGTGATTGATACCTATAAAAAAGAATATAGAAAATATGGAGATGGAGATAAAGAGCATTCGTTTTACAAAGTATTTTTCCACTTGCTTTTCCAATCTGTCAAAAGGCTTGCGATTGAGGAGGATGGGAGCAATGTTTTGATTTTGTTGGATGATAAAAAGAACCGCTACCCATTCAGATTGGATGTGCTTAAGAAAACTTTAAATGCCTCGATTTCCAGGGAACTTAAATTGAAGAATGTCATAGCAACCGTGGAACCCAGACATTCTAGCGGCGAGCATCCTGAAGGGTTCATTCAAATAGTAGATGTGTTGATCGGGGCGATTGGTTATGTGCGGAACAACTTTGCGTTAGAAGCCAATGCCTCAGAGGCCAAGAAAGAGATGATTCATTATATTGAAAAGCTATTGGGGGCGGGGCTCCAATATGATACTCGTGCGGGAGCTCCATTCAATATCTGGACATTTGACGTGGAAGTGGCACTGACAAAGCGGAAAGCTAGCACACCCAGAGGCAATAAATAAAAAAGCCGCTCTATTGTCTACCTCCCTTTCGGAAGCACCCCTTTGCGGGGACTGCACCATAAGGTGCAGGGTTCAACAATAGTAGCGACCTACGCAACTATACAATATTGTATGGAGAATGTCAAAAATCAAATTTAAGCAATTTTGGTGGGGCAATTTTAGTCAAATTTATAGTGTCTATTGATCACACAAGCTGCAAACCTACGACGCTCGCGGGAGCTACTTCCTCCTCGCTATGCTCGCTCGGGATGGCGGGGCGTGATATAATAACCACCATTGTTCTCACAAGAATTTTATTCATCGAAAGGTAAAAAAATGAACGAAATGGAAGCCCAAGTGAAAGCTGTTTACGCTAAATTTAAATCGGCGGTTGAAGCGCTTCGCAAGAAGCTTGGGCGGCCTCTGACGCTTGCTGAAAAGATATTGGCGGCGCATGCGGATAATTTAGCCTCGCAAGAATTCAAGAGGGGGGAGAGCTATTTAATTTTAAGGCCGGATCGAGTGGCGATGCAGGATGCGACGGCGCAGATGGCGATTTTGCAGTTTATGCAGGCGGGGCGAGAGACGGTGGCGGTGCCGTCCACGATTCATTGCGATCATTTAATTCTGGCGCGTAGCGGCGCGGCGGAGGACATGAAAAATGCTCTTGAGATTAATCGTGAAGTGTATGATTTTTTAAGTTCGGCGGCGGCGCGTTATGGGATGGGATTTTGGAAGCCTGGCTCAGGAATTATTCACCAGGTGGTGCTTGAAAATTATGCATTTCCGGGTGCTTTGATTATAGGAACCGATTCTCATACGCCTAATGGCGGTGGACTTGGCATGCTGGCGATTGGTGTGGGCGGAGCGGATGCGGCGGATGTGATGGCAGGACTTAGCTGGGAAGTCAAATGTCCTAAGCTCATTGGCGTCAAATTGACCGGCTCTTTGAATGGCTGGGCATCGGCCAAAGACGTCATTTTAAAACTTTGCGGCATTTTGACCGTCAAGGGCGGCACGGATAAAATTGTCGAGTATTTCGGCCCCGGAACCAAGTCGCTCAGTTGTACCGGTAAAGGCACGATTACCAATATGGGCGCCGAACTCGGAGCAACGACGTCGGTGTTTCCTTATGATGAGCGCATGGCTGCTTATCTTCGCGCAACTCAGCGTGAAGGTATCGCCAAACTTGCCGATGAATACCGCGAGTTTCTCGTTGCGGATCCGGAAGTCGAAAAGGACCCCAGGAAATATTATGATGAAGTGGTAGAGATAGACCTGTCGACGCTTGAGCCTTACATCGTCGGCCCGCACACGCCGGATTTGGCGCGGCCTGTATCCCAATTTGCCCAAGAAGTCAGAGAGAAGGGCTATCCGGTCACCGTGAAAGCGGCACTCATCGGAAGCTGTACCAATTCTTCGTATGAAGACATAGGACGCGCTGCCAACATTGCCACGCAGGCCAAGAAAGCGGGCATCCAAGCGGCCAGCTATTTTTTGATTTCTCCGGGCTCCGATCAAATTCAAAATACGATTCGCCGCGACGGACAGCTCCAAGCGCTTGAAAGTATTGGCGGCACGGTGCTAGCGAATGCTTGCGGTCCCTGCATCGGCCAGTGGAAACGTGATGACATCAAAAAAGGAGAATCCAATTCCATTGTGAGTTCGTTTAATCGTAATTTCCCAGCACGCAATGATGGCAACGCCGAAACGCTTTCGTTTATTGGTTCCCCTGAGATTGTGACGGCTTACGCGATTGCTGGGCGGCTGGATTTTAATCCGATGAAGGATAAATTAAAAACCGCGGATGGACGTGAAATCTTTTTGGAAGCCCCCCACGCGGACGAGTTGCCCGCCAAAGGTTATGCGCCGGGTGAGGCGGGATTTATTGCGCCGCTTCCGATGGACGAGAGAAAAAATAAAGAGGTGGTGATTAGCCCCTCAAGCGACCGCTTGCAGAAGTTGGCACCGTTTAAAGCTTGGGACGGAAATGATTTCGAAAATATGCTGGTGTTGCTTAAAGCCAAAGGCAAATGCACCACGGATCATATTTCTCCTGCGGGTGTGTGGTTAAAGTATCGCGGTCATCTGGATAAAATTTCAGACAATATGTTTCTAGGCGCCAACAACGCTTTTACCAGCAAACCTGGCACAGCGAAGAACTGGCTCAAAAGCGCCGAAGAGATGCCCCCTGCTGCGGTTGCACGGGATTATCAAAAGCACGCCAAGGCGTGGGTTGTCATTGGAGACGAGAATTACGGAGAAGGCTCCAGCCGTGAACACGCGGCAATGTCTCCGCGATTTTTGGGCTGCAAAGCCGTAATTGCCAAGAGCTTTGCCCGCATTCACGAAACCAATCTCAAAAAACAGGGAGTCTTGGCGGCGAGATTTGCGAATCCTATGGAATATGAAAAAATTCAAGAAAATGACAAGCTGGCCATTACAGGCCTAAAAGACCTGGCGCCCGGAAAAAATCTCAAGTTGACGATAACGCATGCGGACGAGTCAAAAGATACCGCTGAGCTCACACACTCGTTTACACAAGAACAGGTGGAGTGGTTCAAAGCGGGCAGTGCACTGAATTTGATGAAAGGTAACTGAATGTCTCTACTAGTACCCACAGTGTCATCCCCGAGATCTCTTATCGGGGATCATGTGCAGGTTTGATTCCCGATTAAAACTTTCGGGAATGACATAGGGAATGACAGGTAGGAATGATGTAGAGGGCTCTAATGGCTTCGTCTGAAAATAAACAAATTATTGAATTACACCCCGAAAAACCCGACCAGGGTGAAATCCGTTATACTTATTCCGCCACGCCCAAAGCGTCCAGTTTTGTGGTGCCTCAAAATTTCCTGACGAAGATTTTTGGGATTTGTTTGGGGGTCGGATTGCTGGTGTTCTTTGTCTTCTTTTTTGTGTATGTCGTCATTCCGGTAGTTGCGGTCGTGCTCCTAGTGGCGTTTGTTCGTAATTTATCTAGAAAAACTTAAGACGGCCCATATTTGTCTTGTGGCGCCAGCGCTATTCGTGTTATATATTAATGCTATAAAATGACTTGGAATAGTTTGTCATCCCACAGTGTCATCCCCGAGATTATTTATCGGGGATCATACATAGGTTTGATTCCCGATTAAAGCCCTCGGGAATGACATGATCAGAGGTTTGATTCCCGATTAAAACTTTCGGGAATGACGTAGAAAAATAGAACCCACGAGAGGGAATATGGCGATACAGACGCAGTCACCCAAAATTTCTAAAGCCGGCATGGCTACCAAAGCTACTGATTTCAAAGCGGTCAAAGAATTTATCACGCACAATTTTCGTCATTTCAACTCCGCGGTGATCATCGATGCTGCCGAGGCTTATTGCGAGCATCTGAGAAACGGCAATAAAATGATGGTGACTTTGGGCGGCGCAATGAGCACCGCGGAATTAGGAATCACCCTTGCTGAAATGATTCGTGAAGGCAAAGTCCATGCGATCACCTGCACCGGAGCCAACCTCGAAGAAGACGTCTTCAATCTCGTCGCGCATGACCACTACAAGCGTGTGCCGCAATATCGCAACCTGACCGCCGAACAAGAAGTAGAGCTTCGTGAACAGGGAATGAATCGCGTCACCGATACTTGTATTCCCGAGGAAGAGGCGATGCGCCGTATCGAGCGGCAGGTGCTGAAATTTTGGCAAAAAGCCGACCAGGAGAAAAAGCGGTATTTTCCTTACGAGTACATGTATCAGCTTTTGAACAGCGGAGTGATTAAAGAACATTATCAAATTGATCCCAAAGACTCGTGGCTGTTAGCAGCTTGCGAAAAGAATTTACCCATTTTTACGCCGGGCTGGGAAGATTCGACGCTGGGAAATATTTTTGTCGCCAATGTTATGCGCAAAGAAGTGTCTAATTTTCAGGTGGTAAAGTCAGGTCTTGAGCAGATGGCGTACCTGATTGAATGGTACAAAGAAAACACAAAAACAAAATCGATTGGCTTTTTCCAGATAGCCGGCGGCATCGCCGGAGATTTCCCAATCTGTGTCGTTCCGCTGATTGAGCAGGATCTTAAAGAAAAAGTCAGTCTGTGGGGCTATTTCTGTCAGATTTCGGACAGCACCACCTCCTACGGCTCGTACAGCGGCGCGGTTCCCAACGAGAAAATTACGTGGGGAAAATTGGACGGCAACACTCCGCGATTCATCATTGAGTCAGACGCTACGATTGTGGCGCCCCTTGTTTTTGCCTACGTCTTGGCAACTCAATAATTTGTCTCTAGCGACGCTGCCTATCTATCCAAGAGAACGGGTCAAAGCGGCCAATTTTTATGTCGATACCAATTATCGCTTGATTCATGAGGATGAAGCGATTCTTGTCATTGATAAGCCAGCGCCGCTGGCCGTCCACCCGGTAGGTTCTTACGCTGAAAAAAATCTGCACACACTTTTAAAAAAAGATCCTCGGTGGGAAGGGGCTACTCTTCGCTTTATGCATCGCCTGGATGCGGAGACAAGTGGTGTGATTCTCATCGCCAAAAATTATGAAGCGGCGCGTTTTATTGGGAAGGAATTTTTGGCTGCGCGGGTGAAAAAAAAGTACAGGGCACTGGTGTTTGGAAGTCCCGAAGCGGTCGAAGGAATGATGGAATATCGTCTGGGGCGCGACACAAGTTCCGGGTTCCAAACGGTGCGCAGTCACGACCCTGAGAATGGGGAAGAGGCACAGACCAAGTACCGAGTACTTTCTGTCCACGAAGGGGTTGGGGCTGGACGTGCTGTTTACTCCTATTTGGAGGTCGAGCCCTTGACCGGTCGCACACATCAGATACGCGCGCACCTTGCTTTTTTGGGGCATCCGGTCGTGGGCGACAAAATTTATATCGACCTTTCTATTTTTCAAAAATACGTGGTGAATGGGATTGACGAGGAAATGCTCGCACGGCTAAAATTAAGACGTCTAGCATTGCACGCAGAAACTTTAAGCTTCAATCATCCGTTAACCTACAAAACGGTTGAATATTCGTCCCCACCGCCAGATTTTTTAGGAGGAATTCAGTTTTGAAGATTACCGAAAAAGACATGCTGCGTTTTAAAAAGGATATCACCAGTCTCCTGGGCAATGATTTCCCGCCCAGTTCGGATGATGAGATTTTTCGTGACATGCTTTTTAACATCGCCAAGCTGCGTGATGAAAATTTAAACACGCTCGAAATCCGGCTTTTGAATACAGCATTTAAAGAATTGCGCCACGCGATGAAAATTTTTAAACCTTACCGCTCAATTCCTAAAGTCGCGGTGTTTGGATCGGCTCGCACCAAGCCCACTCATCCCAATTATAAAATGGCCGAGGCGTTTGGCCAGATGGTCGTGAAAAAAGGCTGGATGGTGACGACGGGCGGCGCCAGCGGAATCATGGAGGCGGCGATGGTGGGTGCCGGCGCCGAACACAGTTTTGGCTTGAATATCATGCTGCCGTTTGAACAGGAGCCCAACTGGGTTATCAAAGGCAATCTTAAACTTGTTAATTTCAAATATTTTTTTACGCGCAAGCTTATGTTTTTGAAAGAATCGGAAGCGACGGTTCTTTTTCCGGGAGGATTTGGGACGTTTGATGAGGGGTTTGAATCAATGACGCTCGTGCAAACGGGAAAAGCCAAGCCTAGGCCTATTGTCATGGTGGATGCGCCGGGCAGTGATTATTGGAAATCACTCTTACGGCTTTTAAAGAAAAATCTTTTGGATGAGGGATTGATTTCGCCCCACGACCTGATGCTAGTGCGGCATTATCAAGACAACGCCAGCGCGGTCAACGATCTTGTGGTTTTTTATAAAAATTATGATTCCTCAAGATTTTTAAAGGATAAGTATTTGATCCGTTTAAAAAGGCCTCTTTCTGATATAGAACTGCGAGAAATAGCCGCTGGGTTTAAGGATATTTGTGCCAAAGGGGGGATCGAACGCTTGAAAGATATCGCCGAAGACGACAATCAGGACCCCTCGCTAGAACGGCTTGTGTTTTATTTTAACCGAACCAGCTACAGCCGTCTGCATGGAATGATCGATGCTTTGAATGCGCTGCCCTCTTTAGCTTGACGAAGGCAAATGCTTTTAGTATCCTAAATAAATTGAAATCACCCCCAACTATTGATTAGAAATTAACAAAAAAGGTTTTCTCTATGACGCGTCATATTCGAGTGGTTTTTTCGGCTCTAATTTTTAGCATGATATTCGTGGCAATCCCAGCCGCTGCCGAGAATTCTCAAACCCCCGAAACAGCCTTGGTCAAGATTGATTTTCCGAAGGTTCAAAATTCCCAGGATGAGGAGATGGCCAACCGTTTTTCTTGGTGGCCTTCCGATGCTAAGCCGGCGCCTTTTAAAGATCCGGATCCGTCCCGAAGCGGTTACTGGTGGTGGCCGACGGCCCCTGGTCAGGCCAATCCTACGCTAGATGCGTGGGGAAACCAGGGTTGGGTTTATGTCCGCAAAGTTATTTTTGATTACAAGTCCGAAGCGGGCCCGATGAAATCATCGCTGGTTATCAAAAAAATTATTAAAAATGTGAAAGTTTATTTTGATTACGACAAAGCGGATATTCGTGACGATGCGGCGGACACGCTGAATCAGGCGATCGGCACTCTGGACCGCAATCCCAACGCCGATATTCTTATCACAGGAAATGCGGATACTCGTGGTTCTGAGAAGTACAACATGAAGCTTGGTGAGCGCCGGGCGGACAACGTGAAGGCTTACCTGACTTCTCAAGGGCTCCCGGAAGACCGCATTAAAATTTTAAGCCGTGGAAAGCTGGATGCTTTAGCCTCTAAAGGGGATCTGGTGGGAATGCAGAAGGATCGTAACGCTCAGTTCATGATCGCTGAAGTTGAAGAAGTGCAGATTCCTGCTGATAAAGCGTCACTGTTCGGTGAAACCTCGCAAGGTCAGCAAGTGGTCGAGGAAAATAAGCAATTTGAGAGCGCTGTGAAAGTGGATGTCAAAGAATACGTTATCAAAAGCGGAGACACGCTCTGGGGAATTGCCAAGAAGGAGTACGGCGACGGCACGCAGTGGAACCGGATTTATGAGTTTAATAAAGACGTGATCTCTAATCCTAACCGCCCTCGCAAGGGAACACGGATCAGGATCCCGATTGAGTAATCGCGCAACAACCCATTTTTTAAAGAGGAGGTAGTCATGCAAAATAGAATTGTCAGCGGTTCATCCGCCCAACTATCAGAATCAAGCTTTATATCCAAGGTGTTTCTGTGGATGTCTTTTGGGCTAATTCTTTCGACAGGGGCTTCGTTTGCACTCTTGTCACAGCCGCAAGCGCTTCGAGCTATTCTTGGCAATCAATGGGCGTTTATCGGTATCTTCATTGCCGAAATTGCGCTGGTTGTCTGGCTATCCGCCAGAATCCAAACGATGAGCGCCAGTCTGGCATCGACTATATTTTGCGTTTATTCGATTTTAAATGGGGTGACGGTGAGCGTGATTTTGTTGGCCTATACAGGCGCTTCGGTGATGCAGACGTTTGCCATTACCGCAGGGACGTTCTTTTTCTTTAGTGCTTACGGCTTGACCACTAAAAAAGACCTTACCTCGATAGGCGGCTTGGCGATGATGTCACTTATCGGAGTCATCCTTGCCAGCGTCGTGAATATATTTCTTAAGAGCTCGGGGTTGATGTGGGTGATCACGTTTGTGGGGATTGCGGTATTTGTCATCCTTGTTGCGTACGACACACAGAAACTAAAGAAAATGTACGCGATGGGCTTTGAGAATGCCGATGCAGAAAATAAGTACGTGGTCATGGGCGCTCTGATGCTGTATCTTGATTTTATTAATTTATTTATGTTGCTTCTGAGACTTTTCGGAAAAAGACGATAGTAATCGTTTAATCAAAGACTGTTGATCGAGGGAGTCTTGCTTTTCAAGCGAGACTCCTTCTTTTTTTGAATGACTTTTAACATAGGAGATAAGAATGTCGATACTCGTTTTGGTTCGTCATGGGCAGTCGCAGTGGAATCTTGAAAACCGTTTTACCGGATGGGTGGACGTGCCGCTTAGCCCCTTAGGCATCGAAGAAGCCGCCGCGGCGGGGGAGAAGCTAAAGAAAGAAAATATTCGGTTTGATTTAGCCTACACCTCTTTACTTAAACGTGCTCAGGAAACGTTAGCATCTATTCTTGAAAAGCTTGGCCAGCAGAACATCCCCATCCAAAAAGATCAAGCGCTTAACGAGAGACATTACGGAGATCTTCAGGGTCTGGATAAGGCTGAGACTGCCAAAAAGTTTGGAGACGAGCAAGTTAAGATATGGAGAAGGTCCTACGATATTGCACCGCCCAATGGGGAGAGTCTTAAGGATACCGCCGCTCGGACCCTGCCGTATTTTAACAACAACATTGTGCGCGACTTGAAAGGCGGTAATAACGTCATTGTGGCCGCCCATGGCAATAGCCTGCGGTCGATCGTCATGGAAATAGAAAAGTTGACCAAGGAGCAAGTCCTTGAACTTAATTTAGGGACGGCTGTGCCGAGAATCTACGTTTTCGATTCAAACATGAACATTGTTTCTAAAAAAGAAATCGCTTAACTCTCGCCATAATCCGTCCAGCGTCATCCACGAACACCCCCCCAGCGTCATCCCCGAGATCTCTAATCGGGGATCATGTCTAACTTTAAGGTTTGATTCCCGATCAAACAATTCGGGAATGACAAGGGGACACTTATCTTTCATTCTGCTAAATTTTGCCATAAATTGCCTATTTAAGTTGACAATCAGATAGTATTTTAGTATTATAAATGTAACTTAAGTATACTTGGTTAAAATTTGTAGTTCTTACTGAGGGAGGGCCCTATGGACTGGGAAGCGACAATTATGCAGCCTGTGGAAGCGATGTGGACACGAGTGCTTGGTTTTATACCCACGCTGGTGAGTGTTTTATTGATTTTAATCATTGGGTGGATCTTGGCGGCTATTGCCAAGAAAGTCATCACGCGTTTTCTTAAGCTTGCACGTCTAGATACGGTCAGTGAGAAAATTGGGATCGCCAACATCCTCACCAAAGGAGACATCAATTACACGCTCTCCGAAATCATGGGAGTGATCATTTATTGGCTTTTGATGCTGGTGGTGCTCCTTGCGGCGGTCAATGCGCTACAACTCACCGTAGCAGCAGAGCTGTTGAACCAGGTGATTCTGTACGTGCCAAACGTGATTGCCAGTGTGTTTATTTTGGTGCTGGGTATTTTCTTTGCCAGCATCATGGCTAATACGGTGCGGACAGCGGCGGCTAACGCCGGTATTCCTCAAGCACGCTCACTGGGCCAATTTAGTCAGGTCATTGTGGTGATATTTACGATTGTCGAAGCGCTCAAACAACTGCGCATCGATACTTCCATTATCGAGCTGCTGATTAAGGCCACTCTTGCGGCTTTGGCGCTTGGTATTGGTTTAGCAATAGGACTTGGCTGTAAAGATATGGCCGCCCGGTATGTGGGCAGTCTCATTGACAGCTTTAAGGCCAAAAAATAACCTTAGGCTGTTGAAGGAAAAGGCGGGAGCGCTGCTCCCGCCTTTTTTTTATTTGCCGCAAGTTGAGAATTCCAGCCCATTTATGATATAGTCAACTTGATGAAAAAAATTCTACTTAGTCTTTTTTTGCTTTGTTTTTTTGCCGCTGGCTGTCAGTGGAATCGTAATCCTGATGAGCTTGGGCGCTTGACGAAAGAAGACCCCGCCTTCAAACAGATGATGCTCCAGCGTGATGCGGCCCACGCACAAATCGCGCGCATCAAAGAAGATCTTTTATCCAGGAAAAAAGTGCTGGATGCTGAAGTTGAAAGGCTTCGCGGCCAGTATGATCTTTATGCCAAGGCGCAGAACCGAAAAATTGAGCAATTTCGCGTCGCTATCGAGGTGAACCGCTCTCGACTTAAAGGTGAGATCGAGCTAGCGGAGGCTAGCATTGAAAAAAAACAGGCGGAGCTTGAAGGTTATCAAAAAACGCTCGTCGATGTCGTGCATGTTTTAAAAGAATCCAAAGGGATTTCTCTCTCATCCCAGGAAAAAAAGAAATGGGAGGAGCGGGTTCTTATGCTCAATGAAAAAATACGCCCCTTAAGCGAAGAGATTCAAGATTTAAAGCTTCAAATTAGTCTAAAAAAACAAAAAATCGGCTACCTGTAGCTGATTCGATTTGAAATATTCCATTTTCTTTAAAAAAATTAAAAACAAAATCACCCCCCTGGAAGCCTATCAGGCGCTGGGAGCGCGCCCACCGGCGGTTCTTTTGGAAAGCGCGCGCGTTCTTCCGGGGCAGGGCCGCTACTCGCTGGCGGCTGGGAACCCCTCCCACATCTTCCAGTATTGCCAGGGCCAAACAACCATTAAGGTGAGAGGCAAAAAAAACAAGGTTGTCCGCGGAAGGCCGCTTTTGCATCTAAAGCGACTGCTGGCGAGCCGCCGTGTGACGCGCAAGCCGGGTGATCTTTCTTTTTGCGGGGGAGCTGTTGGTTTTGCCGGGTATGAGGCCAAAAAAATAATGGAGCCGTCCCTGTCTACTAGCGCCAGAGAAGATTTGGGGCTTCCTTGGATGTATTTTCTTTTGATTGATGAGGGTGTTTTGTTTGATCACCAAAAGAAACAAGCACTTCTTTTTTGTGTTCATCGCAAGGCAGGGCTTGCAGGGAGACGGCTATCTATTTTAGAAAAAAAGATCTTAAGTTTTTTTTCTAAAAAAAGAAAACGCGCTAAAAAAAAGACTCAGCCAAAAAGGACGCCGTCCCTGCCAAAAATAAGCGCTTCGGTTAACCGGCGCGAATTTATTTCGATGGTCCAGCGCGCCAAAAGCTTTATCCGCCAGGGGGATATTTTTCAGGCCAATCTTTCTCAGAGGCTTAGTTTTTCGCTCAATGAGCCGGTCGAAACGGTGTACGAAAAATTAAAAAAAGTAAACCCCTCTTCTTTTTTTGGAATTTTAGATGCGGGTCATTTTCAGATTCTTTCGGGCTCGCCTGAGCGCTTGCTCAAGCTGGAAGGGGACCGTCTTCAAACTCGTCCCATCGCCGGCACGCGGGCTCGCGGCAGGGGCCCCCAAAAGGACAGAGCGGTTTCTCTAGAGCTTTTAATCAATGAAAAAGAGCGGGCGGAGCATATTATGCTCGTGGATTTAGAACGTAATGATCTTGGGCGCGTCGCCGAATATGGAAGCGTGCGCGTGGATGAGCTCATGACGATTGAAAATTATTCCCATGTAAAACATCTAGTTTCGGCGATAAGCGCGGATCTAAAAACAGGGCTCGACGCGGTGGATGCGTTTTCAGCTTTTTTCCCAGGAGGAACGATTACCGGTGCGCCGAAAATCCGGTCGATGCAAATCATCGATCAGTTGGAGCCGGTAGCGCGCGGCCCTTATACGGGGTCGCTAGGGTATTTTAGCTTTACCGGGGACATGGATTTTAATATCATCATTCGTAGTTTAGTGGTCAAAGACGGCGTTGCCCATCTGCAGGTGGGGGCCGGCATTGTGGCGGATTCAGATCCGGAAAAAGAATATGACGAAACCCTTTATAAGGCAGAGGCGGTTCTCACGGCTCTCTTTGGAGCAGGGGGCACCCGAGCCATCTTGCAGCAACTCCGAAAACCTTAGCCTCTCTTTTTTAAATCGGCTTTCGGTTTTTGAGACGGTTCGAGCTTACGGGGGTGTCTTTTTTCATTTGGCCGAGCATTGGCAGCGGCTGGAAGAATCGTGTGCGGGCCTCGGGCAGCATCTTCCGCTGGAGGCGGACGCGATGAGTGCATGGATTGATGAAGTTCTCCAAGCCAGCGGGTATTCGGACGCGATGGTGCGAGTTTCGATTCACTGGGACCGCGAGGGCGAAGGTGTGATTGCTGCCCTGGTCAGAGAATTTAAGTCTTACCCAAAGGAGTGGTATCAAGCCGGTGTCGCGATGAAGACTGCCGTATTGCGCCGCCCGAGCTTAAAAGCGGATAATCCACAGATCAAATGCTCTCAGTACGCCGGCGGGGTGCTAGCCACTTTGGATGAGAGCGGCCAAAAAGCACACGAGCTTCTCTTTTTGGGCGATGGGGGATATATCGCGGAAGGCACTGTGTCCAATCTTTTTATTATTAAGAAAAAAAGGGTTTTGACACCCTCGGTAGGTTCGGGTATTTTAAGTGGGGTAACACGCGCGTTTGTGATTGAATTGTGCCGCCAGCGGGGATTGGAAGTGCTTGAAACTTTTTTTACACGCCACGAGATTTACAATGCCGATGAGTGTTTTATGACCAATACCTCCTCGGAGATTCTACCGGTGGTCAAGCTTGACGGACGGCTCATCGGGCCGGGCTTGCCCGGTCCCGTGACTAAAATTTTAGCCGACGATTTCCAACGCGTCAGGATGCAAACAAAAGGTGAAATAAATGATTAAGGTAAAGCGGGCTCTTTTGAGTGTTTACGATAAAACGGGGATTTTGGATTTTGCCAGGGCATTGCACGCATTGGGCGTTGTGCTAATTTCGACGGGAGGCACGGCCGAGCTTTTACGGAAAGAGAAAGTCCCCGTCAAAGAAGTAGCGGAGATTACCCAGTTTCCGGAAATGCTTAGCGGCCGCGTGAAAACATTGCACCCGCGTTTGCATGCGGGCATTCTGGCTTTACGGGATGATCCCAAGCACATGCAAACACTGCTCGAGCATCAAATCGGCACCATCGATCTTTTGGCGGTTAATCTCTATCCCTTTGCGGAGGCGGCGCGCAGCAAGACCAAAGAGCAGGAAATTATCGAAATGATCGACATCGGCGGGCCTTCGATGCTGCGCAGTGCCGCTAAAAATTTTCGTTTCGTGGCCTCGGTGTCCGATCCATCGGATTACCAGAGGATTATCACCGAACTTCGTCAAAACGGCGGCTCTTTGAGTGAGTCCACAGGCCGCCAACTTGCCGGAAAAGTATTTAAGTTAACCGCTTCCTATGACAGCCTGATTTCGGATTATTTCCATAAGGAGCACAAGACCTCTTCGACAGACTTTCCGGAAACCTTCAACCTTTCTTTTAAAAAATCGGCTGATTTGCGTTACGGAGAAAATCCGCATCAAAAGGGGACGCTTTACCAAGAGGTTCCGGCGTCCGAGGGAATTGTTAACGCTAAGCAGCTTCATGGCAAGGAGCTTTCATTTAACAACCTTCTGGACTTAGACGCAGCTTGGAATGTGGTGGCGGATTTTAAAGAACCCGCGTGTGTGATCACCAAACACACCAACCCGTGCGGCTTTGCCGTGGGGCGCGACAGTGCTCAAGCGTTTAAAAGCGCGTTTGCCTGCGATTCGTTGTCAGCGTTTGGAGGCATCGTCGGTTTTAACGGCCCAGTGGATGAAAAGACGGCGGCTGAAATTTCAAAAAGCGGTTTCTTGGAGTGCATCGTTGCGGCCGGTTTTTCAAAAGGCGCTCTTGCCATTTTGACGCAGAAAAAAAACCTAAGACTTCTGGTCATGGATACCAAAGCGGATACGGATGCGAAATATGATTTTAAAAAAGTTTCCGGCGGGCTTCTGCTGCAGGAGGGCGATACCAAAGACCCTGTTGCCGGAGATCTTCAATGTGTGACGAAGTTAAAACCTAAAAAAAATCAAATCCCAGATCTTTTGTTTGCGTTTAAGGTTTCGCGCTATTTAAAATCAAACGCAATCGTCATCGCCAAAAATGGTGCTACATTAGGCTTGGGCATGGGGCAGACATCCCGCGTGGATTCAGCCGAGACCGCCTTTCGTAAAGCAGGAAAAAAATCTAAAGGGGCTGTGCTTGCATCTGATGGCTTTTTCCCCAAGCCCGATTCCATTGCGCTTGCCCGCAAACATGGAATCAGTGCGGTGATTCAGCCGGGTGGATCTATTCAGGACCAGGCGATCATTGATGCTTGCGACAAAGCAAAAATTTGTATGGTTTTTACCGGGGTGCGGCACTTCAAACACTAAAAGACGTGTCCAGGTCAGATTTTTTTAGTCCGGTAGTTCAACGCAATACCAAGGAGGGCGTATGATGAAAAACGGAGTTTGTCCAGGTTGTAAGGTGGCGGGGCTTCTTGTCGTTGTAGGCGCTATTAATTGGGGCCTTTACGGCATTTTCAACATGGATTTAGTGGCAATGGCTCTTGGAAGCGGAACTACGGGTGCTAAGATTGTGTATGGTCTGATTGGTGTAGCCGGTATTCTAAAGTTAGTGTCTTGCTGCATGAAGTGTCCTGGTTGCAAAACGGATGGAGATTCCTGTAAAAAATGAATCTAGCCGCTGACGCCATCAAGAAACAAGAATCCCCGCGCCGTTTTTTTTTGGCGTCAGCAGTTTTTGTCGGCCTTTTTTTAGGATTGATTGCCCTCTACGTTTACGAGCAATCGATAATTGAAGATTTAGAGCGGCAGCTGGCCGAGGCAAAGGCACCTCTAAATTTTTTACAAAAGCAAAACGAAGCACTGCTTCGTGAGAATGGGGAGATCGAGAAAAAGCTTAGTGAGTTAGTACAAAAAAATAAACAGGCCATGGATGATCTGTTGGGCAAGGACAAAGTTTTGCAGTACGTGAATGAAACGCTCGTTGCAGACAACGATCAAAAAGAAAAAAAAATTTCTGAACTTACGGCGGAAATAGAAAAGCAGGCCCAGCGCGAGGAGGGTCTGATGACGCTCCTCGAAGAAGCAAAAAAACGGTTGAGCAGCGCATCGGCTCCGGTTTCGGCAGCCACTGTCCCCGATGTCCCCGCTCCCGCTGTCCCCGCTGCTCCCGCGGTAATTTTGGCGACTCCGGCGGCGGACGCTGGACAAGCGTAGTTTTCCCTAAAGCAATCGAGCAATCCTTATGAATTATCCTGACTCTTTGGAGTATCTAGAGACCCTCACCAATCTAGAAAAAGAAAAGTCGTTTGAATATCCCGAAGCGATGAGTTTGGATCGCATGCGTCGATTGGTCAAATCACTGGGGAATCCTCAGAAGGCGTATCCGTCAATCATCATCGCCGGATCCAAAGGGAAGGGCTCAGTCGCCGCGATTTTAAGTTCGATCTTACGCATGGAAAACTTAAAAGTAGGGCTCTATACTTCGCCCCACCTTTCGGATGTGCGGGAACGGATTCGAGTGAACGGGCTTGAGATTAGCGAAACCCGTTTTGCTGAGTATTTGACACCCCTTTCAAAAATGCTCGATGAATATTCGTGGCGAAAGGACATGCCAACCTATTTCGAAGTGTTAACAGCTCTTGCTTTTGTTCATTTTAAGGAAATGAAGGTCCAAGTAGCTATTTTGGAAGTAGGTCTTGGGGGGTTGTATGATTCGACCAATATTGCGGAAGCAAAGGTCGTTGGGATGACACCGATCAGTCTTGAGCACACCGATAAGCTGGGAAAGACAATTTCAAAAATCGCTGTCCAAAAATGCGGGGTGATTAAGGGCCGCGAACACGTGGTATCTGCGGCGCAATCCCGGGAGGCGGAGGGCGTCATCACGGAAACAGCGCTAGAGCGCGAGGCCAAATTATTTTGGCTGGGACGTGAAGTGAAGCTCATGGAGCGCAATCATGGACCCGATTTCCAAAAGCTGGATGTCAAAACGCCATTTGGAAGCTATTATGATTTAACGCTCCATCTTTTAGGTGAACATCAAATGGAAAATGCGGCGCAGGCGATAGCAATGGCGGGTTGTTTCGAAGATAAGACGCGTATCAAGATCAGTCCCGAAGCCGTCAAGCAGGGTGTGCGCGATGCGCGCTGGCCTGGGAGGCTTGAAAAAATTTCTGATCACCCGCAGATTGTTGTGGATGGAGCGCATAACCGCGAAAGTATGCGGCGTATGCTTCTGGGATTGCGAAGGCATTTTCATTTTACCCGGCTCTTGGTGGTATTGGGGGTTTCCCAAGACAAGGATTTGGCAGGAATACTTGAAGAGCTTTTACCGGAAACCGATCAATTTTATGTGACTCAGTCGGGGCACGATCGCTCTCTGGCATGCGAAAAAATTTCCGAGGCGATTGAGGGACTGGGCAAAAAATCCGTGATGGATCGTGATTTTCAAACCTTATTCTCTCAAGCCTGTCATGACGCGGGCGACGACGATCTGGTGTTGGTTACAGGCTCGCTCTATTTAGTGGCGCTTGCCCGCAAAAAAATGGTGGAAAATTAATATCATGACGAGAAGAGAATCGGACCAGGATACGATTGCGGCAATCGCGACGGCTGTGGGCGAGGGTGGCGTGGGCATTGTGCGCCTATCAGGAAGGGAGTCACTTGCGATTGCGGAAAAAATATTTGTGTCTGGCAGCAAAAAATTGGTAGCTGATCAAAAAGGTTTTACCGCGCAGTATGGTCACGTGATTGCCAAAAGCTCTGTGTTGGGAGGTTCAAGGATCATCGATGAGGCCATCTTATTGGTCATGAGAGCCCCTAAAAGCTACACCGCTCAAGATGTCGTGGAAATCCAAGTTCATGGAGGCAGTATCGTTTTGCAGGAAGTGCTGGCGCTGGCAGTTCAAGAAGGTGCTCGGCTTGCGGCTGGCGGAGAATTTACCAAGCGCGCTTTTTTAAATGGCCGCATCGATTTGCTGCAGGCCGAAGCGGTACTGGACCTGATCCAGGCCAAAACTGAAAAAAGCCGCCAATGGGCCAGCGCCCAACTTGAAGGGGAGCTTTCTAAAAAAATTGCCGAAATGAAAAAGACGCTTCTTGAAATTTTAGTTTTTCTTGAAGCCTCCATTGATTTTCCGGAAGATGATCTGGAGCTTGGGGAATATTCGGGAATAGAAAATAGAATTTTTGAAATCAAAACCAAAATACAAAGTCTTCTTCGCAGCTCAGAGCTTGGTCTTTTGGCTAAGCGGGGCGCGCGTGTCGTTCTCTGGGGCCGTCCTAATGCGGGAAAGTCTAGCTTAATGAACCGCCTAGCGCATCATGATCGTGTGATTGTGACCCCGATCCCGGGGACAACGCGGGATGTGGTGGAGGAAGAGATTCAGCTTGAGGGATTTCCTGTAAGACTTTTCGATACAGCGGGCATTCAGGAAACGACGCATCCGATTGAAAAAGAAGGCGTTTTTCGCTCGCGACTTGCCGCCGCGGGGTCCGATTTGGTTCTTTTTGTGCTAGATGCGGGCGCTGAGCTTGATGCGGAGGATATCGCTCTATACAAAGAAATAGAATCAAAACCCAAGATGATCGTATTAAATAAGTCGGATCTTCCTAAGAAAATAAGCCAGTCTCTTTTAGAGAATGCCGGTTTTGATTCAGCCGTCATTGAAACTTCGTGCCAGAAAGCAATGGGAATAGTGAATCTTGAAAAAAAGATACTGGAGTGGCTAGGGCTGGGCAAGGCTCAGGACGCGGGCGAGAGCGTGATAAGCTCGGTTCGTCAAAGAGATGTGTTGCAGAAAATGCTAGAGGCGGTTGTGAGCGCGCAAGACGCTTGCCGCGATCGTCTTTCGCCGGAACTTGTGGCTGTGGATGTGCGTCTGTCTCTGGATTGTTTAGGAGAGCTTCTTGGTGAAATAGTAAACGACGAAATGCTTGATGTTCTATTCGGAAAATTTTGTATTGGTAAATAATATAAAAAAATAGATTACGGTAATCTCCTTGCCGGGATTAAGCAAAATTTATATAATATGACCAATCTTCGGAGATAAACAATTTTTTAAATATGATTTCAACAGCTTCTGGCAGCATTCTGAGTCAACTAGGTCACAATCCTGCAATCACAGCCTCGTTTGCCGCTTGGTTTGTGGCGCAGGCCATGAAGGTTTTTTTAGGGCTTTTACGCACAAAAAAATTTGATTTTCGCTGGCTGGCTCGATCAGGGGGAATGCCGAGCTCTCACGTGGCGCTATCGATGTGTCTGGCGGCTTCCATCGGTCTCCAATACGGTTTTGATTCTGGTCTGTTTGCGCTGGCTTTGGGTTTTGCGGTGATTACCATGTTTGATGCTCAAGGCGTGCGCCGGCATAGCGGCCGTCAGGCGATAATTCTCAATCAAATTATTGAGGATATTTATGAGCATAAAGGGGTTCAGGAAAACCGCTTGAAAGAATTTGTCGGGCATACCCCTGTGGAAGTGTATGCGGGCGGGGCTTTGGGAATTTTAATCGCCATTTTATTTTATCGGGGGACCGTTTGAGCCGAAAACTTATTTTAATTATTCTGCTTTGCTTTTTAGCGCTTCCACAAGCGTGGGCAGCCTCCGAGGTTCCCCAATCTGAGCCCGGACCAGCATTCCCCATTCTCTTATCACCAAAGCCTGATGCGCATTCGGTGATGTATACCGTCATGCCCGGCGATAATTATACAAAAATTTCTCGAAAAAATCACGTGACCGCCGACCTTTTGATGATGGTGAACGGCATTGAAGAGAAAAAGCTTCGGCCTGGCATGAAACTTAAAATCCCCACTTACAAATTCTCTCTAGTAGTGGATAAATCAAAAAATCGTATGGCGCTCAAGGGAGATGAAGAAATTCTTAAACTTTATGTGGTTTCCACCGGCACCAACAACTCAACGCCCGTTGGGTCTTTTACGATCACCGACAAATTAGTCAACCCCACCTGGTATAAGGACAATCATGCGATTAAGCCTGGCAGCCCCGAAAATCAGCTGGGAACACGCTGGATGGGAATCTCTAAGCCCAGTTATGGGATTCACGGAACGATTGAGCCGCAGACGTTGGGGCAGCAAGTGACGGCGGGTTGTGTGCGCATGAAAAATGAAGAAGTCGAAGAGCTTTACCGGATGATTCCTCCGGGAGCCGTCGTGACTATTGTGGATAAAATTTAATGATGATTGCCTTGGATTTTGAAAAACCAATTCTTGAGCTTGAAAAGAAAATCGCGGAGCTAAAAAACCTTTCTGCGGACGGCAGTTTGAATCTGGACTCAGAGGTTAAGAAGCTCGAATCACGGCTTGAAGTCGCCAAAAAAGAGATCTACCACAATCTAACACCTTGGCAGCGCGTTCAAATTGCAAGACACCCTCGACGCCCGTATACCCTAGATTATATTCAGGGGATTTTTACCGATTTTGTTGAATTTCACGGGGACCGGACGTTTGCGGATGACAAGGCGCTGGTTGGCGGGTTTGCTCTCTTTGAAGGCCGGCCATGCTTAGTGATGGGGCACCAAAAAGGTCGCGACGCTAAAGAAAATATTATGAGGAATTTTGGAAGCGCTCACCCGGAGGGTTATCGTAAGGCGCTTCGTCTAATGTATATGGCCCAAAAATTTGGACTGCCCATCATCGCTTTTGTGGATACGCCTGGCGCTTATCCGGGCATTGGCGCCGAAGAGCGTGGGCAGGCTTACACGATTGCCGTCAATATTCGCGAGATGGCGCGCATCGAAGTACCGATCATTGTTTGTGTTATTGGCGAGGGAGGTTCCGGCGGTGCTTTGGGAATTGGAGTCGGTGATCGCGTGCTGGTCATGGAAAACGCCTATTATTCTGTTATCTCACCCGAAGGATGCGCCGCGATTCTTTGGAAAGATCGCACGAAGGCGCCGGAGGCTGCCGCCGCTCTAAAGCTTACCGCCAAGGACCTCTTGGAGATGAAACTGATTGATGGCATCGTTAAAGAGCCTTTGGGGGGAGCGCATAAAAATTTTCAGGAAATTACCGAAACCACGCGTCAAGCGATCCATCAATATTTGAAAGAGCTTGAAGGGATAGGTGGTCGCGATCTTGTAGAAGCGCGCTATCAGAAGTTTCGTACCATCGGTGTGTACCAGGAGGCACAGCTTGAAACCATTGAAAAAATTTTTGTCAAAAGCGAAAAAAAGCGCAGCCGTAAAAAAATGGCTAGTGCCAAGTAGCTTATCTGAAGTCCAAAAGACGAGCAGTCGAGTTTTGTCTTTTTTTAAGCCGTTGGGACTAAGCGATGCGTACCGTTTTGATATCCGTCTGTGCCTGGAAGAGGCATTGATTAACGCGATGAAGTACGGAAATTGCCTAAAGAAAGAGATTCCGGTATCGCTGGAGGCCGGTTTCAATGAAAAAAAAATATGGTTAAATCTTGAGGACCGCGGGAAGGGTTTTAAGGCGGCTAATTTAAGCGATTGCACGCACCAGGACAATCTTTTCAAGGGCGGCGGGCGCGGGATATATCTTATTTATCAATTGATGGATAGCGTTCAGTTTAATGCCAAAGGGAATTCCATTAGGATGGAAAAATCGATTCAAGGACCGCTTTAAAATAAACGTTTTTATTTCTTAAAAAGGGGGAGATTTTATGGATGTAAAGGTTCTACAAATCGAAGAAATCGCGGTATTTCAGGTCAATGGCGAGATTAATATTAGCACCTCCCCTGCCCTAAAAAATCATTTTGAGAAAATCTCTTCTAAAAAAATTGTCGTCAATCTTGAAAAAGTATCGTATATCGACAGCTCAGGACTGGCAACGCTCGTTGAGATTCTCAAAAAAACACGTTCTCAGGGAGGTGCTTTAGGCCTGGCGGGTATGTCTGAAAAAGTGAAGAGCCTTTTTGAAATTACAAAATTGGATAAGCTTTTTTCAATTTTTGCCGCTCAAGACGAGGCCATCGCAAAAATTAAATGAACCTCTCCCTTTTTGAATCCATTGGGGGCGGCACTCTCTCACTTCTCAAAGAAACCGCTCTGGTTATAAAGCTTTTCTTTCAGACGTTGTATTGGATTTTTGCCGGTCCTTTTAAGAAAAAAGCAGTTTCACGCAAAAGTTTTTTTGCGCAAACTGTTTTTGCGGGACTGGATTCGATGGTGATTGTGTTCTTTGTGAATCTTTTTATCGGCATGGTTCTTGCGATGCAATCGGCCTATCAGCTAGAGCAAATGGGGGCCACTATTTATGTCGCGGCACTTGTGGCTGTTTCAATGACGCGTGAAATAGGCCCGGTTCTGACATCGCTTGTCATCGCGGGTCGTGTGGGAGCGGCGATCACGGCTGAGCTTGCGACGATGAAAGTTACCGAGCAGATGGAGGCATTGGAAACGCTAAGCCTCAATCCCGTACGGTATTTGGTGGCGCCCCGTTTTTTAGCGCTTCTATTTATGCTTCCGTGTCTTGTGATCTTAGGAAATATTGTCGGTATGTATGGCGGGTACCTTATCGGTACGACCCAGCTTCACATTACTCCAGGCCTCTACTTTGATACAACGATTCGCTTTTTAACATTAAAAGACATCAACACAGGGCTGCTTAAAAGCGCGGTTTTTAGCATGATCATTTCCTTGATCGCTTGTCACAAAGGCATTTCTACAGAGGGTGGGGCTGAGGGAGTCGGGCGATCCACCACTCAGAGTGTAGTCACCTCGTTCATTCTTATCATTCTAGCGGATGCGGTCTTAACCCTCATTTTCTACTTCGCCAAGTCATGACCACACCCCAAAAAAAAGAAATCGTCATCAGCGTCAAGAATGTAATTAAAAATTTTGGTTCGCGCCGTATTCTTAATGATGTCTCCTTGGATATTTTTCAGGGAGAGACGATAGTCATCATGGGCGGTTCGGGTTGTGGGAAAAGTACTTTTTTGCGGCATTTGATTGGGTCTATTCGCCCTGATTCGGGTGAGGTTTGGATGTTTGGGAAAAATATCGCCAAAGCCAGCGAAGACCAGATGGATGAGATTCGTAAAAAATTCGGCATGCTTTTTCAGTCCGGCGCTTTATTTGATTCCCTATCGGTAGGGGAGAATATTGCGTTGCCGCTGCGCGAGCACACCAAGCTAGACAACAGCGTTATCAGCATCGTGGTAAAAATGAAGCTTGAGCTTGTCGGCCTACGCGGATTTGAGAACCTGATGCCTTCACAGCTTTCGGGCGGCATGAAAAAAAGGGTAGGGTTGGCGCGCGCGATCGTCCTTGATCCGACGATTGTGTTTTATGATGAGCCGACGGCGGGCTTGGACCCGGTGATGACCGGTGTCGTCGACAAGTTAACGATGGATTTGACCAAGAAGCTTCACATGACGTCGGTCGTGGTCACCCATGACATGAATAGCGTGTTTCGTATCGCGGATCGTATCGTCATGTTGCACGAGGGCAACATCATTCAAATTGGGACTCCCCAGGAGATAAGGAACTCGAAAAATCCAATCGTTGAACAATTTATTACCGGAGAAGCAGAGGGACCGATATCGTTTGTGCAAAAGGGTGATGATTATTTGGAGCAACTAACAACGGAGTTGAAGCAGTCTTAATTTTTCTATAGGATTAAACCGGAGGGGCGAGGGAATGAAAATAAGTAATGAGCTCAAAACGGGTATTTTTGTTGTTGTTTGCGTTGTCGCGTTTGGCGCGCTGGCGATTCGCGTAGGAAAGATTACCTGGGTCAAAAAAGGTTATCTATTAAAAACTCAATTTCACTATACCGGAGGGGTCAAAAAACACGCGCCCGTCTGTTTGTCGGGAGTCGAGGTTGGGGAAGTCAAGGATATCCGTCTTTTGTATGGTCAGGAAACGCTGGTGGAACTGGATCTTTGGATTCGGGAGGGGGTTAATATCCGCCTCGATTCTTCTGCGATGGCATCTACCTTCGGATTGATGGGTGAAAAGTATATCGAGATTAAATCAGGCACGACCTCTCCTGAATACGCCAAAGAAGGGGATGCGATTGGAAGTACGGAACCATTCCGCATGGAAGAATTGGTGGAGATTGGAAAAAAAGTTGCCGGTGATATTAGCAAAACAACTCAGGATATCGGTTTGGTTGCCAAGCATGTCGATGAGATTGTGGTCGAAAACCGCCCCAGAATTAACAGCATGATGGAAAATTTTGATGAAACCTCCAGCAATTTCCGCGATTTTAGCGATGACGTCAAACACCATCCGTGGAAAGTGCTTCTCAAAGGAAAAGAAATGAGCCGGGAAGAGATGGATCGAGAGCGCGCCCAGCGGCTTTTAGCGCACAAGAAATCACTCGCTGCTACCCAACTGGAAACCCCAGAGCTTTCGGCGGCAGAGACAACCATCGCCGCGTCCAGCACCAAACAAAATTTTATACCCGGCAAAAAAACTTAGCCAAAAGAAAACCTAAATCACCTTGGGATTCCTGTCGTTTTCTAGAAAATATACGTGGTATGTCCTTGTTGTATTTGCCTTGCTATTGGCAGCGCTTGGGTCTTATTTTCGCAGCTTTGAGCTTTACGAGCTTCAGACTTTTGATTGGCGCTGCCAACTTCGCGGGCCTCGCCCTGTAAGCAGCGAAATAATCCTGATTGATATATGGAATGATTCATTGAAAGAACTGGGTGCTTGGCCGTTTGACCGCGAATATCATGCAAATTTAATTCAAGTGCTTGAGCAGTCCGGTGCCAAAGCTGTCCTATTTGATATTCTATTTGCCGACCCGCGGGAGCACGATCAGGCGGTGATTGATGCCGCCAAAAAAGCTCAAAATATTTACTTTGCTTTCGCGTTTGCAGACCCTAAGCGCCGCAAAAATATTTTTACAGCCACGCGTTTAGAATCCGATCTTGTGCCCGGGTATCGGCAGGCGGCAAAAGGCGTGGGATTCGTGAATGCCAAGGCGGATATAGACGGTAAGCGACGCCGTACGGTACCGGTCATCTCCTTTGAAGGAAAAAATTATTTTCAATTAGCTTTTCGCGCGGCTGCCGATTTAGTGGGCCAGGGTGAGGAAAGCATAATATTCAAACCGGGGCAATGCATTGAGCTTTCACCCGCTCACCGTATTCCCTTAGATGAAGATAGCTGCTTTATCATCACTTATGCCGGATCCTGGGAAACGACATTTCAGCATTATTCCTATCTGGACGTTATTTATTCCTATGCTCAGGCGGCAGAGGGCCGGAAACCCCGCATTGATTTGAATTTGTTAAAAGGAAAAATTTGTATCGTGGGTTTGACGTCACAAGGTTCGCACGATACCAGCCCGATACCGATTCAATCGGTTTATCCCATGGTAGGTTCCTATGCCAATATTTTAAACGATATCCTTCAAAGGGATTTTATCCATCGAGCTAGCCGCGGGATTAATTTAGCGCTTCTAGTTTTGGTTGGTTTTTTAATCAATCGTATCTCCGCTGGTTTTAAGCCTGCCCGAGCGCTTTTAGGCGCGTTGAGTGTCATGAGCTTTTTTGCCGTAGTGTCCGTTATATTGTTTTGCACGGCGGGTTGGTGGATCGATCTTTTTTATCCAATGGTGGTGTTTGCGGCGCTCTATGCCAGCACCACGCTCTCACGCGTTCTTTTAGAAATGAAAAAACGAGAGCTGATAGAAAGCGAGCTTAAAATTGCCAGCCAAATACAAAAGAGTTTTTTGCCTGAGTCCATGCCGCAAGTCAAAGGCCTCTCGATCGCTGTGCATTTTAGACCCGCCAAGGCTGTTGGCGGCGATTTATACTCGTTTGTAAATCTAGCACCCGAAGGCAAGATTGGTGTCATGGTGGGCGATGTTTCCGGTAAGGGCACTCCCGCTGCTCTTTTTATGGCAAAAACAGTCTCTGAATTTAAGTTTTCTGCGCGTGACCGTCAGGAACCAGCCGGTGCTCTAGAGCAGGTGAACAATGCCATCGCCTCCGAAACAACGGGGGGCTTGTTTGTGACGATGAGTTATGCGATATTTGACCTAGTGGACAAAAAAATGATGCTTTCTAATGGAGGCCACTTGCCGGTAGCGGCTGTGAGTATTTCTGGTGTTAGCCAGCTTCTGAGCGCCGAAGAGGGGATGCCCATTGGGGTGATGGAGGGAGTCGCCTTTGCTAATTCCACCTATCCGCTCCATGCGGGCGATGCATTTGCTTTCTATTCGGATGGGGTTAGCGAGGCAAGAAATCGTCGTAAGGAAGAATACGATGTGCAGAGACTTCAGAAGGTTCTGGCTATTGGACGCTCAGAGACGGCAGAAAATATTGCCAAGCGGGTCGTGGAGGACCTCGATCAATTTATGGGGAAAGCCGAGCAACATGATGACATTACATTGATTATTGTAAAAATAGATGAGGCGATATGAAAACTAAGATTTTGGTCGTCACAGACGACAAGGGACTGCTTAAATCGCTTGTCAAAAATCTTGGCAAGACGGTTTTTGAGATTTTTAATCCCAAAAAAGAAGGGATTCTTCAGGCAGTATTTGATGAAGTGCCCCATCTGATTGTTGTGGATGAAGCTCATGATGGACTCAAGGGAAAACAGTTAGCTCTTAGTTTCAAACAAGACATCGTGCTCAAATACATTCCAATTGTGCTTGTATTAGAGAAGAAGGAAACGCTTTTAATTAAAGAAATGATGGTGATTGAGGATTTTTTTGAAAAAAGTAATGACGTTAAGTTCCTGGCTGGATCTATTCGCCAAGTTCTTAAAAAAAGTTCTAACGAGATGGATGTCAATCCTCTTACCCATTTACCAGGAACGCGCTCCACGATTCTACGTTTAGAGCAGGCGATTGAATCGAAAAAAAAATACTCCGTTGTTTGTATTGATCTGACGGGCCTGGCCGCCTTTAATAAGGCCTACGGCGACTCTCGCGGCGATGAAATCATTATCCGTACCAGTGAAATCCTAAAAAAAGCGATCCGTCTTTATGGGGAGCCCAAGAATTTTTTGGGCCATCTAGGGGGAGATGATTTTATTATTTTGACAACGCCGGAATGTTCAGTGCCCCTATGCGAAGCGGTGATTCAAAATTTTGACTCGGAGGTTGCAGGCTTCTATGATACCGAGGATCGTGAGCGCGGTCACCTAGTGCAGCGTAACTCAGAGGGTGAGCTCAAGCGGTTTCCAATTATGAGTCTTTCAGCGGCTGTCGTAGATAACGCCAAAATTAGTTTCAAGGAGGCGTCAGAAATAAGCTGTATCGCCGGGGAGCTTGCCAAAACCATGCGTACGATGCCCGGGAGTTGTTATTCGCTGTACCGTCCGATTCAAAAAAAATCCGTAAAAGCGACCCCCGAAAATACCCACGAAGTTCATTTTCCTGGAAATATGAAGAGCGTGGTTATTCCCGGATCGACCACCAATCCCGATCAGTACGCGGCTTTTTTTTATGCGATTTTAAAAGAAAAAAAAATACAGACGCTTTATCAGCCGCTGGTGGATTTTAAGCAGAAGTGCGTGGTGGGTTATGAAGCGCTTTCAAGACCCATCCTTCATTACCCGTCCAACGAAGCTTCCACACTTTTCGGGATGGCCCGGCAAACGAACCATGTCAAAGAGCTGGATTGCATGTGCGTAGAGTTTGCTCTGAAGCGAGCCCAAGCGATGGCGCAGAACCTGAAGTTATTTCTAAATCTTAATCATGAAACGCTCCTGGATCGTGCAGAAATGAGCAAGCTTTTTAAGGACAAAGGGGCGATTGGTTTTAAGAATATTGTCATTGAGATTACCGAACAGAGCATTTTGCGTTCATTTGATAAGATTCGTGTTGCGCTGGCAGAACTTAAGGAGCAGGGTGTTTCGGTTGCCATTGATGATGTCGGTGGCGGGGCAGTAAGTTTAAGGGATGTTGCTCAACTCAAGCCTGATTACATTAAGTTTGACCGCTCATTGATTCGTCAGATTGATGTTAGTACAACAAAACAGCAGATTCTTATGTCGCTAATTTTATTTGCCAAAGGAATTGGCGCGACCACGGTAGCGGAGGGGATTGAGAGCCGGGAAGAGTGTGAGGCGGCCCGTATGTGCGGCATCAATCTTGGGCAGGGGTATTACTTGGCCCGGCCAGGAGAGCCTTTTCCTGTTGCTCTTACCTCTTGGAAAAATTAATTTTTAGGCTTATTTGTATTTTCATAAAAGATAGTGTATACTCACATCGAAAAGGAAAAACACAATGCTAGCCAACGCTAAAAAACAAAAAAATACTCGCCTGACTAATTATATGGAAGAGCTGGCCGGAAGCGTCCTGGATGATTTGCTTGCCAAGGACCGTGCGCGTCTTTCTGCCGATGCCATTGAAGATGTTAAGGCTTTGGCGCTCAATCGTCTCTGGCCTATGTATGTCACCAGTGCTACTGGCAAAAATTTTGTGCGTAAAATTGTTGTGGAAGATAAGGTTGAAAAAGATGTCGTGCGAGAACTGCGTGCGGCGATTGATATCGTTAAGTCTCACCCCCGTAAGTAAATTT
The DNA here is from genome assembly GCA_945877765.1 of Candidatus Omnitrophota bacterium. Lineage (GTDB taxonomy): Bacteria > Omnitrophota > Gorgyraeia > 2-02-FULL-51-18 > 2-02-FULL-51-18 > CAMDWQ01. The sequence goes on along the minus strand of CAMDWQ010000001.1, from coordinate 64,729 downwards.
AACCGCTACTATTTTTCCCAAAGAAGCCTTTTTTTAAGGCTTCTTTTTTGTTTCCCGCCTTCTCATTTCCAAGTATAATTTTGATCCAAAGGGGAGTTTCTAATGCCTAAGCTTGAGCTTCTTGTGTCGCCTCCCGGCACTGGCAAAACCACTTACTGCATCGATCTCTTCCGTGAGCAAGTTTCCAAGTCAGGCGCCGGCATCGATAGCCGGTCTTTTTTTATCCTGCCCAGCCGCGAGCACGCGGAACGTATCCAGAGCTTAGTCTTGAAAAAAGATGTACCAGGTTTGTTTAATGCCCACATTATCACGATTGCTGACCTGGCCGACCGTGTTTTGCGTGCCTCCGCCGGAGGGCGGCCCACCGACTCGACCCGCCGTTTGGTTTTGGAGGAAGTTTTGTCAGCTCAAGATGACAAAGGGGATAGCATTTATGGTTATTTTCGCGATTCGCTGAAACTACGTGGATTTCAAGAATTAGCGTTGGAGGCTATCCGCGAATTCAAAGCCGGTCTTTTATCGGTCGCTGAATTTGAAAAGCGCGCGCAGCCGCTTTTAAAAGATCCTGTCTTTCGATCAAAATTTAGGGATTTTTCGGTGTTGATCAAGCGGTATGACGCGCGGCTTAAGGAGCTTGGATTATCCGAAGTGGAGGATGACCTAGCGGCGTTTGAGACATTTGAGGAGACAGGCGGCGCGCCGGAGCTTGTCATTTTTGATGGATTTTATCATTTCACGCGTTACCAGACAAAGCTCTTGAAGCTTGTCGCTGGCTGGGCGGGGCATACCGTGGCGACGCTCACGCTGGATAAGGCGCACCGGGCAGGCTCCGTTCTTTTTAGTTATCCTGAGCGTACTCGTCGTACACTGACCGCCCTTGGCTTCAAAGAGAGGGCGGATTTTACCGAAAATCACCGCTCCTCCCATCCGGCATTGCGGCACCTGGCTGGTTGTGTATTTGCGCCAAGTCCCGAAAAATATGAAAAAGAAACGCCTCTGAGCGTGATCTCGGCCCCTTTTTTACGTACCGAATACGAGATGATTGCCGCGGAAATTCGCCGGCTTTACCGTGAAGAGTCCTTTCATTTCAGCGATATTTGTTTGATTCTTCGCGCTGTTAGCGGGCAAAAAGCGTTGATCGAAACCGTTTTTGGCGAATATGAAGTCCCGGTAGAAATTCATGAGAGAAGCCGATATTCGGAGAGCGGCTTGGCCGTTTCGTTTCACCGCTTATTGCGGCTGGCCGTCGAAGGCTGGAAACGCGAGGACGTTCTGCATCTAGCCAAATCCAGCTATTTGCGCGGGCGATTGCCCTTGGCGGACTCACTCGAGCTTGAACGCGCGGCTTTAAGGGAAGGAATTCGCGAGGGCCGCGAAAACTGGATACGCCTGGCGCAGTCCGTCGAGACACCGAAACCCGGCAGTCAATTTCTCGACTGGCTTCTTCAATTGGAAGATCAATTGCTAACCGCACCGAGCGCGCATGTTTTTGGCGCGTTGGCGACGTCTTTTGCTTCCTCCTTGAGGGTCAACGACGGCTCGGCCCTTGATGAAGCGGCTTTGCGATCGCTGGTATCGATTCTGATGACGGGCCGCAAGAGACACTTGGAATCCGGCACGCCGTTTGAGCCGCCGCGATACGCGCGTGAGATTCTATCCGCGATCGAAAATAGTCTTTTTTCCCCAAAGATTCGTGGTCGTAACCGTGTGCAGGTATACGATGTGGTGATGGCGCTGCCCAAAGAATATAAAGCTGTGTTTATATGCGATCTTGTCGAAAAAAAATTTCCGCAGCCGGTGACCGAAGACCCCCTATTTAAGGATGCCGAGAGACGAGTGATCAATGCCAGCGGCACGGTCCTAGATGAGCGCGCCTGGCGCTTGTCGGGGGAGCGCTATTTTTTCTACATGGCGCTTACACGCGCCAAGCAGAGACTCTACCTGACGCATTCGACGCATGACTCCGATGGAAATCCGTCGCTTGAATCTTTTTTTATTGGGGAGGTGCTGGCGTGTTTCGGTGAAAACACCGTGAAGCGGCAGACGCGCGGCGTTGCCAATTTTTTACCCCAACAGGAAGAGTGGGAATCCGAAACTGATGTCGCACGCGGCCTGGCAGCACTTCTTTTTCGCGGAGGATCCCGCTATGATTTCGCACAGCTTGTGCCCACGGGTTGGAAAGCGCGGGCCATGCTACAGAGGGCTGTTGAGTATGCAGCCCAAGAGACGATGGGTCTTAAAGATCCGGATGTTCGCAAGGCAATGGCCTCGGCCGCTGTGCCGTTTAGCGCGACGGGGCTCGAGGCATTTCTGCTTTGTCCCTTCCGTTATTTTGCCGAGCAGGCGCTTGGATTGAACGGGCCGCTCGAAGGGCGAGAAAATGCCCAGATGGGGACACTTTTGCATGAAACGTTGCGTGAATATTTTGAGAATCTCTCTGCCACAGACCGCGCCTCGGGCCGCTATTTGCGGGAACCCGAACGCATGGAGACGGAGCTTGAAAAAATATTTTTGCGCCACTTTGAAGGCGGACCTTTTCGTGATCAGCCGCGTTACCGCCAGATTGCCTGGCGTGAATCGATGCGGCGTATGCTGAAAAAATATGTGAAGCTTGAGCTTGGAGCTGAGAGTGAGCTGCGGCCAAAATATTTTGAATATGATTTTGGAAAAGGAAAATCGGACTACCTGCGGCTGTCTGATAAAAGCGGAGAGATTCTTATTCGCGGCTCCGTCGACCGAGTGGATGTGGATGTCTCTGGAAAAAAAGCGCTGGTGATCGATTACAAACGCTCAAGCCGGAACTTGGCAAAAAAAATTAAAAACGGGGAAGAAATCCAACTGCCTTTATATCTTCTAGCGATCCGCCGTCTCTTGGCTCTTGAGCCGGCGGGCCTGGAACATCGTATTTTAAAAAGCGGACGCCGGGAAAATCCCGAGCTTTCGCCGGAAGCGATCGAAACGCTTCTGGATGAAACCGAAGAGCGCGTACGGCTGGCGGTGCGCCGGATTCGTTCGGGCGAGATTGCTGTGGAGCCGAAAGACTGCACTTTTTGCGAGTTTGATGCGGTTTGCCGCGTAGAAACTAAGAGGGGCCATGAATTCTAAGCAGCAGGAAGCGGCCGCATCGTTTGGCGCCGATATCTGCGTCAGCGCGGGTGCAGGCTCAGGAAAAACGTCGGTGCTCGTGAACCGCTTTAAGTATGCGGTCATCGATCTTAAGCAGGCGCCCGATCGAATTCTGGCGTTGACATTCACTGAGCCGGCCGCCAACCACATGAAGCGCCAGCTGGTAAAAGAATTCATTCAGGCCGGCCGCGAAGAGGACCGTCGGGCGCTCGAGACGGCTTATATCGGCACGATCCATGGCTTCTGCGCGAGGCTTTTGCGTGAAAATCCAATCGAAGCTGCTGTGGATCCATATTTCAAAGTTTTATCCAAGGCTGAATCAGATATTTTGATGACCAAAGCGTTGGATGCCGCATTTGAGGCGCATGCCGATAGCGCTGTGGCGCTGGAAATGCTGACGGAGCGCGGTGAAGTCTCTGTGCGCCTGGCGGCGCTGCGTTTGTATGCTCATTTTCGCGCGACCGGGGAAGACGAAAATATTTTGACGATCCGCAGCGGTCTTGACCGCAAACCTCTAGAGGCGAAGATCTCCCAAGCTTTTCTTGAGGTGATAGAAATAGCCGGAAAGAATAAAAAAATAACCGCCAATGAAGCTGCTGCTATTGAAGGCGCTAGACATATCCCTAAAATTTTTTCCGCCGCATTTCTAGACTGGCGGAATTTCGAGGCGTTTCGGGTGATCGAGCGTTCCATTCAAAAAAGAGGCTCAGAGACTTTCAAGGAGTGGGTCGAATCCTTCCGGAAAGACGCCGGTGCCTGGAAGCTGGCGGCGCTTGGGGAATTATTTTTTCCTTTTAAAGAAGAGTTCTTGAAAATCATGCACGTATTTATGGAAAACTATGAAAATGAAAAAAGATTAATGGCCGCGCTGGATTTCGAGGATCTGACGCTCTTAGCGTGGAAGCTTTTGAAAGGCGAGACTCCCGCGAAAAAAGCGGTCCGCGAGCGTTATCGGAATCGTTTTTGTCATCTATTGGTGGATGAGTTCCAGGATACGAGCCCGTTACAGGCAAAGCTTATCGATCTTTTGAGGAGCAAGAACAACCTATTTCTCGTGGGAGATCCGCAACAATCGATCTACGCGTTTCGGCATGCCGAGCCTGCTCTTTTCGGGCACTATGAGGCTTTGGCCGGAAAAAAAATAACTCTGGATGAGAACTACCGCTCTCGATTCGAGGTGCTGGATTTTGTGAACCATTTTTTTGCGGTAGACGCCCATGGTGTTTTTAAGGCGTTGGTTCCCGGAAAAAAATTCTTGCTTGAGGTTAAGGGGACTATCGAGCCTCTCTGCGCGTTTTATGGCCCGGACGAAAAATTGAAAGATCTTGACGAGGGCCGTGAGGATGAGGCCCGGCTTTTGGCCGAGCGCATTTTATCGTTGGTTCGTTCAGGTGTTTGTGTTGAGGACGGGACTCTGTCTGGTCGGCCGATGAAATGGGGCGATGTGGCGATCCTGATGCGCAGCGCCAAAAAAGCGCAGACTTACGAGCGTGCGCTCTCGCGCCTGGGCGTCCCGTTTTATTCTCCGAAATCGAAATCTTTTTTTGAAAAAACAGAAATCAAGGACCTGGTGTCTTTGCTGGCTCTTCTGGATCATCCGGACGATGACGTTGCTTTGGCGGCGGCTCTTCGCTCGCCGCTGGCCAGCGTTTCTGATGACGGTCTTTTTTGGCTGGCCCGCGCGGCCAAAAAAGATGATTCCCGGCGACGGTCGCTTTCACGTGCGCTCGATAATTTATCCACGGTGGAAGGCTTGTCGGAAAAAGACCGCCTCCGCGTCCAGGTATTTGTAGAGTTTTTAGAATCTTTACGAAGCGTCAAAAACAGTTTTACCGTTTCGTCGATTTTGGAAAAAATACTGCGCTGGAGCGACTACGAATGTTTTGCTCTGGCTGGTCCCGATGGGATTCAGCGCGTCGCCAATGGGCGAAAACTCGTGGAGATCGCGCGTTCTCTGGAAGAAAAAATGTCCTTGGATGCGGCCGAATTTGTGCGTTACGCCAAAGGCATGGCCGAGAGAGATGAGACGGAGGAAGCGCGAATCGCAACCGATGGAAGCGACGCGGTATTTCTGTCAAGCATTCACGCGGCGAAGGGCCTTGAGTTTCCGGTTGTGGCGATCGCGAACTTGGGAGGTCAGAAAAAGCCTAAGGACCGCGGCTTGGCGATCGCGTCTACCGAGGGAGGTTTGGGCTGGTCCTGGCAGGATCCTCTGGATGAACGTAAAAAACTAAACGATGAGGCCTATGAAGTCGCTGCCAACCGCATGGATGAAAAAGAAGAGGAAGAAGAGGATCGCATTTTGTACGTGGCGGTCACACGCGCGCGTGAACATCTTCTCTTGTGTGGCGCAGCGCCTCGTGAAACCGTCTCTGGGAATAAAAATGCCACTTGGATGGAGCGCGTGCTAAATCTTTTGGGCCGCGAGAAAGCGCTTTCCTCTTCGTCCATTTCCGGAGAGTCACGTGAGCCTTCCGTGACAACCGTCGAGCCGGTGATGCCGGACGTTGCAAAAATCCTTGAGCGCCTGCACCTACCTCAAAAGCCGTACGATGCGGCAACCGATTTAAGCGTGAGCGATCTTTTGGCGCAAGCGTCGCCAAAACCGCCGGTTTATTTAGAAGAACCAGAAACCATCGACCCCGAGGATCTCGAGAGGTCGCCGCGAAATGAGTATGGAACGATCTATCACCGCGTGATGGAAATGATGACGCTGGGCTCACCGCGAGGTTTCATTCGCGAGGATTTCTTGATGAAAATTCTTTCGCCACTCACCTCTGCTGAAAAAGACGAGATCCGCGAGAGCAGTGCGGCTTTCTGGAAAAGCCCTCTCGGAACATCGGTGAAAAAATCACCCGCCTGCCATCCGGAGCTTCCGTTTATTTTTAAGACACCGCACGGCATTCTGAAGGGCCAGATTGATTTAGTCTACCGTGAGGCAGGGCAGTGGGTGATCTTGGATTATAAAACCAACCAGATCACCTCCCTTGAGTCCAAAAAAACAGCGCAGGAGTATGAATTTCAGCTGGGTTTGTACGCTTTTGTATTTCGCGAGCTTTACGGAGAGGCGCCCGTCCGCGGGATGCTTTATTTTTCAACACTCAATCAAACTCACGAATTTGTTTATTCGCCGGAGAGCCTGGAAAAGGTCCGTGAACGCCTTTTGGCATGCTTTCAGCAGGCCGCTGATTTTCGTTTGTATTAAGAGCATTGTATTAAGAAGAAATTGACAGGGATAGACTTTTCAAGTACTATTTGGTCATCCTAATAACGAACAGTCTATTCGCCGAGTCTGGCTGGTGGGATTGGTGATCACGAGTGTTCGTTTTCTTGCACCAGCAACAAATTTTTGCCCGCTTTTGGAGATTTATAGACATCCAAAAGCGGGCTTTAGTTTTGCTTGGTTTCCGTGATGGGTCGGTATCTTTCGATTCTTTTTAGAAAATTATTATATTTAAAAATTGCAAAGGCAGTTTTAAATTTAAAAGGGCCGACACGGTCTTTTTTGTACCGCCTCAAAATTACAATCCAGAAACATTTGCTACCCTGCCCATCATAATCAGGTAAATCATATTGATTCACATACATGAGTTCTTGATCAGAACCATCAGTCCTTGTATAAATATTTTTAGAATTTTTCAAAGTATGCTGAATCCATGGTAAGCGCTTACCCCTATAAGGCAGGTAGTATTTTGAGTCAATTTCATGTTTGCCGGTATCTTGGTTTTTGTACATAAATTTTATCCCATCGTCCAAACTAACGAATATTTGTCTCCCAAATTTGTCGGAGATATTGCCCTCAACTTTTTTCTCAAAGTAACTCAATGCATCGGCCTCGATGAAGTTACGACCGAAGCACTCAGTTAACTCATTGCTCACAAGATGGATATGGTTTTGAGAATGGTGATAGTGGATTAGCTTAAAAAGCTTAGTAATCTCGTTTGTAGACAAGACCACCGGACCAGTGGGGCGTTCCCTGAGACCTTCGATTTTTCTTTGCAAAGCGTAAAAGGAAATCTTGAGAACATCGTAGAAAACAGACGAAATACGATGCACTACGTCAAAGCTGTGAATTTTTGCAATGGAGCGTAGTTTTTTGATAATTTCTTCTTGTGTGGAGAAATTTGTGATCATAGTCGATGATGCTAACATGGATGAGCTTGTTTGGCAATTCTGATTGAGTTTTATTGCCCCCAAAACCCAAGCTTGTAAAAAATTTGCAATATCGGTAGTTATTGGGCATACTCCACGTATCTATATGTAATACATAGACCTATGATAAATAGCCCCCGCATCGTCAAAAAGACGACACGAACGGTCTTTCTTAAGAGCCTCTCGCTCACGCTAATTTTATGCCTAATAATTCAAGAGTTTTCTTATTCGGCACCTGAGCTTCGAAAGATGGATTTAGGATGGAGGACGGAGGATAGGGGGGAAAAACAAAAGAATCTGGAATGGGCTAAAAAGCTACTTCCTCCAATCCCTGAATCAGTAGCGACCATCGAAGACGCCTACCAGATACCACAGGGGTCTAGCCCCTCCGAAACCATCATCCTCATCCAAGACGCTCACACCAATTCCTCATGCCAGTTAAACGAAGCCAAACTCTTCGATCTATTATTCCAAAACGGAATAGCAGATACCGTCTTCACCGAGGCTGCCAATGGCAATGCCAATCTTACTTTTTTAAGAGACAGAGCTTCTTTGTCCAAAAGACAGAATATTGCCAAAGAATATTTACAGAAAGGGCTTCTTCATGGAATTGAATATCTCGATCTGACCAGCGATCACAATTTTAAAGTTGTGGGAGTTGAAGATCCGAATCTTTATTTTAAGTCTCTACAAGTTTATAAACAAAGCATCAAAAAAAGGGACCGTTTCGAAAGCTATCTGCAGGAAATCGAATCTACGATTGAAGTCCTAAAACCAAAGCTTCTAAACCCATTTCTTTTGTCATTCCTTGAGAAGTATAACAAAGCAAAAAAGGATGAAACCAGTTTCTCCGACTATGTCGATGCACTTTTTCTCCAAGCTAATGTTTTAAATATTGATTTGAACCATTTCCCGAATCTTCTGAAATTAAAAGAACTTAAAAATTTTGAATCCAAAATTGACTTTAAAGATGCAAGCCTAGAGCAACAAAAAGCGATTGAATCTTTAGGTGCGGAGGATCAAAGGGAGTTAAGCGGCCAATCCGCCTCAAAGCTGTCCATGAAAGATTCACAAAAAGGATTTTTTCTATATTTGAAAGAAAAATTAAAAGGCACAACAAAATACCCTGAGTTATTTAAATATTTCGCATACCTTGAAAAATCAAATTCTCTGAGCCCCAAAGACCTCCTATCGGAAAAGAAAGCTCTGGAAGACCAGATTTTTAAGAATTTCACTACCAATGAGGATGAGTCCAAGCTTCTTCTTTCTATCAAAGTTTTAGAGTTTTATAAAAAACTATTTCACCTGTCCCTGACTCCCGAAGAATATGAAGAATTCAAAAAAGAGGATTTTGCGGATATTAAAACTCTCTCAGGTTTTCTAAATCAAAAGCTCATGGTTTTAAAAGGTCATTATGAAAAAGCGATTTTTCTTAAGGAAGATTTCACAGATATGGCGAATCTCTGTAAAAAATTCTATGAGCTAACTTATGAGAGAGATAAAGTTTTTCTGAAAAATATATCCGCCATCCAAGATTCAAAATCCCTGCCTAGCCGGCAGGCAGGCGCTATCCTCATCACCGGCGGCTATCACACACCCAATCTTAAGTATCTTTTAAAACAAAGGAACATTTCCTACATCTCTATTATTCCCGAGGTGACGCATGAGACGAATATTAAGAGGTATGAGGAAATACTTTTGGGTCAGATATCCGTGAATGTAAAACAGCCAGTGGTAAGCACTGTGGCCGCTAAAATGGATATGACTGCCTATGTTATGGGACAGGGTAGGATGGCTGCTACGGCAAAAGCTCAAAATATCAAAAAAGATATTTTGGCGGGAGCAGTCTATTCGATGAATGCTGCCCGGCTGGCAGATAATGGGGGATCGTCGAATGGCGACGCACGTGTTGCGAAGACAAACCACCCTAAAAATTCAGCCGGAGAAATGTTTAGGCACCTGATTTTATCGGGTGCTGTTTTGCTGGGCTTCTCTGTGCCGCTTGCGTCCCAATCTTTAGCGCAGCAGGATTCATCTCAACCGTCAGCCGATGAAAAAACCAAGCCTTCCCCCAGCATTAAAAAGTATTTTGGCGATACCAAAGCGCAAGGAGAAGCGGTGGATCAGATAGTCAGCTATCCTCAAACCGGAAAAAATATTCAGTCTGATAAAGAATCGAATTCTCAGCCCAATGAAAATATTACATCCGACAAAGAAGCCAAACTGGAAAAGCCAAAAGAAGAAAATGTTTTAATGACAGTTGCCAACTACATGTTCTTTTCTATCGCTGTTTTGTTTGCCACTTGTGCAACTATTTGGGGGCTTTATAAGATGATTCGGCCGTCTGTCATCATGAAACCGCCCAGTGCTTCCAATCTCCAAGCCCTAGGCTCCGCCTACGCATCTTTAACTCTTTCTCAACAATCTGAAGTCTACCTAATTCTAAAGACACAAGCTGAAAAAGGAAATTTAAATGCTCTCGAAGCCCTAAGATCTGTCTACACCTCTTTAACCCCTTCCCAACAATCCGAAGCCTTTCCGATTCTAAAGCAACTAGCTGACAGTGGATATGAACAAACTCTCTTGGCTCTTTCAGGGATTGGCGGCCAGCTAGATACCATAACCTCGGCTGCACCTGTGGAAACCAAAGCAACCCCACAGATCTCAAACCCTGATGAAGTGAGGGAGGATTTTCAAAAGCATTATGACTCTTTGAAAAAAGCTGCTGTTGAAGACGGAAATGGACACGCCCTCCTAGCCCTAGGCTCCGCCTACACTTCTTTAACTCCTTCCCAAAAATCTGAAGTCTATCTGATTCTAAAGACGCAAGCTAAAAATGGAAATTCAAATGGCCTGTATGCCCTAGGCTCCGCCTACGCTTCTTTAACTCTTTTCCAACAATCCGAAATCTATCCAATTTTAAAGGCAAACCCTGGCACTGGAATAGCCTGCGCCTACGCCTCATTAACCCCTTCCCAAAAATCCGAAGTCTACCTGATTCTAAAGACAAAAGCTGACAAAGAAAATAAAGATGCCGTCCTAGCCATGGGCCCCGCCTACGCTTCATTAACTCTTTTCCAACAATCCGAAATCTATCCAATTCTAAAGGCAGAAGTTGATAAAGGAAATGGAGACGCCCTCCTAGCCCTAGGCTCCGCCTACGCTTCTTTAACTCCTTCCCAACAATCCGAAATCTATCCAATTCTAAAGACAGAAGCTGGCAGTGGAAGTGGAGATGCCTTCTGGGCCCTAGGCCTTGCCTACGCCTCTTTAGCATTTTCCCAACAATCCGAAATCTATCCAATTCTAAAAACAGAAGCTGACAATAAAAGTGTATTTTCCCACGAAGCCCTAGGCTTCGCCCACGCCTCTTTAACCCCTTCTCAAAAATCTGAAATCTATGCAATTCTAAAGACAGAAGCTGGTAAAGGTTATGGAACTGCCCTTCGAGCCCTAGGAGCCGCTTACGCCTCTTTAACTACTTCGCAACAATCTGAAATCTACCCAATTTTAAAGACAGGAGCTGAAAAAGGAAATTCTGGCGCCGACGTAGCCCTAGGATTCGCCTATACCTCTTTAACTTCTTCCCAACAATCTGATATTTACACAATTCTAAGAACAAAAGCTGACAAAGGTGATGGAGATGCCCTCTGGGCCCTTTCAAAGATTTACGGCAAGTTAAATACCATGACCCCGGTCACACCTGTGGAAACCAAAGCAACCCCACAGATCTCAAATCCTGATGAAGTGATGGCGGATTTTCAAAAGCTTTATGACTTTTTGAAAACAAATGCCGTTGATCTTAAATACAGTTCGTCGCTCCTAGCTCTGGGCTCTGCCTACACCTCTTTAACCTCTGCCCAACAACTTGACATCTACGCAACTTTAAAGACAGGAGCAGACGAAGAAAATGAATTCGCCCTCTGGGACCTAGGACTCGCCTACGCCTCTTTAACCTCTGCCCAACAAGTCGACATCTATGCAACTCTAAAGACAATAGTTGATAAAGGAAGCGAAGTAGTCCTCCGGGCCCTAGGACTCGCCTACGCCTCTTTAACCCTTTCCCAACAATCTGAAATCTTTATAATTCTAAAGACAAAAGCTGAAAGTGGAAGTGGGCGCGCCCTCCTAGCCCTAGGCTCCGCCTACGCTTCTCTAACTTCTTCCCAACAATCCGAAATCTATACGCTCTTCAGGACAGAGGCTAAAACTGGGCAGGAAATTGCCCTCCAAGCCCTAGGCTCCGCCTACGCTTCTCTAACTTCTTCCCAACAATCTGAAGTCTACCCGATTCTAAAGACACAAGCTGAAAACGGAAATCAATATGCCCTCCGGGCCCTAGGCCCTATCTACGCCTCTTTAACTCTCTCCCAACAATCTGCAATCTATCCAATTCTAAAGGCACAAGTTAACAGCGGGAATGGAGTCGTCCTCCTAGCCCTAGGCGCCGCCTACGTCTTTTTAAATTCTCCTCAACAAGCTGAAATCTATCTAATTCTAAAGACAAAAGTTAACAACGGAAGCGAACAAGCCCTCTTGGCTCTTTCAGAAATTTACGGCAAGTTAAATAGAAATGTTCCCGTTCCACAGGTTTATGGAAAACCAGATTTCAAACAATTGAGTTCTTTTTTACATCGGGAAATTGACTACCATACGGGACGTGTTATACCCGTCGAATACGCTTTTGTGCCAATGGTAGATACCCCGACGGCTAACCCTGAGGCGCAACGAGTCATGGCCATGTACCGCGATTTTGAAAAACTAAATTCTGAGGTCCTGCAAAAACTTGGCAAGCCCAACAAGTCTCCGGAGGATATTTTAGCTTTGTTAGATACCATGCAGTTGATGGTGCTGTCTTACGAGGTGCTTTTCAAGGGGCAGCCTCCTGGGAAAAGTTTGGATTCTATTGCCAAGGAATCGTCAGATCTTCAAGGGGGGAGGTCCATCGCAAAGTTATTTTTAAATATCCGGCATGAAGTAGAGGGTGCTATGGACAGTCTTCGGTCGCTTCCTGGAAAAGCACACGCTATCCAACCATCCATTGAAGCAATGATGCAGTTGTTTGATTCTAAAAAATCCTCTCGGCTGACGGTTGCCCCTGCCGAGGGTTACGAGACCCGAGTTAGGAGTATCAATTTGGGTGACTACATAGCTTTTATCGGTAGTGGAACGCCGATTAGTGATGAAGCCGTTTCCTTCGCCGAACTAATCAACATTGTCCATCAAAAAGGTGTGAGAAATCTGGGAGGTGTTATGCCCTCCGGTGGGAGCCAGAGAGTGTCTACGTGTATGGTCAGCTCTGCTGACTCGAGGACCCAGGTCAATGTCAAATATCTCGACGCTCGACAAAAACCACAGCAAGAGCACTCAATAGCGGTTCTTGCTGTTACCCAGGCTTTTTCGCTGAATCAATTAAGGCATAAGAATTCACGTTTTTTCGATCCCTCCAACGCTCTTGTCATGGCGGATGAAAATACAGCGTTGATCGGTCTTAAGCTGGGTCTTCATAGCGCGGCCATCCATTTTTCGCTTCTGCCTGTCCAGGAGGAGGGCCGAATTTTGGTGAGCTATATGGATAATATCGAGAAAATCTATGAGCCTGGTAACAGCACGCGTTTTAGAAGTATTTGTGATGCGTTTGAAGCGGCTGGTTTTATGGTCAGCAGGGATGGATATCATATGGAAGCAGTTTTTGATAAAGATCATGGCGCATCCTCTATAGCGGATCTTCCCGAGAAGCTGAATTTTGCAGTACAAGTGGTTACTTCAACTCTCGATCTTGACCTCGCTATTAATCGCTCCCCCCATGTAAATGCTTCGGACCTAACTTCTGAATTCGTCGCCAATGGTTATCTCTTGCGAAGCGATAAAGATTCGGTGATGGTGCCGACGCCACTGCCGGCCGCTGTCAAACAAGTAGAAGCACTGGCCGTGGCTCTTGGGATAGAAGTGCCTGATGGTATGCCAAGCGGTCAAAGGATGATGGATTTTATCAGTCACGGCATCCAGACTCTCATTTCTAGAGGAGCGTTAGTTGTGATTGATGATGGGAATTATAAATTTGATGCTGCTTACCAAGAAGCTTCGGCTCGTAACTTCCCAGTCGCTCGGCTAATCGAGGCCGCCTACAAAGCCGACCAACTTCAGATTATTTACATGCGTCAGGTGGCGGCGATTGCTCGATCACTCCAATCTTTTTGTTCTCGCACGACCATCGGAGAAGTCGGTCCTTATCTTGTCGAAGAATTGAAGCTTGCTGCTTTAGGAGATCAGATCACGTTTTATGTCTTGAAAGACACGAAATCTTCCCAGTTTGTTCTGGGTACGGCAATTTTGGGAGAATTTTTTATGAATCAACGGAGATATGATTTATTCCGGAAAAGAGAATTAGTTAATAACAAGCTTAGTCCCTATGACTTAGAAGAGCTCTTGTTGCCGCAAGGCTTTGCCTCCACTAGCGCATTTCGGGAATGGTTTGAGTCGCTTGCCGTCCAGATGAGCGGGGCTCGTTTGGCTGGAGCAGCCAATAGTCCTGACGGGGCACGGGGTATTTTTTCTGCTATTTCTAATGAGCATCTATTAAATCGTATGACGGGACCATTTAAAAAAAAGCAATTATTGGAAAGACCAAATCAAAGGCGTGGTATCAGCGCAGTTTCTTTGGGTGGAGTGCGTTTGAATCTTGGCAAGGCGATCGGTTTTGCCCGATTTAAGCAAACAGGAAGAAGTGCGGACGAGTTTAAAAACGGAATTTTGATTGCCGACTATACCGACAATGAGGATGATCCGAGCATTGCCGCCGCAAACGGAGTTGCGATTACTACAGGCGGCTCATTATCTCATGCGGCTATACGGGCGCGTGAAAATCGAAAGCCCGCTGTTATTTTTAATGGAGCTTCAGTGCATAACCAAGTCCTGCGCTTTAAGACTTATACCGCCGATACAACAGAGATGAAGATAGAGGTTGGTGGAAAAGAAATAGTATTTCATGCGATAGCTGACGCAAAACAAACTACCTGTGAGGTTCATGATGGAGATTTGGTCTATTTAGACGCTAATCAAGGCACCCTTTATTTTATTGCGGGAGCCGATGACTTGAGTGGTGAAACGGTCATAAAGTATACGGAGTACTTGATGTGGAAGGAAAGAATGGAAACGAAAGCATCCTATGAGATTCTACCCAAAGACGTGAATATTCTGGGGAATATTATTTCTAGGATCTCAAATCAGAACCTGGTGAGAGCGCTGTTGGATCAAATTTTGGGAGGCGCGGTACTTCCGTCCGATAGCATCGAGTCCTTATTGACCCAACTTTCAGAAAACCCAGTCATAAGAAGCACAATTTTGGAATTTGTGAGAAGTCAGGCGGGAGAATTGATCGACCAATTTCAGGCAGATTTGAAAAAATTTCATCAATATATAGAACAAAAAAAATATGCCAGACGATACGATTTTGAGCAAGTATTTTTGGAAGCCGATAAACTAATGAAGCAAGCAGAGCGTCTTGACCGGACGATGCTGGCGGCAAACGGAGATTGGAAGCACCCATTTACCGCGATGATGCTGCAATCCTCCAGGGCAGAGATGATCGAAAAGGGCCGGGAATGGCTTGGTGCGGCCAGAAAAGAGATATCGGCTGAGGTTGAAAGTGCAGTCGTCGAGTTAAGCGGATCTGAACTGCCGGTGCTTCTAAGTTTTTGGAATAAGTTAGAGCTTGCCGGTATGACCGGTGAGGAAGGCGACTCCACCATCAAAGAAAAAATCTTGGTAATAAAACTTAAAATTGACGCTCTCAAAAAAGCGCGCGAAGACGAAATCAAAGAACTTCAAGGCCGCGGTGTTGTCTGGAAAGAAAATTTAAAAGACCGTTTTTCAAGGCCCATCGCAGGGGGGAAAGGTAGTAATTCTGCCGAGACAACCTACGCGGTAAAACAACTTCAAGAAAGGGGCTTGATAGATTCCTCGGTGCAAGTCGCGACTCCCGAAGGATTCGTCATTCAGCCAACTGAGTATTTTCTTTGGAGGGTTCGCGAGCACCCTGAAGAACTAAATTCTCTTGAGGGCATGACAGGGATTGATGAATATGCCAATGATTGGCAGCGGCAGTTGAATACGATTTTTTCAGGTATTCTGGAATTAATTAAAACAGATGAAGAGACTTCCGCGGATCTTAGGATTGATATCCACCAGGCCATTAGTGGTTTTGTAGACAAGGTGAGAGACGCGAAAGGCCCGGCCGATATTTTTGAACTAACGTCAAAGGCAAACCAATCATTAAATGCTTTAATCGATACCGGAAATCTAGCTGAAAAATCTTGGAAGATCTCCGCTGCCTTGCAAGAAAAAATCGAAGAAAGCAAAGGCATTGATCTTAAGCTTCAAGCCAACCTAGCTTTTGCCTACCGCGATTTGACAGTGAAGCAATTAAACAATCTTGAGAGGTTGATAGCCATTGACGAAAGAACGTCAGTTAAATTTAAAACAGAAGTTAAGACTAAAATTTTAAAGTTTAAGCAAAATCTTCAAAGAAGCCAGGAGCTTCATTCTATCGATGGCTTAATTTTAAGTCTGCGAGATTCAGTGGAGTTGTTGCTACTTAAGTATGAAACAAGTGATGTTTCTCGTTCCATCGGGAATTCTATGAAAGTGCTTGGGGCGGTTGCTGTGCGCTCTTCGGGATTGAAAGAAGATAGCGTTGATGAAGCGATGGCGGGAATGAAGGAGACCAAACTTAACGTATTCGGAATTCAGGCCCTTTCAAGAGCTGTTGTCGATGTTTGGTTATCCGGGGCTGAGAGTATTTTGGTGGATGAGATGATTAACCCAAAAGCGTCCGGCGTTGCTTTCAGCGCTGATCCTGCCCAACAGAGAGCCGATCACATACGAGTGGATGCGGCCCATGGGTTAGCCAAAGGGCTGGTGGATCAAACTGTCAAGGATCCGGATTCGTATCTATTTTCAAAAACAACAAGCGCTTCGGGAAGATATGAACTTCTTGACTCTCATGTAGGTGTTAAAACCGAACAGGTTCTGCTAGATCTGGGGCCGCAGGGAGGCTATAAGGTGGAACCTAACGCACAAGCTCTTGAGCCAGCACTCAATGAACAACAACTTCAAGCGGTTGCCGAAGTGGTTTACAAGCTATCTGAATATTTTGGGACTCAGATCGACATGGAGTGGTCTTTGGACGCAGATGACCGAATTGTTGTTCTACAGGTCCGACCGATTACAACCATTCGCGAATCCATTGAGCGGGGGAAGAATATTATTGGGAGTCCCGCAGCCCACGTGATCAGAGAAAAAAACAGTACGGGGGGTACAGTGTTGGATGGCGCGAGACTGGCGAAGCCCAATGCCGCCCGCCTCGCCACCACAACCCTAGAACGCGTTCCCACTTCCAGAGTCCCTGCTCGGCGTCCCAGACCACTCAACTTAGAGCTAACCCAAGGCCATCCCGTGGTGAATATTCAAAAAGGCGAAGTCATTACCTTCATCGCCCAAGTCATTACCACCCAAAACGTCCATGAAAATAAACAAATCGCCATCGGCTCCTCCGTCATTCAAATAGTCTTCCGGGATGATGGAAAGGCAATTCTTTATGGCTTGGCCGACAGGGGCATAGCCATTGGCGCTAGAAAAATCAAAATAAGGCGCAAAGGCAACCAAACCACCGCCACCATGTCGCTGGCCGACTATAGGCTCATCATGGAAGAAGCCGCCCGCGAAGCCCGCACGCTCTATGCGAATGTGCCCGAATCCTTCATCAATGAGCCCGCAGTGGTCATTTTAAACACCAATGCCGTGCTTCCCCAAGGAAACGTAACTCAATTAGCCATCCAGCTTCTAGTGGCCCAGCTTCACAATGAAAGACGCACTCCCGGGGGCAAATTTGTCAGGTATGTCGTCGTGGGTCATCAGGCCCGCGCGATGCTTAAAGAGGCAAAGAGGCTTTACCCCACAGAAAAAGATCTCATGGTTCTAAATTTTAGTGAACTACAAGTAACCTATCAAAAAGCAGAGCGAGTCTATGTCACCTCATCTACCAGAAGACACCAGCCCAATAGCAAGACACGCTTTCTCTATCTTCTTGATCTTGGCGAAAGAGGCGTACTTAATCCCGCCACTCTCACTCTCGCTAGCTTCGAAGCCCGTCTGGAAGAGCTAAGCATCAGCAATCCTTATTTTGTCCAATTCTACCAAGCCTACCAAAAACAATTAGGACGTGAATTTAAACCCAAAGACCTGCCTGATTTCATCAATGCCTTAAAGGGTCTTCTGGAAGACTTAAAAATCCTCCAGCAATTTGCCCTCCCACCCGTCATGAAGCTTGCGGTCGAGGAAATGATACAGACCTATAGCTTGATGATCAAAATGGCATTGCAGGCGGCGTAAGACACACCGTTAATTTTTGATTTAATTTAAACTCCACACCCTCCTGTGGCTGGCTTTTTTTTAGGCTCTTTTTCGGCTTCAATTTTTTAAGAGACAATTGTTTATCTTTGCTTTTCTTCCACCTCTTTGTAGAATCATCTTATGTAATCTGGAGCTAATGCGCCAATGGTATCGCTTTTGGTCGACGGAAGATCGCTGTGAAGGTGGTGGGTACTTTTGAGAATGATACGACGCGAGTGATAGAGGTTAATGTATAGGATTTCTATAGGGGTGATTTGTGAAGATATCACGCGATTATATAAAATGGCTTGCTGATTTAAAGCAGAAGATTATTTCCGCTCGCTTAAGGGCTGCTCAGGGGCTTTCGCAGACGCTTATGGAACTTTACTGGGATATAGGCAAAGAAATAATCAAGAAACAGTCCGAGGCTTCCTGGGGCGATGGGCTTGTTGAGCGGCTGGCAGCCGATCTTAAAAAAGACTTTTCCGGGATGAAAGGTTTTTCCCGTAGGAACCTTTACGCCATAAGGCAGTGGTATCTATTCTATTCTTCAAAGTTTGAAATTGTGCCACAGCCTGTGGCACAAATACCATGGGGGCACAATCGTGTAATTTTGGCTAAAATGCGTAAAGTTGATACCGCTCTTGCGTATGCTTCCGCGGCTTTGCAGAATGGATGGTCAAGGGACATACTTGAGATGCAGATAGAAAATGGGTATTGTGATAGAAGAGGCAAAGCGCTGAATAATTTCTCCCGGACATTACCGCCGCCTCAATCGGATCTTGCGCGACAGGCTGTTAAGGATCCATATTTATTTGATTTTTTGGAACTTGGAGACAGTGCCCAGGAAAGAGAGATCGAACAGAATCTGACTAAACAAATAACGTCTTTCCTGCTTGAGCTTGGCAAGGGATTTGCTTTTGTGGGCAGGCAGTATAGGCTGGAGATATCTGGCAACGAGTATTTTATTGACCTGTTGTTCTATCATTTGGATTTGCGTTGTTATGTGGTTATTGAATTAAAGGCCGGAAGATTTAAGCCGGAGTACGCGGGAAAGCTCAATTTTTATTTATCTGCGGTTGATTCTTTGTTGAAACGCCCAGATGATAATCCGTCAATAGGGCTGATACTGTGCAGGTATAAAGATAAAATCGAAGCGGAGTATTCCCTGAGAGATATTAAAAAGCCGATGGGCATAAGCAATTATATTTTGACTCAGAAGATAAAGGGAAAGTTATTGTCAAAATTACCTACGGTTGAAGAGATGGAAAGTGAATTAGAGTCGAAATTGCCGTCAAAAAAAGTAAGAAATTAGAACCTAAAGGACGAGATATAAATTAAATAAACAAGTCAAAGAATATGGCCCCACATAAAAATTTTCCAATACGTTATTATTTTGCCAACAAAATAATATTGTCACCTCCCGCTCTTTTGGAGTAGAATCAATTATCAAATGGAGATCAAACAATGGCTAAAATTGCTTCCCCACAATTAAAAAATGCATCTAAAGTGAACCTGGCTTCTCAGGAAAATGATCAAGCGCAGATTGCGGCGCTAGCTTATCAATTTTTTGTCGATCGTGGATGCCAAGATGGTTTTGATGCAGAAGACTGGCTTCGGGCTGAAGCCACTATTAAGAATAAGAAAAAATAAGTCTTGTTTCTTTCTTAAGGAAAGTTTAGCACGTCATTTTTTTGCCCACTTTTTAAAACCTATCGGATGAAACTATTAATTTAATGAGAAATTTATTTGGAATGGATGTGTGGCAGCTTATCGGCTTAAGACTGGTTCTTGCCTGCTTCATGGCGACGCTCGGTGCCATCATTGCCGTTAGTTTTAAAAAAATAAGCCATCAACGATTATGCCTATTGATTTCATTTGCCGCTGGAGCGCTTCTGGCAGTGGCAATTCTAGAGCTCTGGCCGGAGACCGTGGAGCTTGTGGGTGCCGCGAGTGCCGCTGTTAGTTTTTTGACGGGCTATCTTTTATTTTGGGGGATCACAAAATTTGTTTTTCACGTTTGCCCGGCTTGCTCAGCCACCCATACCGAGGTAAATTTTAAAGCCATTACCCTTTCGATGGTGGTGGCACTCTCGGTTCACAGTTTTATGGATGGGCTAGCCATTTACAGTGGTTATCTCAGCGGATCAAAAGTCGGCGTTTTTGTTCTTTTGGCGGTAGCTTTTCATAAGCTTCCGGAGGGTCTAGCGCTGACGCTGGTAGCCATCGGATCGGGGATGAGACGTCTGCGGGCTTTTTTCTTAAGTTTTCTTCTGGAGACATTAACCACAGTTGCCGGCGGTATTGTGGGGATCCTATTTTTACTGCCGTCTTCCTCTCGCTGGATTGGTTATGTGCTTGGGCATGTGGGAGGGGGCTTTATATTTTTGGTAACGCATGCGCTTTTAAGTGAGGTGCTTAAGCATCACCCGCGCAACACCATTTTTGCGGCATTGGCGGGTGCTCTATCTATCGGGCTTGTGGGAGCTCTGATAGGTGGTATTTAAAAAAAAGAGTACCGAAGGTGGGAGTTGAACCCACAACCCCGTAAGGGGATCGGATTTTGAGACCGACGCGTATGCCAGTTCCGCCACTTCGGCAAGAGGGTAATAAAGAATTTGGTGGACCTGAGCGGTCTCGAACCGCTGGCCTCCTCCATGCCATGGAGGCGCTCTACCAACTGAGCTACAGGCCCTCTAGGTCACACAATATACCAGAATACTTTCAGGCTGTCTTGTATGATTTCGTTTTATGATAAAATAAATTTTATGCCAATCTTATGAGTCTACATCGTCACAACTACGCCGTTAGCGGTTTTCTTTTGGGCCTGGGAGCGCCCCTGGGAGCGGTGTGTTTGCATGCCCTAATGAATCCGCCTTTTAACTTGGCGTGGCTAAGCCATGAACTTCGCCACCATTTCTTTTTTTATGCCTACATGGGCGTATCAACGCCAGCGGTGTTTGCCTTATTCGGGGTTTTTTCGGGAGGCTTGTTGGACAAATTTTACAAACAGAAGCAAACTCTCGAAGAAGTAAATGTATTTTTAAAGGAACAATCCATCATTGATGAATTGACCGGCTTTTACAATCGGCGTCACATTCTCCAGGAAATTGAAAAAGAAATCGAGCGGGCCCGGCGGTACAAACACACGCTCGTTGGCATCATGATTGATATCGATGATTTTAAAAAGTACAACGACAAATACGGGCATCTATTGGGTGATTATGTGCTCAAGGAGTCAGCGAAAGTTTTTGATCACAGCATCCGCACGATTGATATTTTGGGGAGGTACGGCGGGGATGAATTTTTGATCGTGTTGCCAGAAGCGACACTGGAGACAGGTCATGTGGTGGCTGAGCGCATTAAAAAAACAATGGCTAAGCATGAGTTTAAAGTCAAGAACCGGGCGATCAAAGTCACCGTTAGTATGGGAGTGCATTTTTTTGACGATCTCACCGATACCGATAAAAATTTATTTATTGAGACAATCGACAAGGCACTTTTTCAAGCCAAAACTCAGGGAAAAAATAGAGCCTTTTCTCAAGACGCTTCCGCCAATGCGAATCCCCCAAAGACAAAAAATAAAGTTTGGGGAAGAATGACGCCATGATGACAGATTCACTCTACCCGTTTTCTGAAATAGAAGCTCGCTGGCAAAAACACTGGCTCGAGAACAAAACTTTTTGTACCGCGGACGTAGCGCCTACCCAAACCGCTAAAAAGATTTATGTGCTTGATATGTTTCCGTATCCGTCAGGCGCTGGCTTGCATGTGGGCCATCCAGAAGGCTATACAGCGACCGATATTTATTGCCGTTTTAAGCGTATGCAGGGCTATCACGTCCTGCATCCCATGGGCTGGGATGCTTTTGGTCTTCCGGCCGAACAGTACGCCATTGAGACCGGCACTCATCCGGCCGTCACCACGAAGAAAAATATCGATAATTTTAGGCGTCAAATCCAATCGATAGGGCTAAGTTACGACTGGGACCGAGAGGTAGATACTACCGATCCGGAGTATGTGCGGTGGACGCAGTGGATTTTTTTGCAGCTTTATCACCGCGGGCTGGCTTATGTTGCCGAGGTGCCGGTGTGGTGGTGCGAGGCGCTTAGCTGTGTCCTTGCCAACGAAGAGGTGGTTGACGGTAAGAGTGAGCGTGGCGGTCATCCGGTGGTGCGGCGGCCCATGCGGCAGTGGATGCTCAAGATTACCGCGTATGCCGATCGGTTGCTTGATGATTTAAAATTGGTGGATTGGCCCGACTCGGTTAAGGAAATGCAAAAAAATTGGATCGGTAGAAGTGTCGGTGCCGAGGTTTGTTTTAAAATTGAAGGCGGGGGGGAGGGCGTGGCTGTTTTTACCACTCGCCCAGACACCCTTTTTGGCGCAACCTATTTGGTTCTTTCGCCTGAACATGCGCTAGTTTCCAAAATTACCACGGCCGATCAAAAAAAATCGGTGGAAGCCTACCAAAAACAAGCCGCCTCCAAAAGCGAGCTTGAACGAATGGAGCTTTCAAAGGAAAAGACCGGTGTATTCACCGGAGCCTACGCGGTGAATCCTGTTAATGATGAAAAAATCCCTGTCTGGGTTGCGGACTATGTCTTATTGACCTATGGCACGGGTGCGATTATGGCAGTGCCGGCTCACGATGAGCGCGATTATGAATTTGCCAAAAAATTTGGGATGAAAATCACCGAGGTGGTTTCCGGGGGTAGTGTTGCCGAAAAAGCGTTTACGGGGGAGGGGCTTTCGGTGAATAGCGGCTTTATTTCAGGTCTGACAACGACGGAAGCCAAAAAAAATATGATCGAGTGGCTCCAAAAACAGGGCGTAGGAAAGCAAATGGTTAATTACAAACTACGCGATTGGCTCTTTTCGCGGCAGCGTTATTGGGGCGAACCCATTCCACTGGTTCATTGCGCCAAATGCGGCATTGTGCCTCTTAATGAGAATGATTTACCTCTTCGCTTGCCCGAAACCAACGACTTTAAGCCTAGCGCCAACGCAGAGCCGCCGCTAGCTAAGATTAAAGAGTGGTTGGAAACAAAATGTCCTAAATGCGCCGGACCAGCGAACCGGGAAACCAATACGATGCCCCAGTGGGCTGGTTCCTGCTGGTATTATTTGCGTTATCTCGACCCCAAGAATTCGAAGTCTTTTTGCGACCCCGCCAAAGAAAAATACTGGATGCCCGTCGATCTTTATGTTGGCGGAGCGGAGCATGCGGTGCTGCATCTGCTTTACTCTCGTTTTTGGCATAAAGTGCTTTATGATTTAAAGCTAGTTTCGGGTTTAGAGCCCTTTAAGAAGCTAGTAAACCAAGGCATGATTTTAGGCGAGGACGGACAGAAAATGTCCAAATCCAGAGGAAACGTAATCAATCCTGACCAGGTTGTTCGCGAATACGGTGCGGACAGTCTCAGGTTGTACGAGATGTTCATGGGCCCTCTGACGCAGATGAAATCCTGGTCGATGAAGGGCGTGGAAGGTGTTTACCGCTTTTTGGGCAGGATCTGGCGTCTTTTTGTTGACCGCCAAGGTAATCTTGACACCTCTATTCAGGAGATCGAGCCAAATCCAGCCATTTTAAAACAGCTTCACCGCACGATTAAAAAAGTGGGTGACGACATTGAGACACTTTCTTTTAATACCGCCATCTCAGCACTTATGATTTTTTCCAACGATCTGTCCAAAGAAGCGGTGCGGCCCAAGTCGGTGATGCGAGATTTTGCGCTCATTTTATCGCCGCTTGCGCCTCACCTAGCCGAAGAGCTTTGGCAGCGCCTGGGAAATAAAGAAAGCCTTGCATATCAATCCTGGCCCATCTACAACCCAGCGCTCATCGAGGATGATGAGCTTGAGATCCCTATCATGGTCAACGGAAAGGTAAAATCTAAAATTACAATTTCCGCCTCCGCTACTGAGGCCCAAGTGGAGAGTCAGGTAATGAAGGATGAGAAAGTTCTCGCTGCCATTGGGGGCCTAAAAATTTCTCAGAAAAAGTACGTCCCCAAAAAGATCTACACCATCGCCGTTTCTTGAAAAGACACATTGCTTACGAAGTAAAGATCTTGATTGTCCTCTCGGTCGTTGCTTTGTGTCTGGTTGTGGTTAATATTTTTTTAAATGTCAGGGATCAGGTCACTCTGCGCGTGGTAGCTCCCCAGAAAAATGCCAGCGCTTGATATTCTAAGCAAGCTCCAATTTCGCGAAATAGGCCGTCGTCCGCTTTTTTATGCGGCGATTCTATTTTCTACCCTCATTTTACTTACCGGCTATTTTGTTCCCGCCTATTTGTACCAAGTCCCCAAAAATGATGTTTATTGGATAGCGCGGCAAGATCCGGAATCTGTTCTTATTCGCGGAAGAATTATTTCTGAGGTTGAAAGGAAAGTAAATTACTACCATCAGAAATATGATTCGTTTGTCTTGGAGTGTGACTCTGTTGACTGGGAAGGCGATGCCTTCAAAACTTTACGCGGGAAGGTGAGAGTCACTGTCAGAGATCCAGCGGTGTGGTTGCGTTATGGGGATCAGATTAGTCTATCCGGAAAATTGGCTCTTCCTGATGGCCCGCGAAATCCCGGCGGCTTTGATGCGCGCGCCTACCTTGACCGACAGGGAATACGAGGGCTTTTTTTTGCCAAAAAAGATAGCGCCGGCACGTTGGTGGTGGGGCATCGGCCCCATTTTATTACCGAATACGCGATCAAGTTTCGAAATTTTCTATCTCAGAAATTAGCACAAGAATTCAAGCTGGATGACGCCGCCTTTCTTAAAGCGCTACTACTGGGTGAGAAAAGGGAATTGTCTGACGAATTTGAAAGTCTTTTTGTCCGCACTGGCACGATGCATCTTCTGGCGGTTAGCGGGTTTAATGTCGGTTTTTTAACGGCGGCCCTCCTGTTTATTTTATCCCCGTTTAGGATACCTAAAAAAATTCGGTGGGTGATTGTGCTGGCGGTTATTTGGGCCTACTGCGTGATGGTGGGGTGGCAAGCGCCTTTAGTGCGCGCCTCTGTCATGGCAACGGTTCTCATTGTCGCTAAATTGCTGGGGCGAAAGCAAGATCTCTTAAACTCACTGGGATTGGCGGCTCTTCTGATTCTAGCCTCGAATCCTAAAAATATTTTTGATATTGGTTTCCAGCTTTCCTTTGCGGCCGTGGCAGGAATGGCGCTTTTTATGCCAATTTTTATGCCCAAAAAAGAACTCTTCCCCAATGAAAAAATGACGTTTTGGGAGAAATCTGCTTTCGGCGCCCAAGAGCTCTTCTGGGTATCTTTTGTGGCGACATTGACGACATTGCCTTTGACGGTGCAATATTTTTATATGGTAACCCCTCTGTCGCTGGCGGCCAACATGGTTGCGGTGCCGCTGTCATTTTGCTTATTTTTTTGCGGCTTAGTTTATTTTTTATGCTTTTGGTGGGTGCCCCCATTCTTATTTTTTATCCCGTGGATTTTAAAATCAATGATGCTTATTTTTACGTGCTTGCTTTCATGGATTAGTCGATTGCCGTTTAGCGTAGTGATTGTCGGCAAAATGGACTTGGCGGTGGAAATTGTTTTAATCGCAGGATTAAGCTATTTACTTTTTTCAAAAAAAATAAAAAGTCGATTTTTTCGAGCTCTCCTATTAATCATTTTTTCGATGAATGTCTTTCTTTTTCAAGAGGCGCTAAGGTATTTTGACCGCCGCTTTGCGATGACGGTGCTTGATGTGGGACAAGGGGATGCTATTTATTTTGAATTTCCTAAGGGCGGGAACCTGCTGATCGACGCAGGCAAAGGCCAGCCGCACGACAAAGGCCGTCACGTGGTGGGGCCGTATCTTAAGTCTAGGGGAATCCGCTCATTGGATGCGCTAGTGATCAGCCATCCTCAGGAAGACCATATCGGAGGCATGTCGGCACTCCTGGAGGATTTTTCAGTGGCTCACGTGATTGATGCCAAAAAAGTTTATTTTTCGGGAATCTACCAGTTGTTGCAAAAGAATATTCGCAGCAAAATGATTGATTATTGCCAGGCCGCAAGGGGATCTAGCTTGAAAGGATTTTCGGATGTCCGAGTGGACATCTTTAGTCCCCCGGCCGGGAAAGAGGCCTCCAAAAATATCAACAATGACTGTCTTATTTTAAAAATTACGTATGGAAAGACATCATTTCTATTGACCGGAGACATTGAGGATCCTGCCATGAGAAGCCTAATGGAGTCCGGGCTTGATTTGCACGCGGATGTCTTGAAAGTGCCTCATCATGGGGCTAAACCAAGAAAAGAGGCAGAGCTATTTTTTCAAAGCGTTGCTCCGAGGGTCAGTGTTATCAGCGTCGGCCAGAGAAACTCTTACGGTCATCCGCGTAAAGAAACGCTGGAGCTACTTTCTTCAATCAAAGGCAATCAAATTTTTAGAACGGATCAGCAGGGAGCCGTCCGCGTTGTTTCTGATGGGACAAATCTTACGGTTACTATCTTCGTCCAAGCTTAATCTTAGGCTGGTGCCACCCCGTTGTCATTCCCGAAGGCTTTAATCGGGAATCAAACCTCGGTATGATCCCCGATAAGAAATCTCGGGGATGACGCGCCATTACAGTTAATCGTCAATTCTGGGGTTCCCTGAATTGGGTTAAGAAGAAAAAAACCGCGCGGCGGAAATCTGATAAATATTTTTGCCCTCCATTCGGCAAACACCGTCTTTACGGCAGAGCTGAACCAAGGGGATGCCCCCCAGCATGGCTTGGGTTTTGTAATGATGTCCGTCAATTCTCGAATCAGACAATTTAGCCTCTAGAAGTAGCCACGGTTTTGAATTTTTTAAAATAAGAAAATCTGTTTCTTGACCTTCCTTGTTGCGAACGTAAAAAAGCGAGTAGTCCTCACTACCAGCATCCATCCATAAATGAATGCGGCTCATGAGTTCTATAGCCACGAAATTCTCAAACCGCTTGCCTGCGTCACCGATCATTGTGTAATCATAAAGATAACACTTGGGAGTTTTTAACAGCGCCCGTTTGATGTTTTTAAAGTAAGGGCGCACTCTAAACGTCAAATAAAAATCCTCAAGCCGCCGGAGATAGCTTTTAACTGTCGGGCCGCTGATTTGTAAATGAGAGGCAATGGATGACTCGGAAATGTGACTTCCCACCATTTCAGGCAGGAGTTGATACAGGTCATAGAGGTATTCCTTGTCTATAATCCTTGTCAGGGCTCCGATATCCTCACGGATCACTGTATCCGCATAGTCTTTTCTCCATTTCATATGGAAAGCATGGGACTGTTTTAAAAATGGTTCGGGGAATCCGCCGTACTCAAGCAAATCGGATAAATTCTGGTGGGTATTTTTTAGTTCATGAAAATCAAGGATTTGTTGTATCCAGTCATGGGCCGTTTTAGGCGCTAAATCCTCAACCGTCAAAACGGATTTGGACCCTGATAACTCCGAGAGGGCCAGAGGAAAAAGATGAAACGTAAAATATCTTCCGGAAAGGCTGTCGCCCGCTTTTTTAAAAATCTCAAGCTTGGCGGAGCCCGTGACAATAAACCGGTAATCCTCTTGACTTGCGTCAAAAATTGCTTTTAGCCCATTTTTCCATTTCGGGATTTTATGAATCTCATCAAAACAAACCCACTGAGGAGTTTTGCTGGGGGGGTGGTTTTCGGTAAAAAAAAGCTGATTTTCTTTGTAGCGCCTACGCACCTCGCGCAAATCCCACAAAAAATAAAGCTCGGGCGAGCCTGCTATCTCAAGCTTCTGTTTGGCCAGCGTCGTCTTGCCTGACTGTCTTGGGCCCGTGATAAAACGCATCTGCCGGCCCCAAGTCTGTGAAAATACAATCGAATAAAGTGCCCTCTGCATCATGCTGAAAATATACAGCATTCATTTAAAAAAGTCAAACTAAATTAAATGACTATTTGAATAAGTCAATCGAAGCTAGAGCGGAGGAAAAAATAGAGAGCATGGAACTGAATTAAGTATAGTGTCCCCGGAACTTTTATCAGGCATGCAGTCAAGGGGAGATTTGACCCCTTAACCGCTAACCTTTGCTAGTTCTCCACACCTCTAGGGCATGTTTACGCTTTGACTTCGCCCGACACTGTTTGCTAGCTTTCCACAATCTCAGTGCCTTCGGCAGTGATATTAAGCGTAACATCCTTTGTTGCACGGCTTCCTTCTAGGTTGACGAACCGGACATTTTCACTTTCTTGGGTATAATCTTGAAGTGCTTCCTCATCAGCATTTGCTTCTTGAGAGATCATCATCGAGGACGAAAAAGCAAACGCCAACGCTATTGCAAGTGCGAACCTATTTCTCAGATGTACCATCTTAGCCTCCTTTGTGTTGTTTAATCTACTACCCTTACCCACTCTAGTTTGACGGGAAGGTTCCAGGGTCGTACTGCTCCATACACGGTTTGACCCACAGGTCCCGTTCTTCTAAGTTCTTCGTCATAGTGAATTCGTAGTATCGAACTACTATCGCCAGTCACTGAATCTTCTGTGTAATTATCCCAACCGAAGCGTTTACATACTATCCCGCCGTAAATATTACCTTTTTCGGGAGGCAGCACTTGGGCGTTGGCTGCTGTGACAAGCATTGGCATATGCCCTCCATCAGCCTGAGTGGTGTCATAGAGATTTCTAAGATCAATCACGGGGCAGTCAATTGAGCCAACCACTTGAAAATTTTGGGCTTCTGTCGAATCATTATTGTGGTTGATAAACGAATTTATCGATACAGCCCCAGCGGCGGCATATATTTTAAAAACGACGTCTTTTGCGATGTTGATGGTCGCGCCGGGGCATATAACGAAAGCGGGATCTGTAACCGTAAGTACCGCAGAACTCACTTCCGTGACAGTGCTCACGGCATCAACACGTATAACAAGATTTCCAACAATGTTGACGGTGGCACCGGGTTCTATAACAACTGATTTCTGATTATCCACGTAGCAGGCAGTCCAGTCACGATATCCGCCTCTATAACTTGGGTCACCCCACGTCACGGTCTGACCACTTTTTACTACAAGATTCCCAGAGGATCGACCGTGACCGCTAAGTCTAGGGCTATAAAAACTGAGATGAGGCGCAAAATCGACGTTGGATTTAGTATCCATGTCCCCTGAAACACTTGCGCTGTCATGCATAGAAACCGTCGATGCGGTGCCACTGCTTATCTTGCTCCCACACCCCCCCATGTCATCCCCGAGATCCATTATCAGGGATCATGTATAGGTTTGATTCCCGATTGAAGCCTTCGGGAATGACGACAGGTAGGTTTGATTCCCGATTAAAACTTTCGGGAATGACGGGATGGGTGACACTGTGTGGCTGTTTGGGAGTGACGCTCGTTGATGTTAATCGAAAAAAAATGTTAATAAATTTTTGACGAAAAAGACCCTCTTTGTCGTCCTGTAGGGTGAGAGCACGAATGCTTTCGTGTGTTTAAACCCAAAACAAGTCCATTCGACGCGGCCTTCGGCCTTGCTCAGGATGAATGGTGAGCAAGCCAAGCGCGTCGAACCAAAGGAGGCTGGTATGATGGAAGTAGAAGTGGTTGATATTCGTAAATCTAATCTTGACAGCAAGTTAAAGGCATTTGCGAATGTGAAATTTGGGGAATATCTGCTGATTCGTGGTTTCTCGGTGATGGATGGCCCCAAGGGTGCCTTTGTGAAAGTCCCTAGCAAGCTCGCCAAGGATGGCCGGTGGATGGATACGATTGCTATTGAAGGCTCACTCAAGCATGAGGTCGAGGCAAGAGTGCTTGAAGCCTACAATAAGGAAATAGACGGCGTGGACTCCTAAGCATCCATGAATCAAGCAACCACATCGAAGATGCTCGGAATTTTGGGAGAGAATCTAGCCTCTTCCTTTTTGCATCAGCGCGGCTATAAACTGCTTCTTAAAAACTACGAAAACTCACTGGGCGAAATTGATCTGATAGCGCGCCACGGGGAGACGTTGGTTTTTATTGAGGTAAAGACTCGTAGCTCCTTGGCGATGGGGGATCCCGCCGAGAGTGTCACTCCTGCCAAAAGAAGGCAGATTGTGAGAGTGGCTCAGTCTTATCTTGGCCGCTACGGAATGCAAGAAACGCCTTGCCGCTTCGATGTGGTTTCGATTTTAATTCCTAGAGATGGAAAACCTCTCATTGAATTAATACAAGACGCATTCCCAGGAGGCTAACATGTTTTCAAAGGTATTAACGAGTGCCGTTGTTGGGATCGAAGCTTACAATGTCGAGGTGGAGGTAGATATTGCTAGCGGACTGCCTGCTTTTAATATCGTGGGGCTTCCCGATACAGCCTGCCGTGAAAGCCAGGACCGCGTGAGAGCGGCGATTAAAAATAGCGGCTTTCCTTTTCCTTCCAAAAAAATTACGGTCAATTTGGCGCCTGCCGATATCAAAAAAGAGGGGTCCGCGTTTGATTTGGCGATCGCCATTGGTATTCTCGTGGCCAATGAGGTGATTGGGCAGGAGGCTGTCCGCGAGAAAATATTTTGCGGGGAGTTGTCTCTCGACGGAAAGGTGCGGGGTGTGCCAGGAATACTTCCGCGGGCGGCGGCTATTTTGGAGGAGCCGCAAAAAAAGGATTTTTTCATCCCGTCCAGCAATGCCAAAGAAGCTTTGTGTGTGAGCGGTATCCGAGTTTATGCGGTCAACCACCTTTTGCAACTGGTTCAGTTTTTAAAAGGAGAGCTTAGCCTAAAACCCTCCGAGGAGATTGTGACCAGCTTGCCGGATCCGGTGGCCAGTCCCAAGTATCTTGATTTTTCTGATATCAAAGGACAGTTACATGCGAAACGAGGCCTTGAGATCGCGGCGGCAGGAGGTCACAACCTCATCATGATTGGCCCCCCGGGTGCTGGCAAAACAATGCTCGCTAAAAGAATTCCCGGAATCCTCTCAAGTATTACGTTCAACGAAGCGATCGAGACCACCAAAATTCATAGCGTTGTCGGACTTATTTCCCAGAAATCGGCGCTTTTGTCCACGCGGCCTTTTCGTGACCCTCACCATACCATCTCCGGCGTTGCAATGGTCGGCGGTGGTTCCAATCCCAAGCCGGGCGAAGTCAGCCTCGCTCATCACGGGGTTTTGTTTCTGGATGAAATTGCAGAATTTAAAAGAAATGCGCTGGAGGTGCTTCGCCAGCCTCTGGAAGAGGGAAGGATCACGATTTCTCGGGCCGCGTCTACCTATACCTTTCCGGCTCGGTTTATGCTGGTAGCCGCGATGAACCCCTGTCCATGCGGGTATTTTACGGATCCCAAAAAGGAATGCAATTGCACGTCGGTGCAGATCAAAAATTATATGTCCAAGATTTCAGGACCGCTCCTTGATCGTATTGACATCCAGCTGGAGGTGCCATGCCTGAAAGTGGGAGAAATTACTCAGAAAAGCAAAGGGGAGGGGTCCCTTGCAATTCGTCAACGAGTGGAAAAGGCCAGGGTTCTCCAGAGAAAGCGGTATACTTCCGAAAAAATTTCGGCCAATGCGGAGCTTGAGCCAAGACAGCTTGAAAAATATTGCGCGATTTCCCAAGAGGGAGAAAACTTATTAAAAATGGCGATTCAGGAGCTGGGTTTTTCAGCGCGGGCGTACCATAAGTCGATCAAGGTGGCTCGCACGATTGCGGATCTAGAGGACAGTGAGACTATAGAAGCGACGCATGTCTCCGAGGCTATTCACTACCGCACGCTGGATCGAAATATATGGCAGAGATGACCGCTTAATGATATTAAATCAAATAATATTTGACAAAGTACAAATCACCATGTACATTTCCTTTTGGTGTAGGACTTTGCCAAACCGGAGGATTTCTTGAAAAAGAAAATTTTGCTTATCTGTTTTGTTGCCGCTCTATCGGGTGGTTTTTTGTCGAGCCGTGCGTATGCCCAGTGGACCACCCTCTCAAGCTCGCTTCCTGAAAGCGATGTTCGGTGGGTTGCAGCGGACAGCGTCAACCCCAATATTCTTTACGCATCATCCCAAAAACGTCTGTACAAGACGGTCAATAACGGGGATTCGTGGGCAAGGATTTTTACCCTCCGCGGATCGGATGCGGAAATCCGCTGGGTGGGTATCGACGCTTCAACGCCGGGCAAACTTTACCTGGCATCCAGCAGTGGTGTATGGCGCTCGAACGATTCGGGAAAGAATTGGAATTTATTCTATCAGGGCGGCAGGGGAACTTCTAAAACTATATTCTGCGCGGCGATGAATCCGGCGAAGGAGGGCCGTCTTTGGTTAGGTACGGCCTCCGGTATTGTGGTGGTTGATGATTCGACGGGCCAGACGCTAAAAAAGGCAGCATTTCCGAACCTCGCGGTTTATTCCATTCTCTTTCATGGAGCCGGCTCAGAAACTATTCTTGTTGCCGCCGCGGACGGTATTTACCGTAGCGGTGATGACGGCGATCGTTGGCAAAGAGTTGCCGTCCAGCGCGATAACGATGAGGATAAGGCCAATGATTCACTCCAACAATTGGGGGTAGAGGAAATGGTTTTGAGTCCCGCCACAGCCAGTCTCATCTACCACCCAAAGTCGAATCAAATGATTGCGGCCGCTGCTGGGAGGATTTACCAGACTGCGCCAGAGGAACTGTCTTGGCGTCACTTGGGCTCGGATACCGGCGGGATGATCAACCACCTTGCGTCTTCTGGCCAATTTTTTTATGCGGCAACCGAACGCGGCGTTTATCGATGGAATCCCGAAAGGTCTATTTTTGAGGATATTTCAGAGGGATTGGAAAGCCGTCAAACTTACAAAATTACCTACGACACCGGCCGAGACCGGCTTCTGGCGGCGACAAAAAAAGGCATTTTCGAATACCTCTCTCCGGACGCCGGACTTCAAGGGAGTAGCTCCGCTAGCGAAAATAAAACTCAAATAATAGGCAAAGAGCCTACCAAGCTTTTACCGGCAGCCGAGGATATTCTAAAAATTTTTGAAGGCGAGCCGTCGATTGCCCAGATCCAAAAAGCGGCGATCGAGTATGCCGAAGTTCATCCAAGAAAAATTCAAGAATGGCGGCGAGCCGCGCAAAAAAAAGCGTGGCTTCCGACAGTTTCGGTAAGTCAAAAAATAAATCGCAACAACAATATTGATCTTGACCGCGGAGGCACCGCGGATGTTGACCGGTTTATCGAGGGCCCCGAGGATTTGAGCAACGATTGGTCTTTGGGGATGAGTTGGGATTTGGGAGATCTTCTTTGGAACGACGATCAGACATCCATTGATACGCGCTCACGGCTTATGGTAGAGCTTAGGGATGATGTATTAAATGAGGTCACGCATCTCTACTATGAGCGTCGTCGGCTTCAGGTTCAGCTCGCGATCAATCCTGCCAAGGAATTGCGTACTCAGCTAGAACAACAACTCCGCCTGGAAGAGCTCGTTGCCGGCATCGATGGGCTTACCAATGGCTATCTTTCGGCTCACCTAAAACAGAAATAAATTTCCCTTCGCAAGCAAAACACACCTATATAAACAATTGAATCCATAGATATAATCTAATATCGTTTGTAATAAATAGTTACTTTTGTTAATATAATACCGAAAAAAGTATTTGTATTTTTAATGGGGAACTTCATGCGCGCAAATCCAAAATTGATGGTCGTTGATAACGAAATGGATATTTGCAATTTTGTTAAATCTTTTTTTGGAATGCGAGGCTATCAGGTGGTGACAGCGGCCAACGGGGATGAGGCAATGGCAAAATTAGCCCAAGACAGGACAGACCTTGTAATTTTGGATGTGTCGATGCGCCGGCCTCGTGAAGGAATGGAGTATCTACCTCAAATAAAGCAACAGTTTCCTGGTATAAAAGTCATTATGGTAACGGGTATCGAAGATGAGGAAACGATAGAGGAAGCCCGCCGGCTAGGGGCGGATGATTACATCACCAAACCTTTGGTGTTGGAGTATCTTGAGTCCACAGTCTTTCAAAAAATTAAAGCTCTTGGTCTGACAGCCAACTAAATGTATTCTCGCGTAGATTATCAAGAAGCCCTTCTTAATGCCTCCAAAGGCATGATCCGAGTCAAGGACCCCATCACGCTCTTGCGCATGATCACGCGGTTTATTGACCGCCAAATTGGTGTTACCCATGTCGCGGTTCTTCTATACGACCGCAAGAGAAACTCCTATGTCCTCATCGACAGCAAAGGCGAGGGGGGAACTAAAATTCCCGTGGGTTATGTGCGAGTCCTTAAAAACAATCCCTTGGTCAGCTTTTTTCACTCCCGAGATAACGGTGCTTTCGCGCGAAAAGAAGCTTTGATCTTTAATGAGCTTGACCATTTACAGAATTTTGAAATGCTGGTGAATAAGAAAGAAGACCGCGCGACCCACTATGATGACATACGCAAACACATGACTTTTTTGCGGGCAGCCATTTGCGTTCCGAGCTTTTATAAGAATGAACTGGTTGCCATTCTAATTCTCGGGGACAAATTGTCAGGTGAAGTTTATTATGAGCCCGAAATCAGCCTTTTTGTGACCCTGGCCAATGATGTGGCGATGGCCGTTAAGAACGCGGAGCTAATTCAAGATCTTAAAACCGCCGTCGACAAGGAGCATAGCCTTTTAATTCATACATCCATTGCCTTGGCAACGGCAATTGATGCGCGTGATCGCTACACTCATGGTCATTCTGAGCGTGTTTCCCATTACAGTCTGGTCATCGCCAAGCAGTTGATTGATAGGGGGGCGTTGGAATATGACCGGGATTTCATGGAGACGGTGCAGCTGTCGGCGCTCTTGCATGACATTGGAAAGATCGGTATCAAGGATCAGATTCTAAACAAGTCATCAAAATTAGATCCCGATGAATTTGAAATCATGAAAAGTCACGTCACTATTGGTGCTAATATTATGAAACCCGTGACAGGTCTTACCAATCTGGCGGACGGGGTGCTGTACCATCACGAACGATTTGACGGTAAAGGTTATCCTAGCGGTTTAAAGGGAAATGAAATTCCGATTATCGGGCGAATCGTAAACGTTGCGGATTCCTATGACACGATTACGACGGCCCGATCTTATAAAGAGGCCACATCGCCCCAACAGGCATTCGAGGAATTGAGGCGCTGCGCTGGATCTCAATTTGACCCCGAGGTAGTAGATGCGTTTTACGAGGCTTTCGTCAATGGAAAAATTACCAAGAGAGAATACACTAGCTACGATTTTAGCCGCGTTCATTAAAGACAAATTGCCAGGGAATCCATGATTCATGAAATTTTTTCCAAATTACACCATCTAGATCAGCTGATCGCGTGGGCTGGTTACACCGGTATGGCGGCCATCGTCTTTTGTGAGACCGGCTTATTGGTTGGTTTTTTTCTCCCAGGAGATTCGCTTTTGGTAACCGCGGGTTTTATAGCTTCTCAGGGAAAATTTGATTTTCTGCAGCTTAATCTTTTATTAATAGCCGCTGCGATCTTGGGGGACAGCCTGGGGTATTGGATCGGATCTTGCGCGGGCCCCAAAATTTTTAAAAAAGAAGAATCCTTTTTTTTCAAAAAAAAATACCTTGAACGCACGCATGAATTTTTTGAAAGACATGGCGCTAAGACCATTGTGTTGGCCCGCTTTGTGCCGATTGTGCGCACCTTTGCGCCGACCGTTGCAGGAGTAGGCCGAATGTCCTACAAAAAATTTTTGCTATTCAATGTGATAGGCGGGACTCTATGGGTCTTGAGCATGACCTCGGTAGGTTACTACTTGGGGCGCCTGGTTCCGGGTATCGACAAAAAACTTCACTGGGTAATCCTTGTCGTTATTCTCCTCTCATTCGCGCCCATCCTTGTGGAGTGGCTGCGGTCTAAAAGGCAAAAATAAATCTCTAATTTTATAGGTAAATTACTTGGGTTTTTTATTGATGTTTTTGGCCGAGGATGACATAATAACGTTCGATTGCTTTTAAAAAAGGGTACTCGTCGGTCACGAACTTTTTAGTGTAAGAGCATAGCCAATTTTTTAAACAAAAAGGGTAAAAGAAAATGAAAAAAAGATTTTTTATGGGGTTTGTTTTAGCAACTTTGGTTATTGTTGGTGGCGTTGGTTCAGAGCAGGCAAGAGCGGCTGATAAAAAGCCAAATCCCGTTGAACCCGAGAAAGTATCGCTCGCTTCATCGGCGGAAAAGTCTGGCAAGGACGAAGCCGCGCGTAACGCAGAAACCCAGAGAAAAGTCCAGGAGGCTCTTGCCAAAAAGTCACCCGATGAAATCCGGACTTTTACAGAGAAGATTGAGAAAGAAAAAGCAGCTTTTCAGGAAAAATACCTTTCTATGGCCATTGGTGAGCGTGAGAAGATGGCGCGTGATTTTGCCGATAAAGTAAGAGCGGCACGTCAGGGATTGGAAAAGGAATTGCAGGCTTTTACGCCGGACCCGAAGGAAAAAGTGCTTCGCGATTATCAGGAAAAAGTAAAGACAGACCGTGCGGAGCTAGCGGACAAATTAAAGCTGATGAAAATTGGGCCAAAAGAAGAAAAAATGACTGCCTTTGACAAGGATTATGAGGGTCAGAGAAAAGCGTTGATGGAGAAGATGGATAAAATGCCGCTTGACCAGCGCGAACAAATGTACAAGGTGTTTAAGGCTGACCAAGATAAGAAGATCAAGCAGTTCTACGGTCTCTAAGCTGCCAACGCCGTCCAATGCTTGTTGTTTGTCTTGATTTGGAAGGAGTCCTGGTTCCTGAGATTTGGATACAGGTTTCTCTTAAGACAGGAATCAAAGAACTGGCTCTGACGACGAGAGATGTTCCCGATTACGATGTATTGATGCGTCGGAGGATTGAGATTCTCCGGCGCAATCGTATCCCGCTAAAAGAGGTGCAGCGCGTGATTGCCTCGATGAAGCCCCTGCCCCAAGCAGCCGCCTTTCTGAATCAGCTTAGAGCCCGCCATCAGGTGATTATTCTTTCCGATACATTTGATGAGTTTGCTATGCCATTAATGAAGCAGCTTTTATTTCCCACTATTTTTTGCAACAGCCTTCAGGTGGACCGCAGCGGTTACGTTGTTGGCTATCGCTTACGTCAGCCCGACGGTAAAAAAAAGGCGGTGCGTGCCCTTCAGAGTATTGGATTTAGGGTGCATGCCGCCGGGGATTCTTACAACGATGTCTCCATGCTCAAGGCAGCTGATCGAGGTATTTTTTTTAACCCGCCCGATAAAATTCTAAAGCAGCACCCACAGTTTAAAGTAACGCGAAAATACGGCGAGCTTTTTAAAAGCCTCACCAGTCTTTGATCAAAATTATTTCCTGGAACATTAACGGCATTCGCGCTGTTCATAAAAAGGGTTTTCTGGATTGGCTATCCCGCGAATCCCCGGACATTGTCTGTCTTCAAGAAATCAAAGCACAGGAGATTCAGGTCCCCGCTGAAATTATTTCTCTTCCCGGTTACAGTTCTTGTTGGAATTCCGCCGATCGCCCAGGTTATAGCGGTGTCGCCACGCTCTCACGAAAAAAACCGCTCGTTGTCAAAAGGGGAATTGGCGTCGGTGTTTTTGACTGTGAGGGAAGGGTGCTCGAAACAGAGTTTGAAGATTTCACGCTCCTAAATATTTATTTCCCCAATGGCGGCCGTGGCCCAGAACGGCTTCAATTTAAACTGGATTTTTATGATCAGGCGCTTAAATATTTTTTGGCACTCAGGAAAAAAGGGAAGAAGTTGGTCATTAGCGGCGACTACAACACAGCGCACCAAGCGATTGATTTAAAAAATCCAAAAGAGAATGAAAATACATCGGGGTTCATGCCGGTGGAGCGCGCGTGGTTGGATCGATTGATCGCGGCGGGTTTTGTGGACACGTTTCGTGAGTTTAATCAAGCGGCGGAACAATACAGTTGGTGGGACATGAGGACCCGGGCGCGTGAACGTAATGCCGGTTGGCGAATTGATTATCATTTTATTTCGGAGGATTTGCGGACGCGGCTGGCGGATGCGTTTATTACGCCCGATGTCATGGGCTCTGATCACTGCCCAGTCGGAATTTTACTTAAAAATTAGCGTCGATAGTCACGAGTTGCTAATTTTAAGTATCCATAAGGCGGCTCGTAATCTATTTGTAACCTATCCGAAAATAACCTGTTATCTTCATGAGCTACTATTGACTGGTAGTTTAATGGTGGTTTCTGATAGTGATTGACAGTTGGAAGCGCTTGAAGTAATTTAAGCCAGCGGTATTGGGCCAAGTTTTTTTAAAAAATAGTTTTTTGTAAACACAGTTAACCAATGGAGATTGTTATGGCGACTCTGCATGAAATCAAGCAAGTACTAGGAACCAACGGACACAGCGCTGGGCGGTCCTCATCCACCAAAGACATCACCAAGATTTTTGGTTCTAATGTTTTTAATGACAAAGTCATGAGAGAGCGTCTCCCAAAAGAAACTTACAAAGGTTTGCGCAAAACGATTGAGCAGGGCGCTCCGCTTTCGCTGGATGTAGCAAATGTCGTGGCCAATGCGATGAAAGATTGGGCTATTGAGAGAGGCGCTTCACATTACACGCACTGGTTCCAGCCGCTGACGGGTATTACCGCGGAAAAGCACGATTCGTTTATTGCGCCTGCCGGTGACGGAAGCGTCATTATGGAATTTTCAGGGAAACAGTTGATTCAAGGCGAGCCGGATGCCTCTTCATTTCCTTCGGGCGGATTGCGTGCGACTTTTGAAGCTCGCGGCTACACGGCATGGGATTGCACCTCACCGGCATTTTTAAAAGAAGATTCTTCTGGGGATGTGACGCTTTTTATTCCGACGGCTTTTTGTTCTTATACCGGCGAAGCGCTGGATAAAAAAACGCCGCTTTTGCGTTCGATGGAAGCAGTTTCCAAGCAAGCGATGCGCGTGCTTCGTGCGCTGGGCAACAAGACGTCGACACGCGTAACGGCAACGGTGGGGCCTGAGCAGGAATACTTTTTGATTGATAAAAAGTTTTATGATCAGCGTCTTGACTTGATGTCGTCTGGCCGTACTCTTTTCGGAGCACCTTCCCCGAAAGGGCAGGAGCTCGAAGATCAGTATTTTGGCTCTATCAAAGACCGTATTTCTCGTTTTATGAAAGATTTGGATATCGAGCTTTGGAAAATGGGTGTTTCCGCTAAAACCAAGCACAATGAAGTGGCACCTGCGCAGTTTGAATTGGCGCCGATTTTTACTACCACCAACATTGCCGCTGACCACAATCAGCTGGTCATGGAAACGCTTCAGAAAGTCGCGTTGAGGTTAGGGTTGGTTTGTCTTTTGCACGAAAAGCCGTTTGCTGGAGTCAACGGATCAGGAAAGCACAACAACTGGTCTCTGGCAACCGATGATGGACACAACCTGTTAGAGCCCGGCAAAACACCGCATGACAACGAGCAGTTTTTGGTATTTACCAGTGCCGTGATTAAAGCGGTGGATGTGCATGCGGATTTATTGAGAGCGGGAGCGGCCAACACGGGCAACGATCTTCGCTTGGGTGCCAACGAGGCGCCGCCGGCGATTATTTCCGTGTTTATGGGGGAGGAGCTTTCGGACATCCTTTTTGATTTAGCCAAAGGCAAAAAGGCAGAATCCAAGGGCCAGCACTACCTCAATATCGGAGCCGATTCTCTACCAGCGCTTCCCAAGGACAATACCGATCGTAACCGAACCTCTCCGTTTGCTTTTACGGGGAATAAGTTTGAGTTTCGCATGGTTCCGTCATCGATTTCAATTTCAGGGCCCAACACGGTGCTGAATACGATCACCGCGGAAGCTTTGGATGAGATTGCCACTCGCCTTGAAAAAGCCAAGGATGTGAACAAGGAAGCAGCCGCAATCATTAAAGAGACGATCAATAAGCATGGCCGTATCATATTTAACGGAAACAACTATTCGGAAGAGTGGGTCAAGGAAGCCAAGAAGCGCGGGCTTCCCAATATCCGCTCAATGGTTGAGGCTTTGGAAGTATTGGCTAAGCCTGAAACCGCTAAATTGTTTGAAAAATATAAAGTCCTGACCAAGGGAGAGCTGCATTCCCGCTATGAAGTGTATTTGGAGAAATATTCCAAGGACATTAATATTGAGGCGAGAGCTTCGATTGAGATGGTCAAGCGTCAGTACCTGCCTGCGGTGATGCGTTACACCGGAGAGCTGGCTCAGATCATTTCAGGTTTGCGCGCGGTGGGGGTGTCTTCCTCGGTTCAAAAAGATCTCTTGAGTGAGATTTCGGTGCTCTTGGACTCTTCTGCCAAGAAGCTTGAGCTGCTTGAAGCGGCAACCAAAAAGGCCCAAAGCGTTTCTGAGGCCCATCAAAAAGCTGCCGCGTTCCGTGATAAAGTGGTCCCTGCAGCCAATGAACTGCGTAAGGATATTGACGCGTTAGAGACGCTGCTGCCTACTTGCTGCTGGCCGGTTCCTTCATACGCCGACATGTTGTTTAAGCTTTAATCTAGATAGATTTAAAAAAAGACCTTTGTTGAGCAACAAAGGTCTTTTTTGTTGTTTTGTTTTTTTGTAATCTGAGTTATAATTCAGCTAACGATATTTATTTTATTTCTATTTATTTATAATCACGCTTAAGTACTTTTTAAAGAATAGCAATTTATTTAAGCGATTGAATCACGCTAGCTGATGTGGAAAGGGAATAATGGCCTATCGTTCACTTTATAAAAGCGATCATTTAACCGATCGTGAAAGAAAAAATATTATTCTGCTGGATGTTATTCGTCGAAATGGCCCCATCGCCAAGACTGACATTTCCCGTATTACCCAGTTTAATATTGTCACTGTTTCTAACTATGTAGAGCATTACATTGACCAGAAACTTGTTGTAGAAAAAGGGCTTGATATATCTAGCGGCGGCCGGCGGCCTGAGCTTGTGGAATTGAATGGCGAATGGGGAAATTTGATTGGAGTAGAGATTGGCCCAGTCAATTTGGTGGCTATTATCTCAGATATGAGCGCCAAAGTGATTCATAAGCTAAAGATTAAGCGCCCGATGGGTCACATGGAGGTAGCCATTGCGGAAGCGGTAAAGTTGGTGCGGCGCGCTATCGAGGAATCAAAAATTTCGCCTGAGAAATTAAAGGGTGTTGGTTTGGGTATTTCTGGGGTAATTGATCGTGGCGCGGGAACGATTCGCGATACCGATATCATGCGTGGGAAGACGGTCGGAAGCTTTGCGACAGCAAAAGGAATTCTTGAAAAAGAATTTCGTGTGCCTGTGTCCGTGGGAAATGATGCAAGTCTTGCAGCGCTGGCTGAAAAAAAACTTAGTCTTCGTATTGACGATGAAAACGTCCTATTTTTTTATTCCGATGTTGGCAGCGGTATCATTGCCAATAACGATCTTTTTTGGGGGTCTAGCTGGAGCGCTGGAGAGATCCAGTTGAACCTGGACAACCTTGAAGGACTGGCGATTGAACCTTGGGTGCACAAAACTGATTTTTTTAGATCTGAAGGTCTTGATTTAGGTATTGCGCGTAGAGCTAAAGAGGCGATTAAAAAAGACGCCCAGTCTAAGCTATCGGAAATGGCTGCCAAGGACCCTGAAAAAATTGACGCCGCTCTTGTTTATGAGGCAGCTAATCGTGGGGACTTGTTGGCGACAAGTATCGTGGAAGAGGCCGGAGCTCGCATGGGTCTTAAAGTCGCCTATTTAACCAATTTTTTCAATCCTGAGGTGGTTGTGCTAGGCGGTGGCGTGGAACGCGGTGGCGATCTTATGCTTTCGACGGTTCGACGCATTGTCAAGCAATTGGTAATGGAAGAAACAGCGGGAATTGTTAAGATTATCATGTCACGACTTGGGGAAGACGCGGTGGCGCTAGGGGCTATCTGTCTTGTCACTCAAGAGCTTTTCGCGGAGATTTAATTATGCTAATGGCCAAAAGAAGGCTTCTTGACCAAGTTGACCTTTCGGATCACGAAAAGAAAAATCTTCAGATTCTGGATACAATCCGCAAAAAAGGGCCTATCGCACGCGCTGAAATTTCACGTTTGATTGGACTGAATATTGTTACCGTAACCAGTTATGTGGACCAGTACATCAAAAAGAACGTCATCAAGGAAGTGGGTATTGATGTATCGACCGGCGGCCGCAAACCGACGCTGGTAGATTTAAATCCG
This sequence comes from Candidatus Omnitrophota bacterium, assembly GCA_945877765.1. Classification (GTDB taxonomy): domain Bacteria; phylum Omnitrophota; class Gorgyraeia; order 2-02-FULL-51-18; family 2-02-FULL-51-18; genus CAMDWQ01. Next base: position 22,945 of record CAMDWQ010000001.1, on the reverse strand, counting down.
TTTGCGATGTACGCGATCGGTATCGGTCTCAGTCTGACAAAAATGATAGCAGTGCTGACAAATTTTAAAGGCGAGGTGATTCACCGCATCGAAAAAGAGCGCTCACTAAAACCGGGCGAAGAATTGGTTCCGCTGATGGTGTTGCTGGCGGAGGAACTTATTCAAAAGTCCAACGTAGATATTGCAAAGGTTTACGGAATCGGAATTGGAATGCCTGGCCCCTTAAACCGCGACTCCAACTCGGTCCGCTGGGAAGCGGGACTTGTGGATCAAGATCTTCACATCAATTTCTCCATTCATGGAATGTTTGAGGGGAAACTTGGGATTTCCACTTTTGTAGACAATGATGCCAACACGGCTATGTTTGCCGAAAATTGGTACGGTTCAAAATTAGGCCTCAAACACGCCGTTTACTTTTATTCGGGGGATGGTTGCGGGATATTAATCAACGGCGAGGTTTACCGTGGTGCTAACGGAGCCTCTGGTGAATGGCTTTTTAATACACCGGATGATATTTTAAGTCCAGACCTAGAAGTTTGGGCCAAGGACCGGCCTTGGTGGTCGATTGATCTGGGAGTATCTCTTCGTGCCGAGGCTTACCAAAAGGATCATGCGGATTCAAAGATTTATCGTTTGGCCGGTGGTGACAGCAAAAAGATAAATTTTAAAACAGTGGTGAAAGCCTCAGAAGAGCATGATGAATTTGCTAAGGATTTACTGATTAAGGCAGGGCAAAGGCTCGGTCGAAAAGCGGCAGCGCTTGTAAATTTACTAAACCCAGAAATTTTGATTATCGGTGGCGGAGTAGAGATTGGCGGTGCTGATTTCATGGATTCCGTGCGGGAAACCGTCAAGAAAATGGCCGCTCCAGAAGCAACTGAGAAGCTGAGGATAGTGCCTTCTCAATTGGGCGAAAACGGTGTGGCGCTGGGCGCCGCAGCTTTGGTCGCTCAAAATTATTTTGTCAGTGCCTAATGTCAATGGAACCCCGCTCCTGCGAAATTTGCCAGGCTTCATTTACACCCAATAAGTATTCACCTCGACAGAAAATTTGCTCGAGTCCCGAATGCCAGAAGAAGCGCCAGCATGAAAGCATGCGAGTGTGGCGGGAAAAAAATCCTAATTATTTTAAATATGATGAATCCAAGGGCATGCAGTGGCTTCAAACTCAGAGAGACCGGTCTAAGGTTTGGCGCGAAAAAAATCCAGAGAAAGTAAAGGTGTATCGCCAGACCCACCTTCCCGAGTATCGTCAGTACATGCGAGATTACATGCGACAGTACCGCGAGCGTAAAAAAAATCTCAATGGGCCCGCAGAACCACCGGTGCAGGATAGCAATCCAGTAAGCCCTCAGGCGTGATTTTTTTTGGTTTATTTGTAAACTAAATAGGAGCGAATAGTTGACAATGCAAACATCCCCACAGACTCAAAGCGCTTTGGATTTAATCTTAAGGGCGCGCCACCAGGTTTTGTCTGGCGAAGAGCTTTCTTATGATGACGCCGTGGCGTTGACCCAGGTTAGCCTTATTGAAATTCCGTATCTGGCTGCCGCAGCCAACGAAGTCCGAAAGAAATTCACGGGCGATGAGATTGAGTCTTGTGCTTTATCCAATATTAAAAGCGGAAACTGCAGCGAAGACTGTAAATTTTGCGCTCAATCGGCGCATTACAAGACGGATTCGCCGGTTTATCCGCAGATCTCCGTTGAAGAAATTGTCGAGCAGGCTAAAGCCGCGGAAAAAATGGGCGCCAGCGAGTTTTGTATGGTTTCTAGCGGTTGGGGAGCAACCAACGGAAAAGAATTTGAGGTTGTGTTGGAAGCTGTTCGGCGCATTTCTAGCCAAACCAAACTTTTTGTTGATTGCTCGCTTGGCTTTCTAACGGCAGAGCAAATGATTCGCTTAAAAGAGGCGGGTCTCTACCGCAACAATCACAACCTTGAGGCGTCACGCGATTATTTTGATAAAATCTGCAGCACCCACAAACATCAAGAGCGGATGAATCATGTGGAAATGGTTCGTCACTACGGCATCCACCCGTGCTCTGGGGGAATTCTTGGAATGGGGGAGACGCCGGAAGATCGCGTCAAGCTAGCGTTTGAGTTAAAAAAAATAGGCGCGCATTGCGTTCCGATTAATATTTTGAACCCCCGCGCCGGGACTCCGCTGGGTGACATCCCACCGCTAGAGCCAATGGAAATTATTCGCTATATTGCTATCTATCGTTTTATTTTACCCAAGAGCACAATCAAAATTGCGGGAGGCAGGGAAGTTAATCTTCGAGATTTGCAGGCCATGGCCATGCAAGCCGGTGCGAATGGTTTGATTATTGGAAATTATCTCACCACTATGGGCAGAAACCCCTCGCAGGATATTCAGATGCTTAAGGATCTGGGCTTCAAAATGATGGATGCAAGCCCAGTCTCATCTAGCGTTCCGATGGCTGTGTCCGGAGCATCCTGCTGCACTTGATTGCTAGTTCTAGTTTATACGCGGGGGGGATGCGGGAATCTCTCTGTGCGAATATTGATCGTATAAAGACTAAAAATCTTTTCCGCAATCTTGAGATTTTGCCAAAAAATCTTATCAATTTTTCTTCCAACGACTACCTCGGGCTTTCCCAGAATCTTGCTGTCCGCAAAAAAGCTGCTGACGCCGCGATGGATTACGGCTCCGGCAGCGGTGCTTCTCGCTTAATTTCAGGCAATTTAAAAATTCACGACCAGCTGGAAGAAAAAATTGCTCGGTTCAAGCATGAAGAATCAGCGCTTATTTTTTCTTCAGGTTATCTGGCGAACCTGGGTGTCCTTACGGCGTTGGCAGACGAAAGGGACGTGATTGTTTTGGATCGTCTAAATCACGCAAGTCTTGTGGATGGCGCAAGGTTATCTCGTGCAAAACTCTGGGTTTACCCTCATCGAGATGTGGACTCCCTTCGTGCTATTTTAAAGCGTGCCAAAAAATTTAGGCGTCGATTAGTAGTGACCGATGCCTATTTTAGTATGGATGGCGATGTGGCTCCTCTAGATAAGATTTTAGAGATTTGCGAGGAAACGGAGTCGCTTTTGATGGTTGATGAGGCACACTCAACGGGAGTCTTTGGGCGCCACGGACAGGGCTTGACGGAGCATTTTGGTTTGGAGGGCAGGATTCCCGTGGTCATGGGTACTTTAAGTAAAGCGCTTGCTAGCACAGGTGGGTTTGTCGCCGGAAACAAAATTTTAAAAGAAACGCTAATCAATGGTGCGCGATCATTTATATACACCACGGCTCCGGTACCCGCCGCTTCGGCAGCTGCTTTAGCCTCCATCGAATGGATCGAAAAAAATCAAAAAACGCTTGAGCATTATCATGCGAGGATTCAAACCATAAGGGCAAGCCTAGAAGAGGCGGGTTTTAATCTACTGGACTCCGAGGGGCCAATAATCCCCCTGGCTATTGGGGATACCAATAAAACACTGAGACTTCGTGATTTTTTAAGAAAAGATAATATTTTTGTGTCCGCCATCCGTCCTCCGACGGTACCCAAACATACGGACAGGCTCAGGATCTCTTTAAAGGCAACGCATACAACAGCCGAGATCCAGCAATTGCTTGGAACGCTCACGAAAGCTAGAAAAAGCATCCTATGACGAGTACAAAACAACTGCGGAAATGGGATAAAAAGTATATTTGGCACCCCTTTACCCAGATGAAAGAATGGCAAGCAAGCGAGCCGGTTATTGTGGCGCGAGGCGAAGGAAATTACCTGATTGATACCGAGGGTAAAAAGTATTTAGACGGCGTTTCGTCGCTTTGGTGCAATGTCCACGGTCACCAAGTTCCCGAGGTGGATGCGGCGGTTCGCCGGCAGCTGAGTCGTATCGCTCACAGCACTTTTTTAGGTCTTTCTCACGAGCCAGCGATTGAGCTTTCCAAAAAAATAATTGAGATTGCGCCCAAAGGTTTAACGCGTGTATTTTATTCGGATTCGGGCTCAGCTTCGGTTGAAGTGGCGCTTAAAATGGCCTATCAGTATTGGCGTCAGAAAGGCGCTCCCAAGAAGAAAATATTTTTAAGATTAAAAAATGCTTACCACGGGGATACGCTGGGCTCGGTGAGCGTGGGCGGGATTGAATTGTTTCATGAGATTTTTAGCCCCTTGCTTTTTAAGGCTTACCAGGCCCAGGCGCCTTATGCCTACCGGGATGCTTTTAGCGGCAGCGAGATAAAATACGCGAAATTTTGCGCTGATAAAGTAGAGCATATTTTAATGCGTCACCACGATAAAATTTGTGCCATCATCGCCGAACCTTTAATTCAAGGGGCGGCTGGCATGCTCACACAGCCAAAAGGTTATTTGACTCATCTAAGAAGGCTTGCGACTAAATACAAGGCGCTTTTGATTGTGGACGAGGTCGCTACGGGGTTTGGGCGGACGGGTAAAATGTTTGCCTGCGAGCACGAGCGTGTGGCGCCAGACCTTTTATGTATTGCGAAGGGAATTACCGCGGGCTATTTACCCTTATCTGCCACTCTGGCGACGGAAGAGATTTACAGCGCCTTTTTGGGCGAATTTAGAGAAATGAAGGCATTTTTTCATGGCCACACCTATTCGGCCAACCCGCTGGCTTGTGCGGCGGCGATTGCGAATCTTAAAATTTTTAAAAAAAGAAAAGTGCTTCAAACCCTCCAAAAAAAAATTAAAATTCTAAATGATGAATTAAAAAAAATAAAACAGCTCAAAGCTGTAGGGGATGTCCGCCAAGTGGGGTTGATGGTGGGGATTGAACTGGTTGCCGAGCAGAAAACCAAAAAACCTTATCCGCCAGGCGATCGAATCGGAATGCGCGTGGCCTTGTTAGCCCGTCGTTACGGAGTCATGATTCGGCCTTTGGGTGATGTGGTGGTGTTAATGCCCCCGCTTTCCATCACGGAGAAGGAATTACGTTTTCTTTGTTGGGCTGTTGGCAATTGTATTTTAAGGACAACGCGATGAAAGTAGTATTTGTGACTGGCACGGACACGGGTGTCGGAAAGACGGTTGTTTCCGGGGCTTTGGCCGCGGCTCTTAAATTAAAAGGCCGTCATGTAGGGGTGATGAAGCCAATTTCCTGTGGCGGCCCAGAGGATCTATTTTTTTTACAGCGATGCGCAGAAACCCGAGAGCCTCTAGAGATGGCCAGTCCCATAGCGTTGGCGCGGCCGCTTTCTCCTAATATCGCCGCCTCATTGGAAAAAGTAAAAATAGACATTAAAAAAATTAGCCGAGCGGTGGATTATTTTAAGAAAAAAAAATACGACACGCTCGTGGTGGAGGGTTGCGGCGGTCTTTTGGTGCCCCTGACCGAACGTTTTTTTGTGGTGGACCTTATCAAGGAGATAGGGGCAGAGACGGTGCTGGTTTCTCGCTCAGGGCTGGGGGCTATCAATCACTCGCTTTTAAGTCTTGAAGCACTGCGGCATCGAAAGGTTCGGCCCTTGGGCGTCGTGTTTAACCGAACGGCAGGGGGCAGGCTGTCCGTGCCAGAGCAAACCAATCCCGAAGTCATTGAGAAATTAGGACAGGTCAAAAATTTGGGCCTGTTTCCTTACATTAAGCTCGACTGCAAAACCGATTGCCTGGCAAAAGCGTTCCTGAAACATATAGATTTCAAATATTTTTTATGCTAACCTAACGCGATAATTCAATTAGACTCTAAACAAAACCGGACCCTCTCCAACAAAAAGAATGACCACCTTGGATCTAGCTGAAAAATTAAAAAAAACACCCCTTTACGATGAGCATGTCCGTCTCGGTGGAAAAATGGTGGGTTTTGGAGGGTGGTCACTGCCGGTTTATTACACCAGCATCCTTTCTGAGCATCAATGGACTCGTCAATCTTGCGCGATTTTTGATGTCTCTCATCTGGGGGAGATTCGGGTGCAGGGCAAGGGAGCATTTGAGTTTCTCCAGCACCGCCTTACCAATGATCTTGGTAAAGTAAAGCCCGGGCGGATTCTTTATAATCTTTTATGCAACAAAGATGGCGGTATCTTGGATGATATTCTTGTGTATTGTGAAAGCGCCGAAGATTTTTATTTGATTGTCAACGCGGCGAACATCGAGGGTGATTTTGAAGCGCTTTCTGCTGCCGCAATGCCGGGAATCACGCTGACAGATCAGAGTAGCCGCACAGCTTGTATTGCGGCCCAGGGCCCAAAAGCGGAAGCAATATTAGAGGCTCTTTTCTCATTTGCTGTAAAAAATATGCCCTATTACTCCTTTAGACAGGAAAACTTTCTCGGTGAACCGGTCTGGATTTCGCGAAGCGGGTATACGGGCGAGGATGGCTTTGAGATTTTTTCTTCCAACGATCTATCGCTTAAGATTTGGCACAAACTTTTATCGGACGGCTTGTCCCTGGGTGTTTTACCTGCGGGGTTGGGAGCGCGGAATACACTGCGCTTGGAAGCGGGAAATCTCCTATGCGGCAGCGATATGGATTCAACGACTACGCCGCTTGAGGCGGGACTTGGTTTTGCCGTTTCTTTTGAAAAGGCCGGCGGATTTTTTGGCTCTGAACCGCTCTTAGAGCAGAAAAAAAATGGCGTGACGCGTAAAATCGCAGCCTTTAAAATGCTGGATAAACGGATCGCGCGGGATCACTACAAGATATTTGGTGCGGGACAGGAAATTGGAGCGGTCACTAGCGGCTCTTACGCGCCGACAGTCGCCGGAAACATTGGCCTGGGTTACGTCGCTAAAGGTTTTGAGTTGCCAGGGACGCTAATTGAGATTGAAATTCACGGGCAGCGCGTTGGGGCGCAAGTTGTTAAAAGGCCCTTTGTACCATCAAAACATAAAAAGTTTTAATAGGAGAAACCATGGCGGATACTTCAAAGCTAAGATATACAGAAACTCATGAGTGGGTCCATTTGACGGGCAAGATCGCGCGGGTGGGGATTACGGACCACGCACAAAAAGAAATTTCAGATATCGTTTTTATTGAGCTTCCAAAAATTGGACGGGCTGTTAAGGGAAAAGACAGCGCTATGGTCATTGAGTCGGTCAAGGCCGCTTTTGATATCTACGCTCCCGTTGCCGGAAAAATTGTCAAAATCAACGAGGAGTTATCCAAAAAACCTGAGATCGTCAATCAATCGCCTTACGAAAACGGCTGGCTTTTTGAAATTGAGTGCGACGACCCGCTTGAGGTGGAGTCTCTTTTGACAGAAGCTCAATATCAAAACGCGAAAAATACTTCTCACCACTAAACATGCAATATATTTCAAACACCGACAACGATAAAAAAGTGATGCTTGAAGCTATCGGTGTTTCGAGTTTTGAGGATCTTGTCGCCAAAGTACCCAAAAGCTTAAGAAACTTCGAGCTTCGTCTACCCAAAGGGAAGTCAGAGCTTGAACTTTTAAGCGAAATGGTAGAGATTGGGCGGGAGAACATCAATTTTCATGATTATGCTTCCTACTTGGGCGCCGGTAACTACGACCATTTCGTGCCAACAGTCGTCAATGCGCTTGCTCACCGCGGAGAATTTATTACCTCCTATACGCCCTATCAAGGCGAGGCCAGTCAAGGCACACTGCAAAGCATTTACGAATTTCAAAGCCTGATCTGCGAGTTGACGGCAATGGATTATTCCAACGCTTCGATGTATGACGGCGCTTCGGGTTTGGCGGAAGCGGCACTTCTGGCGCTTCGCTCGACTGGCCGTAAAAAAATTGTGGTGCCGGTGACAATCCACCCCGAATACCGAACCGTTGTCAAAACTTACACTTCTTGCCTGGATGTTGAGATTGTTGAGATTCCCATGGCCGCTGACGGAGTGCTTGATTTTGAAATTCTCAAAAAAAGCATCGACGAAAATACAGCAGCTGTTCTGGTTCAGCACCCCAATTTTTTTGGTCTGCTAGAGGATGTGCGTGCGATTGGCGAAGAAGCTCATAAAGCAGGAGCTCTTTTTATCGCCTGCGTCAATCCCATATCCCTGGGAATTCTTGAGCCCCCAGGAGAATACGGTGCCGACATTGCTGTGGGTGAGGGTCAACCGCTGGGAAATCCGACAGCGTTTGGCGGGCCTCACTTTGGATTTTTTACGGTGAAGGAAGATTTTTTAAGAAAAATGCCGGGACGTATCGCGGGGATGACCGTGGATAAGGTAGGCCGCCGCTCATTTGTATTAACACTGCAAGCGCGCGAACAACATATCCGTCGTGAGAAAGCCACCTCGAATATCTGCACCAACCACTCTCTTTGTGCTCTAAAGGGCGCAATCTATCTCTCTCTTTTGGGAAAAGAAGGCCTAAAGAAACTAGCGCTTCTAAACCTTAAAAATGCTCACCAAACTTATGACGCCCTGTTAAAATTAAAGGGTGTTCGGGAATTCTCAAGAAGACCATTTTTTAACGAGTTTGTTCTGCACCTTGAAAAGGACGCGGGAAATCTTAAGGCTAGTTTGGAAGCGAATAAGATTCTGGGGCCGCTAGCGCTCAATGCTTTTTATCCTAAGCAAGCGGGAGCTTATCTTTTTGCGGTAACAGAAAATAGGACTCCTTCGGACCAGCAAAGACTGCTAGAAGCAATCTCTGCTTCATGAGTACACCATTAGCGCTCAATAGAATTACGGACTTACTGATGAATGATTCAAAAGCAAAGGTTTTATCAAAAAACGAAACCAGGAGCCGAACTCCGCTTATTTTTGAAAGGCATTCACGTAACCACGCGGAATGGCTCCCCGCTTTAGAAGGGCACGAGGAAACTTACCTAAAAAGTATTCCGCAAGATTTTTTGAGAAAAAAAGAAGCTAATTTGCCGTCAGTGTCTGAATTGGAAGTGGTTCGCCATTTTACCGGTCTGTCGCAAAAAAACTTTTCGGTAGACGTGAACTTCTATCCGCTAGGTTCTTGTACGATGAAATACAACCCCAAGTGCCTGGATGCCATCGCATCGCTCTCGTCATTTTCTTTGATTCATCCCTATCAAGAGGAGTCTCTGGCGCAGGGAGCGCTTAAAATTTTATTTGAAATGCAGGAATATCTTTCTGAGATCACCGGCATGGATGAGTTTACTCTGCAGCCGGCGGCCGGTGCGCACGGAGAGCTCTGCGGCCTCCTGATTGCCGGAGCCTATCACCGTGCTAGGGGAAGCAAGAAAACAAAAGTTTTAATTCCTGACTCGGCACATGGCACGAATCCGGCGACTGCGGCTTTGTGTGGCTACGAGGTGGTAACCGTGAAATCCAATGCCAAGGGTCTCGTGGATTTTGATGATTTGAAATCAAAATTGGACTCGGGCGTCGCGTGCCTCATGATGACCAACCCCAACACCTTAGGCCTCTTTGAAGAAGATATTTTGGAAATTGCCAAAGCGGTGCACGCCGTGGATGGGCTCGTCTACTACGACGGAGCCAATATGAACGCGCTTTTGGGGATTTGCCGACCGGGCGACATGGGATTTGATATCGTCCACATGAATCTTCACAAAACTTTCGCAGTTCCTCATGGTTCGGGGGGTCCAGGTTCCGGCCCGGTGGGCGTCAAGAAGCACTTAATTCCTTTTTTGCCGTCTCCGAGAGTCTTAAAACAAAAAGAAAAATTTTTATTTGAAAAACAGGCACCGCAATCGATTGGCAAATTACGCTCCTTTTATGGCAATTTTGGCGCCATTATCCGTTCGTACGCCTATATCAAGGCCCTTGGAAAAGAGGGTCTTCGGGCGGTATCTGAAAACGCAATCATTAATGCAAATTATTTACGTGTACGCTTAAAAAAGATGTATGACGTTCCTTATGACGGGATTTGTATGCACGAGTTTGTGATGGCAGCGACCCGACAGAAGAAAAAAGGGGTGCGGGCGTTGGACATTGCCAAGCGGCTGTTAGATTATGGAGTTCACGCCCCCACGGTTTATTTTCCTCTGATCGTGGAGGAGGCTATGATGGTTGAGCCCACAGAAACCGAATCCAAGGAAACGCTGGACGAATTTGTGCAGATTCTTGAAAAAATAGAAAAAGAGATTGAGCAGGACCCCGCCATTGTCTTGGAGGCGCCTCACACGACGCCCGTTGGCCGCATGGATGAGGTTCTCGCGGCTCGCCAACCAAATCTACGATTTAAAAATTCTTAGCACTTTCCCGCGACGAGCAATTTAGTATGAAGATGCGCCTAATCCTAGATGCCGCTCATTCGTCCACTTTTAACATGGCGGCTGATGAGTTTTTGATGGAGTCCCAAAAAGAAACTTCAGCGCTTCCGGTATTAAGAATCTATTTTTGGAAAACCCCCTCAATCTCAATCGGCTATTTTCAAAACATCCATCAAGCTGAAAAAAAATTCCATGGCAAGAAAGTAGGGGCTATCGTGCGCAGAATTACGGGCGGAGGCCTTGTGTCTCACGGCAACGATTTGACATTTTCTATCGTTTTAAAAAATAGCGATCCAATGCTCCCCTCGGATGTCAAAATGTCTTATTTAAAAATAAACGAAGCGCTTCGTCTAGGCCTAAAAGAGGTATACCGGGAGTTGGATTACGCTGATTGTAAGACGATTCCTTCTGGGCGCGGTGTGGGGGAAAGAGTTTGTTTTGAGCAGCCGGCTTGTTACGACCTTCTTATTGGCGGGAAAAAAGTGGTAGGGGCCAGCCAAAGGCGTAAGGAGGGGGTGATTCTTCATCAGTCAGCTGTTTTTTTGCCAGACTCTCGAGAAATGTTAACCGATAAAATCTTAAAGGGTTTCAGGCGGCAATGGAAAATTGATTTTGAGCCTCAACTATTTACCACAGGGGAAATAGATTTAATTCGTCTTAAAGAAAAAGAAAGATACAGCTCGCCGGAGTGGGCATCGCCGGTTATTTGACGTCAGGATTTTTTTTCTTAGCGTTTTCTTTTTTGGTATAGCAGTCGGGGCAATTGTAGAGAGGTTTGGCCAACACGCGGTCGTAGCCGGCGTCGACAATGACGCGCTGAACTTGGGGCGTTTCTTTTCCGCAGGTATCACATTTCATAGTGAAACCAGCCTAACAAACGTAAAGTCCGAAGTCAATGTGTGAAAACTTGACTTCCCGATGCAATCCAGTATAGTAAAGCCGTAGCTTTTTTAATTTGTTTTTCTAGGAGGAATAAATCGCAATGGGTTCAGCTCAAGCAAACGGTCAGGCGCAAACGCCATCCCTTCAGGATCATCTGAGTACGGGTCAGCAACTTTTAGTCCCCAAAAAAATGTTTTTTACCAAGGGCGTAGGCTCTCATAAACACGAGCTACGCTCTTTTGAGCTTGCATTGCGCGATGCGGGAATCGAAAAGTGCAATATTGTTCACGTCTCGAGCATTTTTCCGCCCAATTGCGAACTTATTTCTAAAAATGAAGGCCAGAAATATATTTACCCCGGCATGATTACGTTTGCGGTAACCGCGCGCACCTCTTCGAATGAGGCTAGGCGTCTGATTGCGGCATCTATCGGTTGTGCGATCCCATCCGACCCCAACACTTATGGCTATCTCTCCGAGCATTATGCCTACGGACAGACCGAAAAAGAAGCAGGGGATACGGCAGAAGATCTGGCTGCGGCGATGTTAGCATCGACTCTCGGTTTGGATATCGATGAAGATAAGAGTTGGGATGAAAAAGAAGAAATTTTCCGGATTTCCGATAAAATCGTAAAGACGACCAACGTTACACAGTCCGCCATGGTTGAAAAGGGCGGTTATACCACGGTCGTGGCAGCAGGCGTCTTCATTTTCTAGTTTGCCTTCGCTTCTCTCGCCCAAAAACGAGACTGTACGAGACCTCCTTTTTTTAGCGCCACTGACGTTAATTTTCCTTTTTTATAAGCTTGGCGCGGGCTCTTTAGCCAGCTGGGATGAGGCTTATTACGCGGTTGTTTCCCGTGAGCTTTTGAGATCTGGTCAGTGGCTGGATTTAACCTACACCGGCGCCCTCTGGTTTGAAAAACCTCCCTTGGTGTTTTGGGCGACCGCCTTTTTTTACCAACTAATCGGTATTAGCGAGTTTTCTGCCCGTTTCTTTTCAGCCGTTTGCGGCGCAGGGACGGTGTTCGTGACTTATCTTTTGGGACGCGCGCTTTTTAACCGCTGGACCGGGTTTTGCGGAGCGCTGGTGCTCCTAAGCTCGTCTCATTTCTTGCGCTTTGCGCGTTTTGGCATGACGGATGCGCCCCTGACTTTTTTTATGGTGCTAGCTTTTTATTTTTTTTTGGCTGGGCAGGTCCAAAAATCACTATCTGATTTTCTCGGGAATTTTCATCGGCCTGGCCGTGATGACCAAGAGTTTTGCGGGGCTGCTTATTTTTCCCGTGATCTGGGTTTACTGCTGGCAGTCCAATCGTCTTGATATTTTGCGGCGGCCTTCTTACTGGATTGGCGTTGTGCTTGCGTTGATGGTGGTGTTGCCCTGGTACTTCTACCAAACCATTACTCACTATGAACTTTTTTTTCAGAATTCAGTGATGAATCAGGTTTTTCGGCGCGCGGTGACGGTGCTTGATGGCCATCAGGGAAACTGGTATTACTACATCCGTGTGGTAATCAATAAGTTCCGTCCTTGGATTTTGGTGGGTATCGTTTCCGCGCCCCTTTTTTTATGGAAGGCTCTTAAAACAAAAAACGAGGAGAGCGTCTTTCTAGCGACATGGATTTTTTTAATTTTTTCCGTATTTACGCTGGTTCAAGCAAAGCTTGGCTGGTACATTTTGCCGGTGTACCCCGCGTTGTCACTGACAGTGGCTTATTATTTTTCAAAAATATTTACAGAGAAAAGAGCGTTGTGGGCAAAGCTCATTTTTTGGCAGTCCTTTTCACACACGAGGCTTACTCGCACCTTCTCCTCATGGAATACAGCAAGCCCATCAAGGATTCTGCGTCGCTGGTTCGCCGGACGGTGCCTGAAGGGGGAACCGTTTCTTTGTATCGTTACCACGAACAGCCGGCCGCTGTGTTTTATTTTGAAAGAAAAGTTAATTATTTGGAGACAGTCGCTGAATTTGAAAATAGGGCTGTGGATGAAAAAAACTTCTATTGCTTTGTCCGGCCCCAAGACTTAAATGATCTCAAGCTCAGCGCGCAGAAGCTTAAAATGACCGTGCTGGAAGGCCCGGGAGGCATCGTGCTGATCTCCCGTTTATCCTAGCCCTCGAACTTTTTTAAAATCCAACCATTTTTTGCCTATTTATGCTATACTATATTAACAGGCTAAAATCATGAAAAAGAAAGCGACTGGAAAAAAGGTAGAGAAAGCTAAGAAGGCTCTGAAATCCTCTTTCAAAGCTATGCGGAAAGTCATAAAAAAAATCGCCTCGATTCCTAAAAAACAACTCACTCGGCGGCGAATTTCGCCCAAAATACCCAAAGAAAAGCTGGTCTTAAAAAAATATTTTTCAAAAATTATCAAAGCAAGTGAGGCTGAACAGCAGTCAACCGCGCAGGCTTTTGATTCCCCAGACAACCGGCTTCCCGCGTATTATGCAGAGGATAAATTGGTTCTTTTGGTGCGGGACCCCTGGTGGCTTTTTGGTTATTGGGAGGTCACGCCGGGTCGTGAAGCCCAAGTGATGCACGAGCTTTCAATGAATGGGCTTGAGCGCGAAAAAATAGTGTTGCGTGTTTATGACGTGACAGGGCTTTCGGGGGGCATATCGGAAATTTATTTTGATATTCAAATCGAGCATCTCAATAGCAACTGGTATATTGACACCGGACGGCCGGATCGTCAGTGGATGGCTGAGATTGGCATTGTGGCCCGCGGCGGACGTTTTTTTCCTTTGGTACGCTCTAATGTTGTTCAAACGCCATCCTTTGGAATTTCGGATGCCCTCGACGAGGAATGGCTGATGCCGGATGAAATGTACTTTAAACTCTTGGGAGTTATCGGGGGTTTTGAGAGCGCCGGAAGTTCCATGGAGGTTCGCAAATTGATTGAAAGACGCGTGAGACACTCGCTTGCCTCCGAAAACTCACCTAAACTTTCCAAAGCGGCAGTTCCGCCTCAAAAATTGTAAGGAAATTTTAAGTTGCCACTAGGTTATCTTTCCGTTGTTCTTCACGCGCACTTGCCTTATATCCGTCACCCCGAACACGAGCGTTTTCTTGAAGAGGAATGGTTTTACGAGGCGATCACCGAGACTTATATTCCGCTGATAAAGGCATTCCGTGCGCTTGTGCGCGATGGTGTTGATTTCCAACTGACGATGTCATTGACGCCGACACTGCTTTCGATGATGGCTGACGAGCTTTTACAAGGAAGATACGTGCGGCATCTTGACCGCCTCATTGAACTTTGCGAAAAAGAGATGGTCCGTACACGCGGTGATGAGCGTTTTTATACGCTGGCAAAAATGTATCACGGTCTTTTTTGGGAGGCACGTGATATTTTTAATCAGTATGGTCGCAATTTAGCTGGCGCTTTTCGTGAATTCTGGGAAATGGGAAAACTGGAAATTATTACCTGCGGCGCGACGCATGGCTTCATGCCGCTAATGCAAGTTCAGCCGCAGGCGGTTCGCGCACAAATCCGCGTGGCGGCCAAAACGCATGAGCGCCTCTTGGGGCGGCGGCCGCGAGGGATCTGGCTTCCGGAATGCGGCTATTATCCCGGTGTGGACGAATACCTCAAAGAGGAAGGGATTCATTTTTTCATCACAGATACACACGCGGTACTTTTTGGCACACCCCGGCCCAAATACGGGGTTTACGCGCCGGTCTATTGCAAGTCGGGTGTTGCGGCGTTTGCCCGGGATATCGAATCATCAAAAAGCGTATGGAGTGCGGAGGAAGGGTACCCGGGAGATGCTTCTTACCGTGATTTTTATCGCGACGTTGGTTTTGATTTGGATTATGACTATATTAAACCGTATGTCAACGGCGACGGTTCAAGAATCAATACGGGCGTCAAATACTACCGTATTACCGGCAGTGACGCCAAGGAGCCCTACGATCCGTTTGCGGCGCGTGAAAAAGCAGCTGAGCATGCGGGAAATTTTGTATTTAATCGGGCGAAGCAAATTCAATATTTAAATGGTTTGATGGGGCAGGCTCCCGTGATTGTTTCGCCTTACGATGCGGAGCTTTATGGGCATTGGTGGTTTGAGGGGCCGCAGTGGCTTGAGTTTTTATTTCGTAAAATACATCACGATCAAGATATTTTTAAAACGATCACCCCGCTTGGCTTTTTGAAAGTAAATCCAAGAAACCAAGTCATTACCCCAACCTTATCCAGCTGGGGTTACAAAGGCTATTCGGAAGTATGGTTGAATGCCTCCAATGATTGGATTTACCGTCACCTGCATAAGGCGTCAGAGCGCATGATTGAGGCGACTTCGCAAAACCCATCGGCAGACGGCGCCAAGCGCCGAGCGCTCAATCAAATGGCGCGCGAGCTGCTTTTGGCGCAGTCCAGCGACTGGGCCTTCATTATGAAAACAGGAACTCACACGGAATATGCCCAGAATCGAACCAAAGATCATCTCAGCCGATTTGAGCGGCTTTGGCAGGGTGTGAGTAAAAATTCTATAGACACACAGGACCTCGACAGAATAGAATCTATTGACAATCTTTTTCCAGATATGGATTACAGGGTTTATTCTTAAAAATCACGAGCAAATTGAGGAGATTTTAGATGCAAAAAAAAGCGGGTCTTGGGTTCGTTTTGGTTGTCATGGCTGCGGGTTTATTTGGTTGCTCAACGGCTCCAAGAAGGCAGGAAGTGCGCGCATCGGAACCCTCGTCGGCGAATCTTGTGCAATCCCAGAATGCCCAAGCAGCGCAAGCAGCTGAAACAGAAAGGCTCAGACAAGCGCTAAGCCAGCAACAGGAAGCTCTAGCTCAAGCAGAAGCCGAAAAGCGTGAGCTTGAAGAAAAGCTCAATAGCGCGCTAGATTCCAAGAAAGTGGTCGTCCAAAAAACAGAGAGTTCTTATCTTAAGTAACTCGGAGCAGGGAATGTCTGAAAATGATAAGTCCGTTTCGCATGAAAAAGCGCCTTGGTATCGTCGGCGAGGCACGGTGGTTTGGGCATTGTTGCTAGTGGGGCCGTTTGCATTGCCTCTTGTGTGGTATTGCCCAAGCTTCAAAAGAAATATCAAAATTCTGTTATCGCTTGGCGTGATAGCCTTAAGCACGGTTTCTTATATTTATACACCAGTACTGATTGATCGCTTAATGCAGCAACTTGATGAGACGCAGACTGTTTCAAAGGGAGAGAACTAGGGTCGAGTGAATACTTCAGCGAGCACTTTTTCAGAGGGTCTTCAGGATATTGTTGCGGCTGAGAGCGCCATGTGTCTCATCGACGGAAAAAACTCGAAACTTTCCTACCGTGGCTATGACATCCACGACTTGGTCGAACACGCCTCTTTCGAAGAGACAGCCTTTCTCTTATATTTTGGTAAGTTCCCTAGCGCTAAGGAACTTGCGGAGTTTAATCAGAGTGTTGCGTCACTGCGTGAGTTGCCCGCGGAGCTTGTCCGGCTGCTTGAACTTTTTCCAAAAAACATACATCCGATGGCCGCGCTTCGCAGCGGAGTGTCGCTCTTGTCGTTTTTTGACGCGGAAGCGGATGACAAATCCCCTGAAGCCAATATCCGGAAAGCGCACCGTTTATTAGCGCGTGTCCCTGCCATCGTGGCTTATTTTGATCGTATTCGTAAGGGGTTGCCGTTGGTTCACCCCAAAACAGACCCTGCGATCAGCACCGCGGCCAACTTTCTTTATATGCTTAAGGGAAAAGAAGCAACTCCCATTGAAGTCAAAATGCTGGGTAAATATTTCATTCTTTTGACGGAGCATGATTTAAACGCTTCAACCTTTGCCGCACGTATTACCGCTTCAACACTTTCGGATATCTATTCGGCGGTTACCTCTGCCATTGGGACCCTCAAAGGCGATTTGCATGGGTCGGCCAATAGCAGGGCCATGGAAAGTATTATCGCGGTGGGCGATGTAAATAATGTTGAGTCTTATGTCGATGACGCGCTTAAAAATAAGAAAAAGCTGATGGGTTTTGGACACCGCATTTATAAGGGCCCGGACCCAAGAGCGCATGACTTAAAAAACATGGCACGCACGTTGGCCGAAAATAATCCTGAGCAAGCCAAGTGGTATGCAATCTCTGAAAAAATGGAGAAAACCGTCTGGGAGAAGAAAAAGCTTTATTGCAATGTTGATTTTTATTCCGCCTCTGTTTTGTGCACGATCGGCATCCCGATAGATTTATTTACGCCGATGTTTGCCATTAGCCGCGTGGCAGGGTGGACAGCGCATATTTTGGAGCAATACGCTAACAACCGCCTGATTCGGCCGGTTTCATTTTATACGGGCAAGTCCAATCAGGTGTACGTCCCAATCGATCAACGCATTTAGGTTTGTTGAAGGATATTGACCATGTCAGACGGTGAGAGTAAACAAGATCTTTTTTTGAAGAGACTGCAGGTGAGCATTGCCATTCTGGCGGGTTTAGCCACCTTGGTCTTGGGTGTTTACAATGTGAAGAAAAACATGTTCACAGAAAACTCTCCCGGAAATATTATTTTGAATGTGACCACGGATAATCAGCCGCTCAACGGCGCTTATGTGCAAATTTTTAACTCACAAAACGTGCTGGTCAATGCCGCTCTGACGCGGGGCAACGGGGAGTATGGGGCTAAGGATCTTGATGCGGGAAGCTACGGAATAAAAGTTACCAAAAATGGTTTTGACCCGGCCTTCTTAACGGCGCAAGTCAACCCAAAGAAAACAACCACCCTGGATTTGATTCTAAGGCCGCTTTTCCAGCCAGCACCTGCCGTGCAGGCGCAAGCGCCCGGTGGCAGCACCATTAAGTCCGCGCTCGAGGATGCGGGCGCTTCTTGGATACGAAAGATGAGCAGTCAATATACCGAGAGCAAAGATAAACCTGCGGCTCAATCCAGCCTAAATTGATTTGCCCTTTGAGGCCTAAAATTAAAGCGGAAGTGGCGGAACTGGCATACGCGCTAGTCTCAGAAGCTAGTGCCGAAAGGATTGAGGGTTCGAATCCCTCCTTCCGCAAATTTTTTTAGAGTCATGAAAAAATATCTTTACCCGGCCGTAGCTTTTCTATTATTTTGTATTTTTTTTGCCGCTCTGTCAGGTTACTACGGCACCTCTGAGTTTTTACAGAAAAGCTCTCTCCAGACGCGGGATGTATTCTTTCGCATCCGGCGCTGGTCTCAAACTCCTTCCGAAAAAATAAAATCAATCGTGATGGTTACTATTGATGAGGAATCTTGTCAAAAGCTTGACTCCCGCTGGCCTTGGTCTCGCACAATTTTTGCGCAGATGCTGGATCGATTGACGGAGGCAGGCGCGGCCGTGGTGGGGCTTAATGTATCCTTTACCGGTTTAGAAACCGGGGATATTGAGTCGAGTCGATTATTGGCTGCTGCTATGCGCGCACAAGGCAACGTGGTGATAGGCGACACGTTCACTAAAGACAACCAAGTGATCCGACCAACCCCTCTTATCGCCGAGGCAGTTTCGCGGTATGGGTATCTGGAAAAAATTATTGATTCTGATTTGGTTATCCGGCGATCTTATCTTTTAAGGCCCTATGAAAGCTCTTCCCAGTTTGAAAGTTCATTTCCTTTGGAGGTTGCGGCTGCGGCTTGGGGGCCAGCAAAGGAAAATGATGCAAAATTTGATAGGGCTTCGGGGCTGGCGACAGTCGGTAATCCGGCCATCGGGATTCCCGTTAGCCCCGAGGGCAGTTATTTTATTAATTATACGGCGATCGAATCTGATTTTAAGCAAATTCCCGCCTGGCAGGTGGTGAAAGGAAAGCTGAGCCCGCAAGACGTTAGCAAAAAAATAGTCCTAGTGGGATTAACGTCGTCTCTTTTTTCCGACCGTCACCCAACCCCGCTGGGAGCGATGTCCGGAATTGCCCTGCACGCCAATGAACTTCTTTCGATTTTGACGGGCCGCAATTTAATTTTTGTCTCCTCGAATTTTACTTTTACATTTTCCTGGCTGCTGGGCTTATTGGTGCTTGTTTTTTTTATTTTAAACCGCGTCTGGATCGGCATCGCGGCTTTCTTGTTGGCTTTTTTTGGTATTTTCCTTGGAACGCAATCGCTGCTTGCGCGCGATTATGTCTTGGAACCATTTATTTTATTCATGGGGCCTTTTCTGTCCTTAGTACTCGGGGTGATTTTAAATTCAGTCAAACTGTTTCTTGAAAATAAGGGGCTCGAAACAAAAATTGTTCACGATAAATTAACGGGCCTTTACAACTATGATTTTCTGCGCGGACGATTGGATGGGGAGTGGAAAGCCTCCAAAAAAAACAAAAGCGCGCTATCAATAGTAATGACGGATCTTGATCGTTTTAAAAAAATTAATGATACTCTGGGCCACGAGACCGGAAATGAAATGATTCGGCGTGCGGGGGCAGTGCTGAAGCAAACGGCGCGCGGATATGATGTGGTAGCGCGTTATGGCGGCGATGAGTTTTTTGTGCTTTTGTGGCATTCTGGGCACGAAGAGGCAAAGGCCTATCGTGAGCGTCTACGCGAGGCTTATCACCAAATGGCACGTAATCTCCAGGAGCCCGGATTGCAAGATTCCTCTATCAGCATTGGTATTGCCACGTTTGACCCAAAGATTAATTCGAAGCACCCCGAAAATCCTCAGAAACTTCTTGAGGAGGCAGATAAGGATTTGTTTGTGGATAAGGAGAGTCGGCGCAAGCCAGGTGAAAAGGGGCGCTAGACGCTAGTGTTGTTTTTTAATATATTTTCGTCAAAACTATTTTGATTGATAAAGGGTTGTAGGAGTTCCCATGTTTTCGGACCAACCCTTCCATCCACAGCCACATCATATTTTTTCTGAAAATCTTTCACGGCTTTGCGAGTTGCATTGCCCAGCAGCCCATCAACAGGACCTCGGTAGAAACCAGCATTTTTCAAGGCGACCTGAATTAACTGCTCACGGCTTAGATTTTTAATTGGCTCTGGAAGGGGGACGGAATAGGGGGCCATGGTTTTTTTTGCGCCCAAATAAAAAGCTTCCACCTTTTGCGCGGGAGCGCTTTGAATTGCCGTGGGGGGATTGGGCAGCCCATCCCCCGTGCGGACAGGTGGCTGGACAGCCTGTTCTTCGGTAAAATTAAATTTGTCTGGATCTTGAATTTTCTCAATGCCTAGAAGCGCAGTCTCGTTGTCGGGATTGATATGCAGGGCGTTGAGGTAGGCGTTTCTTGCACGAGAAAAATCTCCAAGGACGAGGTAACATTGCCCAAGCCCCGTGTACGCGGTCTCGTCATCAGGCTCACTCAGAAGGATGTCGTTGTAAGTCTGAATGGCCAAGCCAAACTCATTCTTTAAAATATAACTTTCAGCGGTCTGATGCAGTTGCTCTAGCTGCTCGATTTTTGAATCAGAAACAGTGCGAATATCGGGCGAGACTACGGGTGACCCAAAGACAGGGCTGTGAAGGCTAAACAGACTCGCCAGAAGCAATAAAAAAAACTTTTTTTGTGAGAGAGGTAGAGTCATTGTTGAAATCTTTAGGACCACTATACCCAATGGCATGTGGGGTGTCAACGTTTCGAGTCTTCGCTTGAAAAAATATGATATGATAAGCCATTATGAAGAGCAAAAAGGATGAAAAAAAGCCAGATCCCCTAATCGCAACTCATCATGAGGCTAGGAGAGATTATTTTATTCTTGAGTCGATTGAGGCCGGGATTGTCCTAACGGGTGCCGAAGTCAAGTCTCTGCGCGATGCCAAGTCGAGCCTGGCGGGAAGTTTCGCGCGCTTTGAAAAAGGGGAGCTCTTTATCTACAATTTTTACATAGCGCCTTACGAAAAGGCCCACTCAAACAATCCGCCAGATCCGAACAAGCCCCGAAAACTTCTCCTGCATCGCTCACAGCTTGAAAAAATTCATTCCAAGGTGAAAGAAAAGGGTGTGGCGCTGATCCCTCTGAAGCTGTACTGGAACCCCTTCGGTATCGCCAAAGCGGAAATCGCTTTAGCCAAAGGCAAAAAACACCACGACAAGCGAGCAGAAATCAAAAAAGGCGATACCCGCCGCGAAATAGACCGCGCGATCAAAAACCGTAACCGTAAATAATTTATTTTGGTTCTCTGCGTTTTTGCGCCTGTTTTTGCCTGTGAGGCTGGATGAATGGCGACAGAGCAGCCTGGCATAATCTTCTCCCTAGCAATTTTCAATAATCTTAGCGTTATTTAAGCGATAGCTCTCTAGGCCTTGATAACGCCCAAGCAATAAACCATACTTAGCTCAAGAGAGGGGTATCGTGCCACGATTCACTAGGGTTTTAAAAAGACCTATTTGCTTTTTATTGGTAGTGGCTATGCTATGCCAAGAAGCCGCTTATTCTGCGCCCTATGAAGGCCCTCTCACGGCGGGAATTCTTAAGGACTCCATTGAAGAAACATCTAAAGATCCCTCGATATTTCAAGTCCCCAATCATTTTTCCTTTTTAAAGGATATTCACACAGGCCAAGCCGGCAAACCTTTAATTATTCATATCCAAGATGCCCACTCAAACCTTTCAGGCCAGGAAAATCTTTCTAAAACTGTTGATGAGATTATAAAGAGGTACCAAATACGCCTTGTATTGGTGGAGGGGGGCGCCACTGACGGAACTCTGGATACATTAAAGACATTGGCTCCCGCCCCTAATATCCAGCAGACAGCTAAAAAACTTCTCATGGAAGGAAAGCTTGCGGGGGAAGAATATTTAAACTTGGTCTCAGACCACAAGATGAAGATTCAGGGCATCGAAGACATGGCGCTCTATCAAGAGAGTGTGGAGAGCTATTCTAAGCTTTGTAAGAAAAGAGAAAGAATCCTTGAATACTTGGAAGATATTCAAAATGCGCTGGAGAAACTAAAAGGGAAGCTCTACCCAGCAGAGCTTTTGAAGTATGAAAGAGATCGCAAAAAGGATAGTCTCGCACTAAATTTTAAAGCTCTGTGTTTTCTTGCGGAAGATAAACAGATCAACCTTTCTCCCTTTCCAGCCATCCAAGCGCTTAAAGCTGTCCAAGAAAAAGAAACTAAAATCGATTTTAACCTGGCCAACTTGGAACAGGCTATGCTTATTAAAGACAAAGACCTTCCTGCTGAAAAATATCCCAATCTCCTGAAGCACAGAGAGTATTTAAAGGAATTCTCGGCGATCGATTTGAATCAAATTCAGGAGGAATGGGAAATGCTGGAGGATAGGGTTTATTTGGAGATTTCCTCGGGCAACGCGGATGCCTTGCTCATTCGCGCCATCGATCGTTATCTGGGTGTCCTTAGCGCAGCCTACCGGATCCAAATGACCACGAAGGATTTTGATTTTTTTAAGGCGAATCAGCCGGACTTCTCGACGATTTCGTACCAAGCTTTTGTAAATAGGAAACTCATGGAGCTTGAGTATTTCGACGACGTCATCGCTTATCAAAATATTTTGGAAGATGGAAGAAAGGCTCTCGAAGACTTTTATGAGTCCGTCAATCAAAGAGATTTTGCTTTTATGAAAAATATTGAAAAAATTATGGAAAATGGATTGGCGACCGAAAAAGCGGATTCATTGCCAAAGGCAGCGCTCCTCATTACCGGCGGCTATCATACGCGCCATTTAGAGGCGCTCATGAAAGATAAGGGTTATTCCTATATTGTTCTGGCTCCGATTGTTACTGAAAAAACAAACCAGCAAAAATACGAGAGCCTTCTCTTGTCGGAAGTCCGAAAAGAAGGAAAAAAAGTAGAAGTCTCAACAGTCCGAATGGCAGGTGCGGTGATGAATGAGTATAGAATCCATCAGACCGTCGCGAGATACTGTCAAATGTTGTGGTCTGAGTTCCTGGCACTGCGTATCCTTCCGGCATCTTTTTAGACCTGCACCAACTCTACTTCTTTTTTCACCATCATCCCATCTTTGAATGGGACATTGTTGAGTACTGCTTCAATTTTTTGATGGC